>CALJCO010000094.1 GCA_938023905.1 uncultured Collinsella sp. | reverse complement strand
GAGAGCATTTCCCAGTTGACAAAACTATAGGAACACCCCCCTGCGGAAAGATTGGAGAACTAAGCCCTCGTCCCTCCCAGGTTGACCTACTCGAGGTCGTCGCCCTTGTGGCGTTAGGGCGGAAAATAATAAGAAGCTTTCGCGCTGCGGAATGATTTTGGAAACTAAGTACGGGGACCCGCCCAAGCCGTTCTGCTCAATCGCCCTTATGGTGTTGGGGCTGAAAGGGTGGGACGCGTGGGTTATTTGGTTGTTAGGGTTAGTAGGTCGTTGGGGGTTTTGAGGTTGTAGGTGGCGTTTGGGATGTCTTGGTGTGATCCCCATGCCGCTCTGGCAAAACTGACCCCTGCCGAAGTTGCGCATTGTTCGTCGTAGACGGTGTCGCCAACGTAGACGACGTTGCCAGGATTCGCGCCCGTACGCCGGAGATATTCGAGCATGGGTGCGGGTGCGGGTTTATGTTCGGTTGTGTCTTCGACAAGGATGATGTGCTCAAAATACTTATCGAAACCAAGGGGTGCAATTTCTTTTGTGTATTCGTCGCGCGCACGTGAGGAGACGATGCCAAGTTTGCAGCCGCTATCGGCGAGTGTTGCGATGACTTCAAGCAAACCTGGAAACACGCTGATGGTGCTTTTAAAGCTGGCGGCAACTTGGCACCAGCGATCCAACGTTGCCTGCGAGTAGATTCCAAGTTTCTCAAGGGCATCCTTGCCGGGTATGCCGAGGGCAAATTCAAGCTCGTGTCGGGGGAGCGTTTTGCCGGTCTCTTCTTGGACAATCTGGACAAGCGATGATAGAACGCTTTCTTCTGTATCTGCCAATGTCCCATCAACGTCAAATACGATATGGTCAAAGTGCTTCATATGATTTCTCCTCTCTGTTGTTTGCCTGCAAGTTTGATGCGGTGACAGAAGAAAGGCTAGCGGGATTTCTGCCTGGTGCTATCGAGATTCTGCCTCACTGCTCGATAGCTCGAAGGAGTGCATCCCATTTGTTCTTTAAATACCTGGCCAAGATGGCTTGCTGTCGCAAAGCCGCATTGGCGCGCGACTGTCTGGACCGTTCGCGTGGTGTGTGCCAAAAGTTCGCAAACACGGTTTACGCGGTATGCGCGCAGATATGCCGCCGGGGTCGTTCCTGCGCAAGCTTCGATAATGCGGTAACACTCTCTTTCGCTTACGCCGGCTGCAGATGCCATCTGGGGCACATCTATAGCGGCTGCATAGTTTGCGCGGATATAGTCCAGGATTGCCTTGAACTGTACGTCGCGGTTGGTCATCCAAGAGGCGTTGTCGGAGGAAAAGAGCGGTTCGGCCTTGGCGTAAATCTGAATCCAGAGCTCTGACAAGCTATTCCGAAGCGCCATCTCGTTCTGCGGCCGTTGAAGGTCGTGGTTAAAGGAACTCTTTAGCAAATCGATAAAGGGCATATCGTCGGGGTTGGTGGGCGACCATTTGAGCACATCGACGCCTCGACATTGCAGCAAAGGATTGATATAGCGCTTTTGAAGGCGTCCCGCGGGATCGCCGAGCATCGACGGCTGAAAGATATGCAACATTTGAATGGCTGGTGCCGAATTGGGTGATTGCAGCGTGCTGTGCAAAACGCCGCCGTTGATAAAGCCGGCGGACCCTTCCTCAAAGCGCACGTGTTCATGAGCCGCGCGCGTTCGATAGTCAATCGCTCCCTGCTCCATGTAGAAAAGCTCGACTTCGGAATGCCAGTGCCAGGGGACGGAATTGCCCGGATAGCGAGCGAATTCTGCGCGTTCGGCAATATAGGGCCAGTCTTCGGCGGTCTCGGGAAACGCTTCCTCGCGTCCTCCGCGGTGCAATTCTATGTGATCCATGTTTCGCATGGCATCAGTATAAAGCGCGATGGGCTTAGATTGCTCTTGCCTGTTCGGGGAACGCCTTGTCTAGGGATGCTTGGAGCTTTTCGAAGGATGCTCGTAAGTTGAGGCTCTGATCGGCTGAGCGCTTGGTTTTTGTGGTGGGGGAGTCGAGGAGGCCGTTTCTCTGCGTCGGGGGGAAGGAGAAAAGGTTAGCATGTTTTAGGGATGGCTGCTGTGCTGCGTCATTGGAAGAATGCATGCTTATGCGGCCTCCTCGATGTCCACCAAAAGATTGCGCACGGGGTGTGCTGCTAGGTCCCGTGCGTTGGCAGTATTATGCCGCGAGCGCAGATAAGGAAGCGCTAAAGAAAGGCTTAACCTGGTTTAGTGTTACGATGAAACTGCAGGTCAGAGGTATCGAGTAACACTCTTGAAAGGTTTTGAGCTTAAGGGCTTTCTAAGGTTTGTGACGTGGATGTGGCGCGGACGTGCGGAGCGTGTGAATGCTCGCTGTTAGCGCTGCGGCTCTGTGGCGCGCACCTGCTCGATGACCTTTTCCATCGTGGCGTCGATGCGGTCTTTTTTGAGTTCGCATTCCCAGATGGTTATGGGCGTCCAGCCCATTTGAGTGAGCGCTGCCACAGCAGCACGGTCGCGCTCGACGTTGCGACGGAACTTTGCCTCCCAAAACTCAACGTTGCGCTTGGGCTGGCTTGGGTTGCACTTGGGGCAGCGGTGCCAAAAGCAACCGTTGACGAAGATGGCGATCTTGCGGCCGGGGAAGGCGATGTCGGGCTTGCCGGGTACCTTCCATTCCAAACGATAGCCCGTAAGGCCCGCGGCCCGTAGGCGCTGACGTACGAGCAGCTCGGGCTTGGTGTTGGCGCGCTTGTTGCCCTTCATGGACTTTTTGATGGCGGCGCGACGGCGGACCAGTTCGCGCTCGTCAGCGGAGAGGTCCGAGGTATCGATGCCGTCGAGCAGACCGGGCTTGGGACGCTTTTTGCTGCGGCGTTTAGGTGCGCGCTTGGGTTTGGTGGCGGGTTTGTCGGTTGTGTTGGGCGCGGCGTCATCGGCGGAGCTTGCCTCAAGCCGATCTTCCTTTAACTCAATCAGAGCATCAATGAGCCCCTTGTCGGCGGGCATCCATTCCACCGTGGCAAGCGAGGTGCGTGGAATCCAGCGGATATCAAGCTGGCGGTCGTGTTTCTGGGGCTCATCGGATTCATCGGCGAGCGAGCAGTAGTAACACTCCATGGAGAGATGAAAATCGGGGTAGTCATACTCAACGGTGTAGAAATCACGCAGGTTGGTGACTTTTACCTGTAGCTCTTCCATAAGCTCGCGGCGCACGGCGTCTTCGGGTGTCTCGCCGCGCAGAAGTTTGCCGCCCGGGAACTCCCATAGTCCCTGCATGTTGCCGTAGCCGCGCTGCACGGCAAGCAGCTCGTCAGATCCTTCCTTGCGAATGATCCCAGCGGCAACATGAACAGTCTTCAACAGGAGCCCTTCCTCAACATCAAAACGTTCCCTGCACTACCTTACACAACGGTAAGGCAAGCGTAAGCCATATCGATGGTAGCCGACTCGGCTCCTTGCGACTATAGATGCCGTAGACTAATCGCAAGAAAGGACTCGGTATGCAAACCACCCAAATGGCGACCCCGGTACTGGAGGTCGCGCATCTCGAAAAGGTATATGGAACACTGGGCAACGTGACCCGCGCGCTCAACGATGTCAGCTTTACCGTCAACCGCGGCGAATTCGTCGGCATCATGGGCGCCTCGGGCTCGGGCAAGTCGACGCTGCTCAACTGCGTGTCGACCATCGATAGCGCCACGAGCGGCACCATTCGCATCAACGGCCAGGATGTGACGCGCATGAAGCAGGCCAAGCTTTCGCAGTTCCGCCGCGAGGAGCTGGGCTTTATCTTCCAGGACTCCAACTTGCTCGATACGCTCACGGCGCGCGAGAACATCGCCCTGCCGCTCACCATCGCCCGCACAAACTCGGCAGAGATCTCGACCCGCGTGCAGGATGTAGCCGCGCGTCTGTCTATCAGTCAGGTGCTCGACAAGTATCCCTACCAGATGTCCGGCGGTCAGCAACAGCGCGTTGCCGCGGCTCGCGCACTCGTCACCGACCCAACTATGATCATGGCCGACGAGCCCACCGGCGCCCTCGATTCCAAGAGCGCCCGCCTGCTGCTCGAGAGCCTGGAGGCGCTCAATCGCCGTCTGCGCGCCACCGTGCTCATGGTCACGCACGACAGCTTTGCCGCCAGCTACACGAGCCGTGTGCTGTTTATCCGCGACGGCAAGATTTTCACCGAGCTGCGCCGCGGCGACACCGACCGCCGAGAGTTCTTCGACCGCATTATGGAGGTCGTTGCCATGATGGGCGGTGAGGGCTCCGATGCTCTGTAAACTCGCTTGGGGCAACGTCCGCCGCGCCGGCCGCGATTACCTTGTCTACTTGCTGACGCTCACCCTGGGTGTCACGGTCTTCTATGCCTTCAATACCGTCTCGATGCAGGTCGACATTGCCGGCATCAAGGAGGAGGGACTGTCCGAGCTCATGGGCAGCATGCTCGGCTACCTGACGTACTTTTTGGCCGGCGTCATGGCCTTTTTGATGGTGTATGCCAACAACTTCATCATGAAGCGCCGCAAAAAGGAGTTCGGCCTGTACCAGGTGCTCGGCATGCGCCGCGGGCGCGTCGCCACGATCATGGCGCTCGAGACCGTATTTGTTTCGGTCGGCGCTTTTGTCGCTGGCATTGTGCTGGGCGTGGGGCTCTCCCAGCTCATGACATTCTTTACGGCCTCGCTCTTTAAGACGCAGATCGCTAATTTCCACTTCTTTTTCTCGGTGCATGCGTTCAACCTGACCCTTGCCTGCATGCTCGTGATGTTTGTGCTCACGCTGCTGCTGAACCTTCGCGCCGTGCGCCGCACCAGGCTCATCGAGCTTATGGGTGCCGAGCGTCGCAACGAGAGCATCAAGACGCGCAACCCCTGGATCGCGATTGCCATCTTTGTCGTGGGCGTGGTGCTGGTGGGCGTGGCCTATTACCGTCTGCTGCGCGACGGGTTCCCGCTCACCGCGACGGAGGGTAAGCTGCAGGAGGCCATGAACCAGTTCGGTATCACCACGGCCATGGTTACGGTGGGTACCTTTGCCCTATTTTGGGGACTTTCGGGCATGCTCATCAAGCTGCTGCAGAGCCTGCGCAGCGTGTATTGGCGCGGCCTCAACATGTTTACCGTGCGCCAGCTTGCGGCCAAGGTCAACACGGTGTGCTTTTCGATGGGCGTTATCGCGATGATCCTGTTTCTGGCCATTACCTCGGTGACCTGCGGCATGTCGATCGCCAACGTGATGAACGAGAACCTGGAGCGCTATACGCCGGCGGATATGTCGCAGACGTATATCTATTACGCGTCCGATAGGCTCGACTACTACAAGAAGTATGTCAATCCTTCCGAGGCCGATCGCATGGTGCTGGCAGACGCAACGGTCGATTTGTACTCTGCATGGCACGGTGACCGTATCGATCCCGATAACGTTGCGGAAAGTATCAAGGGCAAGTCGGCAGATAATGGCAACGAGGCCGGAAAGAAGGTCAATATCGCCGATGTTGCCGGCGAGCATGTGCAGATTGATTCGTATCTGAGCTATACGCTTGGCGGCTCGGATCCTTCGGTGACGGCGGGCGAGATGTGCAAGGCCATGGGCGAAAAGCTCCCCAAGGCGCTCGAGGGTAGCAATGCCGATGATATGGGCCTGTTTGTGACGCCGGCGAGCCAGTACAACAAACTGCGCCAGATGATGGGCGAGGAGCCGGTGAACATTGGCCGCGACCAGTACTTGCTTACGTGCGATATGGGCGGCGAGTTGGGCGACCTGTACACCAAGTACATGGCTGGGGGCCATACCCTCACCTTGGGCGGACATGAGCTCAAGCCCGCAGCCGATAAGTCGGACGAGGACACGGCTGCCATCGCCAACTCGGCACTCGGCAGCAATCCCGGTACCGTGGTCGTAGCCGACGAGCTGCTGTCCCAGCTTAACCTGCAGCCGTATTCCAGTAATCTGCTCGTTAACTACAAGCAGGGGATGGATGTGACCAAGGCAGACGAGAGCATTAAATACACCATGCTCGACAATCTGCTCGTTGACGGCAAGGAGCCGGGGTCGTGGGGAATCTTCATGACACGCTCCGAGATCTATACGCAGGCGGCGCAGATGAACGGCATGATTAGCTATCTAGCCATCTATATTGGCTTTGTACTGGTCGTTGCATGTGCGGCAATTCTGTCGATCCAGCAGCTCTCCAATGTGGCCGACGGAAGCCGCAGCTATCGCGTGCTGGCGCAGATCGGCTGTGACGACCGCCAGATTCGCCATTCGGTGATGGCGCAGCAAGCGGTGTTCTTCCTGTTCCCGCTGACAGTGGGTCTGGCGCACTCCTTTGTGGCGCTCAAGGTGATCATCGAGCTGGTGAGCACGTTTGGCAACATGAGCATCGGCGGCACGGTGGGCCTCACATGTGCGATTTTCCTGGCAGCCTATGGCGGCTATTTCCTGGTGACCTACCTCATGAGCACCGGCATGGTGCGAGCCGCCATCGCCACCCGCTACAGCGAGTAGCAAGCGGGCAAAACCGTCGCAAAACCAACGCAAACAACCGCCGCGGAGGGAGTCGGCCCCCTTCCGCGGCGGTTTTTTGTCTATCGGATGCCTCTCAGATGCAAGTGAGTAGACTTTTTTGGATCTGTCGAGCACACCACGACAAGTGCTCAATAAAACCGCAGGTCAGCGCTGTGGCGATTCGGGGTGTGCTCGGCCTCCTGCAAAAAGTCTACTCACTTGGTTTTGGCTGCTAGAAGACCGCCGTGAGGGAAGGCAACTTCCTCGCGGCGGTTGGCGTTCGCCCAGATAAAACCTGCCAAAACAAACCTGTCCCTTTTTAGCAGGTTATCGCTTCCAAAAGTGGAGGATCAGCGTGGTGCCTTTTGGTGGAGGGGGGATATTGATTAATTCGGGTAACATTTTTTTAACGCCGGGAACGATGTTAAAATACCAAAAATGCTATCTAGGAGCTTTGATTCTATGGCAACCGAGGCAGCTACCCTGCAAAACGTGACGCGCTCGTTCCTCTGGCATTCAATTATGTTGTTTATAGGGGCGGCTGGTCTGTATTGTGTGGCGCCAAGTATTTATACGGGCCTTTCTGGCACCGTTCTTATCGGTCTGCATCTGTTTTCGGGCTTCTGTGTGGGCCTCATCTCTCGCCCTGTGAGACCGGGTATTTCCAAAAGGCTTTTTGGACTTATGCTCGTAGACATTGCACTTCTTGTGATGTACACGATATCTCTTAATGTCTTTCATCAATTTCATGTTGTGGTTTCGGCGCTCGCGTTCATTTTGTTGTTACTAGCCCCCTTGCTTGTCGCTTGCTGTTCTTGGGTGCTTGGCGGTGAATTCGCAAACATACGTGCGGGATTAAAGGGGAAACATGTGGCCGATGGCTCTGCTCTCCACGGGTATCCTGAGCTCGCACTTTACAGCCCCGTTGTGCTCTTGATTGCTTTGCTTGTTGGCCTTCAGTTTCTTCTCGTCCCGTTGATGGACTCCATCGGTTCTTTCCTTTCCGTTAACGCCGAGATGGGGGTTGCTGCCTCGCTCGTCGAACCTCTTGCGTTTGGTAATGCCGCCGTTATTCTCGATACGGATTGTTTGTTTTCGCGCAATATAAACATCGGGGCTGTGCTCCTGAGCTTTGGTGGGCATCAAGAGATCGTATTGCTTCTGGTTACCGTTTTGGGCAGTATCCTTGCCAGGGCCATAACGCGATTTTTCCCCGACTTAACGAGCGCTTTTTCTGCGGCCGCCAAATTAGGAGGAGAACACTCTGCAGTTGCCGATATCCTTACGGCTTCGGGTTTTTCTCAAAGGGAGTCCGTGGTTTTCTCTATGAGGATAGAGGGAAAAACGTACGAGGAGATTGCTTCTGCCTTGGACATTTCCCCGTCTACTGCCCGTACCTATTTGTCGCGGGCCTTGACTAAAACCGGATATAAAAACATTTCAGAGGCGACGGCTGGACTTCTCTTGTCAAAGGATGCGTGGCATCTTGACGCAACAAAAGGCCATGATCACCGTTCAGAATCGCTGGGGTCCTCATCGTTCAATCAGAACTGCAGGATAGTCTTCGTCTGCTTCCTGTTTATGTATGCGTCTGGAATGGGCATCGAGGAAATCCTCGTATGCTTCGGCTTTGAGCATGATGCGATAATCCTATCGATAGCTATAGTGCTTGTGGCCCTGTGTTGCCGTGCGGCTATACGGTGGATGTCTGAAATGCACTTGTGCCTTTCGCCTGAACTCACCCTTTCTTCGGTGTCTGTGGGTGCTGGAGCAGCGTTCTGGGTTCACGATGTGGTAAGTCGACTGTACATTTTCTTTGAGTCCGTTGGGAGCGGTGAGGCCGTTGGCGGCCTTATGCCTGCCTTACGCGTGACTGCGTTCCTTGTCGTACTTATCCTTATGGCTAATTCGCTGCTATTCTTGCGTTCGAAAGATACGGTTCGGGTGGGTGATCGACGCGATACCGTGCGTGAGGCCTTCTTGAGGCTTGGTTTCACGCCGCTTTATGCCGATATCATGACATGCGTTTTTGATGGCAATAGAACCACCGAGATTTGCGCACATCTTAACGTTGCTCGGGGAACCGTCAAAGAGGCCAAGAGCAAGAGCTATGCCTTGCTTGGAGTTCACTCGGAGCGTGAACTTAGAGATAGGGTTTTTAGTCTTATGGCAGATGTTATAGAAAATAGCAGGTAGAAGCCTGTAGACAAATAAGATTGTAAATCCATCCTACACGTCTACAGACAGTTCTGACGATGAAGGCGATACTTCCGGACAACGGGTCCGACGACTCGTGTGTTGCGAACCGGAGGTGCTTGCTGTGAAGACCTGTGATTGCCTCACATATGTACGGCTTAATTTAGAAGTTCTTGCGCGCAACCGGGGAATTATGTTGCTGACGGCGCTGCTCGCGCTCGTATTCTGCATCCCGGTATTTCTATCCGTTCCAACGGGAGCAGATTATCTATATGGTAGAGCTTCCATCGAAGACCAGAGAGCCCTTTTGGTCTCTCAAGTCTCTGACGGCGTTTATGACACTGCCCCACAGGAGCTCAACAGCATCATTGCCGACGAAAGGGCGTGCCTTGATCGGGCGCTTGAAAGCAAGGCGGACTCCAGAGAGTATTACGATGCGATTGCCGATTACGACAATCTATTGCTCAAGGAATACCGACTCGGTTATTTGAATGGTGTTGATTCGGAGTTATCGCTTGAAGCCCAAGAACGTCTTCCCCGAGCCATATCGATGCTGGCCCATCCGGAATCGTACGACTCAACAACAAAAATGCCCGGGATGATCCTTCTCGCATATTATTGCGGCGCTGTTCCTGCAATAGCGTGGCTTTTGGTCCCGGTCCTCGTCCTCTATATGTCGCTTGAGGGGGATGGAAAGCGGTTCTACGATCGAGCGTTGTTGTCAAAGTTAGAGATGAATGCATGCCGCGTTCTCGTCTCTGGTATTGCATCGATGCTGGTTTTGGTTCTGGCGTTGGCTCCCTGTTTTGTATTGGCAACGGTGTTTAACGGTGTAGGTCAGACAGAGTACCCAGTCGTATTCATTCAGTATGGTGACGTAGTCGAAAGAACTGTGTTAGTTCAGCTAGGGCTATTTGCCGTCTTTGAAGCTGTGCTGTCGATGATGTTTGCTTGCTTGGGCGTGTGCGTGTACGCCGGAAGCAGAAACAGGGCCATTTCGTCCATGGTGATCGCTCTTGTGGGGGGCATAAGCCAGCTTCCGTTTTATGCGAGCAAAGATGCTCCATGGCATGCGTTGCTGCCGTATATGGTGTCGAGCTATTCTGCCTCTTCGTTTGCGCTCGGCGGCGCATCTTACGCCAATGGAGCGGAGGTATCTCTCGTTCCTGAAGCCAGTGCATCGCACTGCCTCTTTGCCGTGATGGGCGCGTTTGCTGTTTGCGCGTTGGGGGTCATTTCGTTTTCGCGTCTAAAAAGCAAGAATCGCTGGGCCTGGAACCATATTCGCCCGGATAGTTTGGGCGAGAAAAGCTTGCTCTCTCTGTCGCTGGATGCGTTGACGGTTGGAAAAAACCAGCTGGTAAAGGGATTGCAGTTTGATATGCCCGCTGGCCAGATATGGGGTCTTGTCGCGCCAAATGGACATGGCAAGACTACGCTACTGAATACTCTTTGGGGAGATGCTGGGCCATCAGTGCGCGTGTCAGGTTCTCTCTGTTTTCATGCAAAAGTATGCGTCGACCGTGAGGAAATGAGAAAGGTATTCTTTTTGGTTCCGAATAGGCCGTCGCTATTGATTCCATACATGACCGTCGCTTTTCATCTCGACCGATGCAGGAGAATTTGGCATTCACCTCGCACTTTGGACCAAGTGCTTGATCGCTTTGACTTGACTGGGTTGAAGAATACGCCCGTATCTAGGCTGTCTGATGGAAATAGACAATTACTTAATGTCGCGATGGCGTATATGTCCTATTGCGAAGTCGTCCTTTTGGATGAGCCCATGAATGCACTTGATGTGAGACACGTTGCGATTGTTTCGAATGCTCTTAGAGATGAAGCGGGTAGAGGAGCACATGTCATTATCTCTTCTCATCTTATCGGAAACCTCGAATCGCTCTGCGATGCCTCCGTATTGCTCACAGGGGATGACTCGCGTGTCGTTACCAGAGAAATGGGAGGTGATTCGAAGTGGATCGGTAATGTATACGCGCAGCTTTTCAAGACGAACGACAGTAAAACTAGGAAAGGAAGATAACCATGAAACGCCATGTAACGAAGAACTTTGTGAAGGCAATGTTCGCATGTTTTATGCTTACCCTGTCGATGGTCACAATTCCCGTTTGTGCGACGGCGAAACCAGATGCAGGTTCTGTCGCGCCTTGTCGTCTTGTGACAGCGGACGTCTTGGACACTTACAAGTCGTTCTCCACTGCGAACCACCCGAGCGAGAATGTTGATTGTTTCGACCAGACATACAAGAGGCTGTCTTTCAAAACTTCGTATTCTCGTACGGGGCAAACGATTCTCTATACGGGTGCCGCGTTAAGCCCACGCGGCAACGGGATGCCCGGGTTTGAGACAAAATATCAGTGCACATATCGTACCTGGTAGACAACTCTAGGATCGGATCTCTCCGAATAACTTTGTGGCGGACTTGTTTAACGCTACCGCTCCTTCGTTTATCTCAATCTGTAACATCTGACTGGCAAAAACGCTTCTATCTGTTACAGATTGAGATTATTCGACGCGCGTTCTGTAACTCGTCTCGATCTGTAACAGTAAGACGGCGATTTGGTCTCCATATGTTACAGATTGAGACGAAAGAAAGCGTGAGCTAGAAAACCGCCGCGAGGGAAAGTAGCTCCCTCGCGGCGGTTTTTGGCGTTTACCCAGATAAAACCTGCCAAAATAAACCTGTCCCTTTTTGGTAGGTTATCGCTTCCAGAAGTGGAGGATCAGCGTCGTGCGGTTTTGTTGCTCGGTTTTGACCAGGATGTTGTGGATGTGGGTCTTGACGGTGCCCACGGCAAGGAATAGCTCGTCGGCGATCTCTTGGTTCGATTTGCCTAGCACAACCAGGCGCATGACTTCGGCCTCGCGGTTGGAGAGCTTGTAGGCGTTGCGGTAGAAGGGCATCTGCTCTTCGATGTGTCGATCAAGATCGCTGACGTTCTTTTCCTCGGGCGCCTCCTGCATGCGAATCGAAAGCACGTGATAGGCATAGATGATCAGCAGAATCGCAAAGTAGCACGCAAAGATGTTCTCGCTAAAGTTGCGCTCGGACAGGTACAGCTGCAGCCAAGAGGGTGCCAGGCTCATGGGAACAACAAGGATGTTGTAGAAGTCCTCGGCAACGATGCACCCGACCAGAATGGCGCCGATAATGAGGTGCTTTCGTTGATTGTTGACGCGCGCCTTAAGCTCGACCTGCGTGCTTTTATGCGCCGTCCAAAAGATATAGAGCCCCACAAATACAAGGAATGCCTGACGTATCGTGTAGTAGAGCCATTGATGCATGGGGCCGTAGGGGACAGCGACAATGATCAGCAGCTCGCTCAGGAAGAACGTTGCGACGGGAATGACAAACTGCTTTTTTGAATGTTTGTCGAGCAAGTCCATGGCGATGAGCCAAATAAAAGCTTGTGAAGCGGTTGCCACAAGCGTCCGCAACACAGGCATGGTAATTGAGTAATAGTCGCTGGCCGGAAAACTCTGGTTTTGCAGCGTGTATTCAAAAAAGAAAATCTCGGTCATCTCGATGGCATAGCAGATAAATACGCCGCTGCCATAGATAAAGAAGCGTCGACGAGATGAGGCATAGGCGGCAAGCGAGAGCACCGCCGTCACAATACAGATCACGAGTATCGCTAGGGTATAGAAGAACATCAGGGTGTTCATCTGTCACCGTCCCATCTCATTTATTCTATGGCCGAGCCCTGTATACCTTGTGGGATATAGACGTCTCAACCCTTCGTTTCATTGCGGATTAGGCGCCGAGATACAGCATAGCCGTATACCGTTCGCGGTTCTAGATGGTAAACCCCCTGCAAGCTCGCTACCTGCTGGTTTATATTGGTTTAGAGGGGGTGTAACTCCGTGAACGGTCTTTAATCCCGAATAAACTAGGTAAAAATTGCATACGGGTGAATGATGGTCTTGTCAACACGAGGCGTGATGTTCGAGCGCCTCATAGTAATAGTCGGCAAGACCGGCGGAAAGGAAATCGACATGGCACTGCCTAAGGATTTCATCGACACCAACGACTTCACCAAAGAGCAGATCCTGGCTATCGAGGATCTTGGCCTGGCAATGAAGAAGGCCATCAAGGTTGACGGTTATTATCCGCACCTGCTCCGCAACAAGAGCCTTGGCATGATCTTCCAGCAGGTCTCCACCCGCACTCGTCTTTCCTTCGAGACCGCTATGACCGACCTCGGCGGCCATGCTCAGTTCTATGGCCCTGGCACCATCCAGCTCGGCGGTCACGAGTCCCTGGGCGACACCGCTCGCGTTATGGGCTCGTTGCTCGACATCATGATGGCTCGCGTTGACCGTCACAAGGACGTCGTCGGCCTCGCCGAGGGCTCCGCTGTTCCCGTCATCAATGGCATGTCCGAGTTCAACCATCCCACGCAGGAGATGGGCGACCTCATGACCATGCTCGAGAACCTTCCCGAGGGCAAGAAGATCGAGGACTGCACCCTGGCCTTCATCGGCGACGCCACCCAGGTCTGCGTCTCCCTCATGTTCATCGCCTCCAAGGTCGGCATGAAGTTTGTCCAGTTTGGACCTAAGGGCCACCAGATCCCCGACGGCGGCCTGCACGTTGGCACCGTTGAGGAGCGCGCCGAGTTCGGCAAGCAGATGATGGCCATCGCCGAGGAGAACTGCAAGGTCTCCGGCGGCTCCGTCGTCATCTCCGACGACATCGAGTGCATCAAGGGCGCCGACTTCATCTACACCGACGTGTGGTATGGTCTGTACGACGAGGAGGTCTCGGGCGAGAACTACATGGACGTGTTCTACCCCAAGTATCAGGTCACCATGGACATGATGAACTTCGCCGGCCCCAACTCCAAGTTCATGCACTGCCTGCCGGCCACCCGCAATGAGGAAGTCGTCGACGAGGTCATGGACGATCCCGAGCGCTCCCTGTGCTGGGTCGAGGCCGAGAACCGCAAGCACTCCATCCGTGCTCTCCTCGCTGCCCTGGGCAAGCGCACCCCGCTCAACGACGAGGGTGTCGAGTACTCCGCCAAGGCCGAGCTTCACGCCGCTCTCGAGGCTCTCGAGCAGCTCTAAGCCCCAAGGCGCCTAAAAGCACGTTTGCGGGCGGCGGATGCTCGTCTCCTGTCGCCCGCTCACCGAGGCTCAAGCAATTGCCTTAGTACCTTGGGCCTCGGATCTGTCCAAGACTGAGCGAAGGAGCTCATCATGAGCGACGGAAAGAAAAAGCTTTCCTTCTTGACGGTCATTTCGACCATCATCTGCGTCGTCTTCGTTTGCGAGGCCGCCGCACCTGCTGCTGCCATTGGCAACCAGCAGTTCTTCTGGTGGATCTTCCTGATCCTGACCTTCCTGCTCCCTTACGGCATGGTTGTCGCCGAGCTCGGCACCACCTATGACGGCGAGGGCGGCATTTACGACTGGGTACGCGATGGCCTGGGCGACAAATGGGGCGCCCGCATCTCGTACTACTACTGGGTCAACTACCCGCTGTGGATCGCCTCGCTGGCTACGATGTTCCCCGACATTTTGGGCATGGTCTTTGGCGTCGAGTTCAACTTGATCGCCAAGATGGGTATCGATCTTGCCTTTGTGTGGATCGTCTACCTCATGGGCCGCTCCAAGGCGGCCGACTCCGAGTGGGTCCTTAACGGTGGCGCCATCATCAAGGTCGCCGTCGCCGTTATCGTTGGCGCTTTGGGCATTTGGTATGCCATGGAGAACGGTTTTGCGAACGACATGTCCGCTGCCACCTTCCTGCCCGAGCTCACCAACACCAACGCTCTCGGCTACCTGTCGATCATCATCTTTAACTTCATGGGCTTCGAGGTCATCTGCACCATGACCGACGACATGGCCGATCCCGCTCGCGATATCCCCAAGGCTATCATCGTCGGTGGCCTGTCCATCGCCGTGATCTACCTGTTCGCTGGCTTTGGCATCGGCGCTGCTGTGCCGGCCGATTCCATCGACCCCGACTACGGCATGATTTATGCAGTCCAGACCATGGTGGGCGACTCCATGATCTTTAAGGTCATCTGCATCGCCTTCCTGATCACCCTGTTCGCCAACATGGCCGCTTGGTCCTTCGGCGTTAACTCCGTTGCTCGCTACGCTGCCGAGCACGGCAACATGCCCAAGGTCTTCGCCTCGATGATCTCTGACGATGATATGCCCAACGGTGCCAACCTGGTCAACGCCATCGTTGCCTCCCTGGTGCTGTGCCTGCAGCTTGTTCCTATCGACGCCATCTCCAATGGTGTTTTCTGGATGCTCTTTGGCACCTCCGTCGTTTTCCTGCTGCTCACCTACATCCCGATGTTCCCGGCGTTCCTCAACCTTCGTAAGAACGACCCGAACCGTGAGCGCATCTTCACGTTCCCGTTTAAGGGCGCCATGATGAAGGTTATGCTGGCCATCCCCTGCATCGAGCTGATCCTGGCCATCGTTGCAACGCTGGTTCCGTTCTCCGTCGATGAAATTGGCGACAAGGTCCCGATGATCGTTATCTTCATCGTGCTTGTGCTCATCGGCGAGATCGTCCGCGTCGTCAGCGCCAAGGGCCGCGAGACCGAGTACAAGGGTCTCACCCCCGAGCTGGCTGCTCAGCGCCTGGCTGAGGAGGCTGCCGAGGCCGAGGAGAACTAAAGCACCCGGATTCGGGGCTCCAAACCCTCCTCGCGTACCAAAGTACGCTTCGTCGGGCTTGTCGCTCCCGACTCCAGGCACTCTAGCCTCTTCGAGGGCGTGCCCAAAGCGACAAATTTGCTCACTATTTCCTGGGGCGGGTGCGAGCGATAGCTCCGGTAACCACCGCCCGCCCCAACCTCTCTCTTTCGTATCCTTCGTGCGTTTTGTCTCCGCGCACCGGGTTACGTCGTCGCTTGCCGGTGCGATTCCGTGAAAACCGGCGCCGGGCGCCCCGACCTTTGCCGGGGAACGGGCGCCTACCATCTCTTGGTTTTAGGCTGCGGGTAACCCGCCCGCGGCAAACGATCGTTCGATTTGGAGGAAATCTTATGCGTACGATCACCGAGTCCGAGTCCACCCCCAAGGCCGACGGCTTCTTCATGCCCGCCGAGTTCGCCCCGCAGGATCGCGTGTGGATGGGCTGGCCCCACCGCACCGACACCTGGGCCCACGGCGCCAAGCCTGCTCAGAAGCAGTATGCCGCCATCGCCCGCGCCATCGCCGAGTTCACCCCGGTCTATATGTGCGCCAACCAGGTCGACTATGCCAACTGCAAGGCCGTCTTCGAGAACGACGAGAACGTCACCGTCATCGAGATGACCACCGACGACGCCTGGTTCCGCGACACCGCCGCCACCTACGTCATCAACGGCAAGGGCGAGAAGCGCGCCAACCACTGGCACTTCAACGCCTACGGCGGCCTCGTCGACGGCCTCTATTTCCCGTGGGACAAGGACGAGCAGATCGCCCTTAAGATGGCTGAGCTCTCCGGCTGCCGTCGCTATCGTCCCGACGACATGATCCTCGAGGGCGGCTCCATCACCGTCGACGGCGAGGGCACCCTTGTCGTTACCGACCAGTGCCTCCTGTCCCCCGGCCGCACCTGCTCTGCGGTGCTCGAGGAGGAAGAGGATCCCGAGTCCATCTGGCCCAAGTACCACAAGA
The DNA here is from genome assembly GCA_938023905.1 of uncultured Collinsella sp. Classification (GTDB taxonomy): domain Bacteria; phylum Actinomycetota; class Coriobacteriia; order Coriobacteriales; family Coriobacteriaceae; genus Collinsella. Next base: position 34,446 of record CALJCO010000094.1, on the reverse strand, counting down.
AGTTCGAGCCCTGGAGCGAGGAGCTTCGCGAGTACATGAACGAGCACCTCAAGGATTACCTGGGTGTCGAGAAGGTCATCTGGGTCAAGGAGGGCATCGACCCCGAGGAGACCAACGGCCACATCGACGACGTCGCCACGTTCATTGCCCCGGGCGTCATGGCCTGCATCTGGACCGACGACCCCGAGTACCCGTTCTACGAGCAGTGCCACGCTGCCTACGAGACCCTCTCCAACGCCGTTGACGCCAAGGGCCGCAAGCTGAAGGTCTACAAGCTATGCATGCCCGTGAACCCGCTGTTCATGGACCAGGCTTCCTGCGACACCATCGACGCCGACGAGAACGCCGAGCCGCGCGTTCCCGACGAGCCGCTGATCGCCTCCTACATGAACTACCTTGTCACCAACCACGGCGTTATCGTCCCGCAGTACGGCGACGAGAACGACCAGCTGGCCGTTGACACGCTCCAGAAGATCTATGACGAGGTCTGGGGCGAGGGCGTCTACAAGTGCGTCGGCGTTCAGTCCGAGCAGGTCGTCTTCGGCGGCGGCAATATCCACTGCATTACGCAGCAGGAGCCCTCGGCGTAACTCAGGCACGCCACCTTGGCGTTCACTCGTCGCTTACGTAGCGTCAGTACGCTACGCTCCTCGTTCGCGCCAATCTGGCGCACCTGAGCACGCCGAGTAAACGTCTGGCTTTCCGAGGCACCCCATCTCGCCGCTCAAACCGTCGCTCGCGTACCAAAGTACGCTTCGCTCCTCTTTCGCGGCGACCTGGGGCACCTCGAAAACCCAGCCGATCAATCGGACGGTCGGTGAATCGGACCATCTTGGGGCATTGATGGTTGATTTGCTTGATGTCTTGGTCGGTTGGGTTTTCTTTGGGCACTCCGTTGCCTCCACATCGGAGTGCCCTTTTCTTTGATTGAGTACGCGTCTGGCCTGGGATTTTTGCGGGTTAGGCCAATTGTTCGCTTGAATTTCCCAGGTCAGACGCGTCTTCAATTGCCGAAAGTTTCCGGTCGCGAACGCGGCCGTTTTGATCGGAGTATCTATGTACCAGCGTATCGTTATCTACACGCGCCTGTTCCGCGAGCGTTGGTCCAACAACTGCATCCTCTCCTCTCTTTGGGATGGCACCTGTACCGGTGACGCGGCCTGCAACCCTACCTTGGGCTGCGCCTTCGGTACAGATGCCATCCTTTTTGCCGTGGGGGGAGCATGCCATGGCAGGTAAAAAGTTCTCCCTGATCGAGGTTATCCTTTCGGTTATCTGCGTCGTGTTTACCATCGAGGCGGCGGCTCCGGCATCTGCCATGGGCAACGTGCAGTTCTTCTGGTGGATCTTCCTTATCATTACGTTTTTGCTTCCCTATGGTCTGGTGGTGGCCGAGCTGGGTACGGCGTTTGATTCCGAGGGCGGCCTGTACGATTGGGTTCGCTTGGGCCTGGGCGACCGTTGGGGCGCCCGTTGCTCTTGGTGCTACTGGGTTAACTTTCCGCTGTGGGTGGCAAGTATCGCCTGCATGTTCCCCAGTGTCATTAATGCGGTGTGGGGTATCGAGTTTTCACTCGGGATCCGAATCGCCATCGAGATTGCCTTTGTGTGGGGCGTCACGGTCATGGCAATGCAGCCGGTGGCCGAGGCAGATTGGGTCATGGACGGCGGCGCCGTCATCAAGGTGCTCATTACCGCTGTGGTGGGAATCGTCGGCATTTGGTTTGCCTGCAATAACGGCTTTGCCAACGACATGTCGTTTAAGACCTTCATTCCAGATCTGGGCGACACCAATTCGTTGACGTACCTATCGATTATCCTGTTCAACTTTATGGGCTTCGAAGTGGTCGCGACCTTTGCCAGCACGATGAAGAACCCGTCGCGTGATATCCCCAAGGCGGTTATTGCCGGCGGCGTGGCCATTGCGGCAATTTACATCATTTGCGGCATCGGCATTGGAGCCGCGGTTCCCACCGAGCAGCTTTCACTCGATTCGGGCATTGTGGACGCAGTCGCCGCTATGGTGGGGCGCACCCACCCGCTGACGATGGTCGTGGGCGTGGCCTTTTTGGTGACGCTGTTCGCCAATATGATCTGCTGGAGCTTTGGCGTCAACAACGTAGCGAGCTATGCCGCGCGCCATGGCAACATGCCGCGTCCCTTTGCGTTGGTGTCCAAAAAGACCGGCATGCCCAACGGCTCGGCGCTCATTAACGGTTGTTTTGCAAGTATGGTGCTACTGCTCCAGATTCCGCTGGGCGAGGGCTCCGATGTCTTTTGGGTTTTCTTCTCGATGAACGTCGTCTTCTTGCTTATGAGCTATATCCCGATGTTCCCGGCGTTTTGGCGTCTGCGCAAATGCGACGGTCGCCCGCGTGTGTTCCGCGCACCCTTCGAGGGTAAGGTGCTCGTGGTAGCGCTCGCGATTCCCGTGATAGAGCTCGTGCTTTCGATTGTCGCTACGATTGTGCCGCTCAACAGCTCGCCCGCCGAAATGGCAAAGTTGCCCATTCTCATGGGTGTGGTGATCGGCGTGTTGCTGGGCGAGGTTTCGCGCCTCATATCGCGCCGCGGCCGAAGCGTCGACAATCCCGGCGTTGGTGCACGGGGGTCAGGTTACTTTGCACCAAAACAGTAAGCGCCGCGAGTTACGCGGCGCTTGGTGCATCTTGGATTACTGTTCGCGGTGCTCGGGATCGGAAACGAGCTTAGGCGCAAAGTAGGGGACGTGGCCCAGGTAGGGGCAGCTGTCCGAACGCGCCTCAACGGCGCAGGGGACATCGTCGTAGGTCATGGAAGAACCGAGTCGGGTGATGGCCTTGGCGGCGGGCGCGACGAGCATCTTGAGCGGAGCGATCGGTGTCATGGCATCTCCTTTCATCGGTGAGACACAGCTTGTTTATCTAAACGATACAGTACGTTTAATCGGTGAGTCTAATCTTGCGGCAAAGAATCTGTCAACATCCTCACAGCATCTGAACAGGGGGGGACATGAGCTTCGCATTCTATATCTACACCACAATTATCATGGGTGTGGCTCTGGTGACCAGTGCCGTGGCATTGGTGGTTTGGCTCATGACGCGCCGTCGCGACAGCCTGGTGGCCGCGGCGGGCTTTTTGCTCTACATGCTCGATATGTCGGTCATTTTTTTTGACGAGTACAATCGGCTCAAATACGACTACGCTGTTACCTTTAGCGAGCCGTTGCAGCACCCCTTGCTGCGCTGCGTGCTCGGTATTGCCATCTATGCCTGCGTGGTACTGTGGATGTTTGCGCGCTTGCGCAAAAGGCCGACGTCGCGCATGCTCGGACTTGCTATCGTGCCGTTTTCAATCTTGCAATTGGTGCTGGTGCCTCGCAGCGGTGCTGCCGGAGAGATGCAGCAGTATCTCTTTTGGCTCACGCGTGACCTGGGCAATGTAGGATGTCTTGCCTATGCCGCCTGGCATTACCGGCACAGGGCCACGCGTGTTGAGAAACTCGACCTCGACCGCTCAAAGCTCTTTTGGAAGGTGGCACTCGTTCTTGCGTTTTGCGTAATCGCCGAGGACACCTACATGATTTTGCTCTGCCGCCCCGACTCTCAAAACCCCGTCATCAGCCTCTTTTTGTGGTATCTGTCCGAGCGCAATATCTCCGAAAACGTGCTGCTCGTGGCATGCGCGGTCCAACTCTTTTGCCAGTTTAGCCATATCCTGCGCGTGTATGCCCGTCATCCGCGTGCCGATGAGGACGTGGCGGCCGAGAGCGCACGCTCTGGGGACGATCTAGCATCACGCGTTGTGATCTATGCCGATGCCCATAAGCTGTCGCGGCGCGAGCAGGAGGTGCTCACGCTGGTGCTGAAGGGCAACGACGCCCAAAACATCGCCAGCGAGTTGGTCATCAGCCCTGGCACGGTCAAGGCGCACTTGCATCGCATCTACGTTAAAAGCGGTGTCTCCAACCGAGATGACCTCATAGATGCCTTTTGGCGTTCCTAGTCCTATTCTTCCTTGCATGCGGGTCTTGCCGTGTGGGCGGGCACGCCGTTGGGCGTAATGACGCGGTAATAATCTCAGACAATAAACCTGCAGGTAAAGCGTGTAAACCTGCTTAAACTGACCGTTTGCGATCCCTGGCCTTGGCACGGATTTGCCCCTGTGTATCAATGGGTGTAGCGCGAAGCCGCGGACGTGGGACAGACGTCCGAGCACGGCTTGTAGGCACGCGCCGATGCGGGAGCGCTACGCTCCCAACCGAGTGCCCACGCGGGCGGTGCGTCCGCGTTGCAACCAAAGATGCCTGAGGAGGCTCACATGGACAAGGCTGATGTAGTTATCAAGAGCAACGCCGTTTTTACCGGCGATGGGCTCGAGCCGTTTAAGGGCGGCGTTGCCGTGCGGGGCGATAAAATCGTTGCCTGCGGTGACGATGCCCACCTGGCACCGTTTATCGGTCCCGATACCGAGGTGCGCGACTTTGGCGACCAGCTCGTCATGCCCGGCCTGATTGACTCGCACACGCATTTTGCCCAGGGCGCGTTCATGACCGACCCCGATTTTGCCGTCAACCTCATCGACTGCACCAGTTTTGAGATGGCGATGGAACGTGTCGTGGCGTTTGCGGCCGACCATCCCGATAACGAGTGGATCCTGGGCTGCCAGATTATCCAGTTCCAGTGGGATGTCCCCGAGATGCCCACAGCCGCGATGATCGATGAGTACATCTCGGACCGCCCGGTCTTTCTGCAGCAGGTTGACCTGCATACCTTTAGTGCCAATACCTGCGCCATCAACAAGGTGGGAGTAACTTCGCAGACGCCCGATCCCGCAGGCGGCAAGATCCTTAAGGATGCCGAGGGCAATCTGACGGGCGTGTTTTCCAACAACGCCGGCGTCTTCTTTATAGACGAGGTCTACGACCCAGCGCCCGAGGTTGTTGACGCGTCGTTTGCAAAAACCGCCCGGCGCGCCAATGCCCTGGGAATCACTACGGTCGGCATGGTCAATCCTACGTTTGTGAGCATGGAAAACCCGTATGCGGTGTTGGCAGGTCTTAATGCCAAGGGCGACTTGCCACTGCGCGTGTTCCTGTACACCGATCTGTTCGAAAACGAGTCCTTAACGCTCGAGCAGATCAAGGAGAAATACGCCTTCTCGGGTACGCAGGTCGAGTGGCACGGCTTTAAGCAGTTTCTTGATGGCGTGTGCTCCGACCACACCGCTTGGATGCTTGAACCCTATTCCAACGCGCCCGATACCTGCGGTGAGCCCGCGGAGGATCCAGAGCGCATCCGTGCCGCCATTGTCAGGGCGCAGGAATGGGGCGTTGACACGCGCGTCCATACGATCGGCGATCGCTCGGTGCGTTTTGTGCTTGATTGCTTTGAGGAGGGCGAGCGCTTGCATGGTAAGCGGGGTTGCCGCCACTCCATGGAGCACAACGAGACGGTTGAGCCCGAGGATCTGCCGCGCTATGCCGAGCTGGGTATATGCCCTGGTATGCAGCCGTGGCACATGCTGCTCGATATGGCTGACCTTGCCAAGGACGATGCCGTGGGCCCCGAGCGTGCTGCGCTTTCGTGGCCCCTGCATAGCCTGCTTGCCAGCGGTGCCGTGGTGCACCTGGGCAGTGACTTCCCCGTTGTGGGCTTGGAGCCCATGGAGGAGGTGTACGGCGCGGTCTTCCGCATGCTCGAGGACGGCTCCAACCCAGAAGGGTGGTTCCCGCAGGAGCGCATCACCATGGCCGAGGCCCTGCGCGCCTACACCTACGGCAGCGCCTACGCCATGCATGCCGAGGATCGCATCGGTACGCTCGCATGCGGCAAACAGGCTGATATCTGTGTGCTCGACCGTAACCTCTTTGACTGCGAACCGGCTGAGGTCCTCGAGGCCACGGCGTCTCTCACGATGATTGCCGGCAAGGTGGTCTACGAGGCCTAGCGGGGCTGCTGCATCGCTGGGCGGTGCCGCAGCCTGTGCGTGCCGCCCATCCATTCATGCATCCATTCATCAATCTCTCATGGAAAGGGGAGAACAATGGCAGAAGAAACGACCGCCGCTGTTGAGGAGGAGCGTGAGCTTGCCTCGCAGCCGATTCCCGGCCTGGTGCGCAAGTACACCATCATCACCGGCCAGGGTATGCTCGCCCAGATTATCATGGTGGTCCTTGAGGGCCTCGTGATGGGTTGGGGCCTGGGTGCACACGGCCTGGCCTGTGTTTCGATCATCATGTCGGTCGAGTACATTAACCTGGCCTTTGGCAACCTGTTTGGCACCGGCGTGCCCGCCGTGGTGGGCAACCTTTTGGGTGCCGGCGACATTAAGGGCGCCAGCAAGGCGTTTAGCCAGGGTTTTTGGCTTACCACGATTGTGAGTGTGCTGCTTGCTGTGGTGATGGCTGTGTTTACCGAGCCCATCTGCGCATTCTTCGGCGCCACGCCCGACATCATGGCCGATACCGTTGCCGGCGTGCGCACCTTCTCCGTGCTGCTGCCGCTCACGGTCATTGGTCAGATGGTCACCGCCGTCATGCGTGTGGACGAGAAGGTTCAGATCCAGGCCAACCTCATGACCGTGTCTGCCATCGTCGCTATCTGCTGGCTTGCGCTTTCCACGTTTGTGCTCAAGCTTGGCGTTATGGGAGCTGGTGTGTACTACGGTCTTTCCATCGGTATCTGGGCCATCGGTATCTTCTGGTTCATCGGCGGTAAGAAGTCGCAGCTCCAGATCAGCGCCGCCGACCTCAAACTCGACATGGCCATCTGCGGCCAGATCATCAAGATTGGTTTCCCGTTCTTTTTGGTGCAAGCTGCCACGTTCATCTTCAACACCGTTGCCAACTCGTTGCTTGGCCAGCTCGGCGGCGACATGGGTTCGCTCTACATCGCGGCCTTTGGTGTGATCAACGGCTACATCCTCTACATTACCATGATGGTCGCCCAGTGCTTCTCGTACGGCCTGCAGCCCATTGCCGCCTTCAACGCCGGCGCCAAGGCGTGGGCGCGCCTCAAGGAAACGCTCTCCTGCACGCTTAAGTACCAGGTCGTGACGCTTGCTGCGGTGTCTGCTGTGCTATGGGTGGCCGCAACGCCGGTCTGCGCCTTTTTTGCTGGTAGCGATCCGGCGCTCGTCGAGGTTGCCGCCAACGCCACGCGCATCGTTATCCTGGCCGTGGCCCTGGGCTATCTTGCCATGACCATGTCGATGTACTTCCAGGCGGTTGAGAAGGTGGGTATCGCCACGTTCACCGGTCTGCTCCGCTACGTGATCTGCTCCGTGCCGCTTATGTACCTGCTTGGCAACATGATGGGCGTTCAGGGTGTCTGGTTTGCCTTGGTGGCGGCTGACGCCATCACTGGTCTTATCTCCATCGCCCTCGCCGTCCGCGAATCCAAGCGACTTGCCACGCTCTAGACTCGGACACGGCCGGCCCGCGATAGTCGAATAAGTCAACTCGCCTGCAAGCCACCACAATGGGGACAGTTCCCATTGTGGTGGCTATTGTTATTTAGGGTCTGAGATTTCGGCTCTATAAATAACGTTTTTGAACTGGGCTACTAAAAGATTGTGGAAAACACTACTACAAGATTATGGAAAACGCTACTGCAAGATTATGGCAAATGATACTATACGATTATGGTAACAGCGTTATAAGGGGCGTTGATATGGCCGAGTACATTAACAGGGATTTGCATGAGTTGCTCATTCGCATGGCGGGTTGGTTTCCTGTTGTGTCGTTGACGGGGCCTAGGCAGAGCGGTAAGTCTACGCTGGTTAGGCATGCCTTTCCCGACTATTCCTATGTCACGCTTGAGGACCCCCAAACGAGGCGCGCGGCCTTGGAGGATCCGGTGAGTTTTATCCGCAACCGAAAGGGCGGACTCATCATCGATGAGGCGCAATACGCCCCGGATTTGTTCTCGATGATTCAGGTTGTTTCGGATGAGCGGGGAGACGCCGGTCAATACATCCTTACGGGATCGCAAAACTTTTTGATGATGAAAAGCATCGGCCAGTCTCTTGCCGGGCGAGTCGGGATCTTAAAATTGCTGCCATTTTCGTTTCGAGAAGCGGAGAGGGGCCAGCAGGGGCAGTTGGAAGTGGATTTGTTTGCGCTCGAAGGGGGATACCCTCGCCTGCGTTCCGCCGGAATGCCGTCCTCGGTTTATTTCCCCAGCTATATTGATACCTATGTTGAGCGCGATGTTGTGGGCTTGCTTGACGTGCGCAATAAAGCAGAGTTTCATAAGTTTCTGTCCATAATTGCCCAGAGCGCCGGTGCTCTCATTAATATATCTTCGCTTTCTCGAGATACGGGTGTGAACGTATCGACCATTAAAAGCTGGTTGTCTATCCTGGAGCAGAGCTACCTGACGTTTTCACTGCAGCCCTATTATGCAAATGCCAGGAAACGTTTGACTAAAACGCCCAAGCTTTATTTTTACGACACGGGGCTGCTCTGCTACTTGCTCAAAATTGGATCACTGGAGCAACTTTTGGAGAGCCCTTATCTGGGGGCAGTTTTCGAAAACCTCATCGTTTCCGAAACGGCGAAGAGCCATCTCAACGTGGGCGAGAATCCCGAGTTGTATTTCTATAGGGACGACGGCAAGCGAGAAATCGATTTGCTCGACTGCACAAACTCAGGGAGTCCCAAGGCTATCGAAATAAAATCATCCAGAACGTATCACGATAAGTACGCCCGCCATTTACAGGCTGTATGCGATGAGATCGACATTGCAAAAGATGCGCGCTATGTTGTGGCCCGCGTGGATTCAACGTATGAGTCGAAAGACTGTAGCGTGGTCTCGGCGCGTGATTGGCTTTTGCGATAACAAGTTCGGCGTATTAACAACCGCCGCGAAGAGGATCGGACTCCTTTCGCGGCGGTTTTTTGCCGATCCGGTGCGCCTCAGATGCAAGTGAGTAGGCTTTTTTGGATCTGTCGAGCACATCGCGACAAATGCTCAATAAAACCGCAGGTCAGAGCTGTGGCGTTTTGGGGCGTGCTTGACCTCCTGCAAAAAGCCTACTCACTTGGTTTTTTCTGTTAGAAGACCGCCGCGAGGGAAGGCAGCTCCCTCGCGGCGGCTGACATTTGCCCAGATAAAACCTGCCAAAATAAACCTGTCTACTCTTTGAGCCAGAGCCGACACTAATTCAAATGGCGAAATCAAAGGGCGTTCTCCGCATGGAGGGCGCCCTTTTTTTCATCGCAGGATGTTTTGCACGGCAGTCATAAGGCCCAGGCGGTTGCCGACGCCGAGCTTGCGATAGATGGCGTTGATGTGCTTCTTGACGGTTGACTCGCTTATGAATAGCTCGTTTGCCATCTGTTTGTTCGTTTTGCCGTCGAGCATGAGCCGCATGACTTCGGCTTCGCGCGGTTGGATATTGTGTTCTGTAATGAAGGCGTTCAGATGGTTTGTGTCTTCGGTCTGGGTGAGTTTAATGCCCCGAGGATAGAGGTTGGCGAGCGCGAGGCTCGCGTGCCGAGCGATTTCGAGCAGGATTGCGAGCTCGGTGTCAGTGAAGTCCCCGGCCGTGCGTTCGCGAAACAGGGTGATGCTTCCAAGTGGTAGGTTGTTGTGAGCAAGCGTGGCCGTACAGCCAAAGTAGACGCCCTGCGGTTCCATCCATTTGCGATAGATGGGCGTGGCATCGCGTCGCTTGACGTCGACGAGGTCGAGGTCGCGGTAGACGCCGACCTTATGTAAGTCAAAGCTCCATGTTGTATAGTCCATCGCGGCGTAGCGGTTGTAGTAGTCGCTCAGTGCGCGGTCGTCCATTCCGCTGCTTGCGGGGTGGACGTAGCGTGGGGCATCACTGCCCGCCGCCTCGATCAGGTCGAACATGGCGATCCGATGGGGCACGAGCCCTATCGTTCCCTCGAGGGTCTCCTTTTGCAGCTTATCGACACCGTGTGATGCGTGGATTGCAAGCGCGAGCTCGTTGAGAGCAGTCCAGGTCGTACTGTCCAACTCAATAGTCTGCTGTTTATTGCATGGGGGCATAGGGCGTCCTTTCCATTGCGGAACCCAGTATGTCATGTTCTCGGCCTGAATAGAACTTTAGGTCAGCGAATGGTATACCGTCGATCGCTGAAAGGGGCTCGAGGGACCATTGAGAACATCTCGGTGCGGCCGCATCATGGTCTCGTCAAGCAAAAGCACCGAGATTTAGGAGCTTGAAATGAAGACCATCTACGAGAGTGAGTCCACACCTAAGAAGGACGGGTTCTATATGCCCGGCGAGTATGAGGAGCAGGAGCGCACCTGGATTTTGTGGCCGCATCGTTCGGATGTGTGGCGCTGCGGTGCCAAGCCGGCGCAAAAGGTCTTTACCGAGATTATTAAGACCGTTGCACGCTTCCAACCCATCACCGTTGGTGTCAATGCCGAGGATTTCCCTGCGGTGTGCGAGATTTTCGATGGCGTTGAGAACGTGCGCGTGATTCATATGGAGTACAACGACTCCTGGATCCGCGACCCCGGCCCGGCGTTTCTTGTCAACGACAAGGGCGACGTGGCACTCTCGCACTTCCACTTTAATGCTTACGGCGGTTTCATTGACGGCCTGTATTTCCCGTGGGACAAGGACGCTTCCATTGGCCTGCAGGTGGCACAGCTCGAGCAGGTTAACCGCTATCGTCCCGAGGATTATATCCTCGAGGGTGGCTCGTTTAACTGCGACGGCCAGGGCACCGTGGTGACCACCGAGATGTGCCTGCTCAATGAGGACCGCAACCCCCAGTACACCAAGGGGCAGATCGAGGAGAAGCTTGCCGAGTACCTGGGCATCGAGAAGGTCATTTGGATCAAGGATGGCATCGACCCGTTTGAGACCAACGGGCACGTGGATGACGTCGCATGCTTTAGTGCGCCCGGAGAGGTCTGCTGCATGTGGACCGATGATCCCAACCATAAGTTCTACAAGGAGTGCCAAGAGGCGTATAAGACGCTTTCCGAGACGACGGATGCCCGTGGCCGCAAGCTCAAGATCCACAAGGTGATTATGCCTGCGACCTCGGTATATATGACCGAGGAGGAGGCATCGACCATCGATCCGGTCGAGGGTGTGCTGCCGCGTACCCCCGAGGATGCTTTCGAGCCGAGCTACCTCAACTTCCTGCCCATCAACGGGGCGGTGCTGGTGCCACAGTTTGGCGACCCCAACGATGCCCAGGCACTCAAGGATATCCAAGCCGCCTATCCGGATCGCGAGGTCATCGGCATCATGACGCGCGAGGTCATCTATGGTGGCGGCAACATCCACTGCATCACCCAGCAGCAGCCCAAGGCGCGCTGTAAATAGCAGTTCCATGGTGAACAGTGCTTGATTGTCCGCACGCGAAAGTTCGCCGACTTCAATGGTCGGCGGACTTTTTGTGTGGTGGTTTCAGCTGAACGGCGGGCCGTGCGGCTTGGGTGTGCGGGCACACAATCTGGGGAAACCAAACAGATTGGGGGCTTGTATAATCGATTCGAAGGGAAACGTGCGACCCGAGGGCATGTTTAACAGGGCGTACCTGGCCCCCGAAGCCCAGCGCGCATACGATACGCTGCTCGAGTGCGTGCTCAACGGGCAGAAGGGTTGCGAGGCTTCGGCGCATGCGGGCATGGATACCATCAAGGCGCTCGTATAGCTTTACGCTTTCGGATGTGACACATAGGACTGCGTGCGCCGCTCCCGGCTATATTGCCCCCGAGGTGCTTCAACTCATGGAGATAGCCGGCATCAGCGATTTCGAGAGCTTGGCAGCGTCCACGAATGCCCCCGTGTTTACGCCACAGACGGATGACTTTGGACTCGCGGTCCATATCTTTAAGATGCTTAACCGCGGAATACACCCATACGCTTCCGGTGAGCTGGACTTGGACATATTTGACCTGGACGACGATGACATTCCGCCTGCACCATTGATAAACAGCTGCGTGTGTAATGGGCACAGCCCGTTTGTGGGGACGTTGGTCGGATACGTTGTCCCAAAGTACGCTCTTGAGCTCGATGATTTTAGCGGCATTATGGGCGAGGCACTCCGTCGATCGCTGTATGGCAGGGCGGAGGAGCGTCTTGACGCACGCACATGGGCGCGCCTGCTCGACCGCTATCTATCCGAGACAGTTGTGTGCAAACGTGGCCATCTCCACCACTCGTTACAGCACGAATGCCCTTGCTGCCGAGGAGAGCGCGCCTTGTTGACTCGTCTTGGTTGATGGTTTGGGCCGTCTTGTAGAAAGCCCGTGAGGCGACATGCAAGTTAATCCTGCGTGTCGCCTCCGTACATATAGACGATAAATCCGTCGCCGGTGTCCTGGCTGTGATCCTCCAAGATGCGCTTCATGTTGAGGTGCTCGTAGAACTGCCAGTCGGAGTTGCAGTCGCTCATCAGGAAGAATTTGGTGCACCCGGCTTTGGCGAGTTCGGCGCGCGCAAGGTCGATGAGCGCACGGCCGAGCCCCTTGCCCTGCCATTCGGGCACGATGATGATCAGGTTGAGCTGGCCCTGGGCATATTCGTTGCCCGTTGCGGCAAAGCGGTCGGCTGTTGCCTTCTCGCGGCTATCGCCAAAGAGCGAGCCTTCGAGCTTGGCATCGGCGGTCTTTGCCATCTCGGTTGCCTGGACGAACATTTCGTTGTAGCAGGGCTCCCACGTGGGATTGGTGCGTGGTTTGCCGTCTTCGAAGATACCGATGCAGCAAGCGGCGATGATGCGGCCTTCAGCTTCGGCAACGAGCGCGATGGGGGAGCGCTGCAGCTGCATGGCGATGTTAAAGCGCGCACAGAAATCGGCGGCTTCGACGTCGCCTCGGTTGCGCAGCGTGTTGCACCACAGCTGGTTGTAGATGGCGGCGATGCCGGCCAGGTCATCGAGCGTGGCGGCACGCAGAGTTACGTTGTCAAGGCTCATGGGGGCTCCTTCCAAGTTGGGTCAGGCCACCCCTGAGTGTGACATGGACGCAGGACGGCCGCATCGACCATTCGGCAGGCGAGCCTCGAATCCTCGGGGACGGAGGGTCCTAAGAAGGAATGAGGGCGGATTTTCGGACACTTGCTCGATGAGAGTGGATAATCTCCCACTTTTAGCGCTGGTATAGGCCAAAAACGGGAGATTATCCACTCTCATTCTGGGTAGTCGTTGGGGACGTTCTTAAACGACCAGTCATTAAAGAACGTCCCCAATGACTACCCCAAGGAACATCCCAGACTGCCGGCAGAAAAGGAACGTCCCTAACTGCCGCATCCGGAGTAAGACAACGCCGCAGGTAGAGGACGGCCCGCGTAACTAAACCCGCTCCGCGATCTCGTGGATGAGGTAGTCGGTCTTTTCCCAGCCCAGGCACGGGTCGGTGATCGACTTACCAAAGACACCGCCATCGACCGGCTGGTTGCCGTCCTCAAGGTAAGACTCGATCATAAAGCCCTTGACCAGCTTGGAGATGGACTCGTTGCGGCGGCAGCTGTCGAGCACCTCCTTGCAGATGCGGTACTGCTCCAGCGGGCGCTTGCCCGAGTTGTCGTGGTTGCAGTCGATGACCGCCGCCGGGTTGGCGTAGCCGGCATGCTCGGTATAGCGCTCGGCCAGGCGCTCCAGGTGCTCGTAGTGGTAGTTGGGGTAGGTGCGACCGTCGAGACCGATGTAGCCACGCATGACGGCGTGTGCGAGCGGGTTGCCGTCGCACTCAACCTCCCAGTTGCGGAAGATGAAGCTTTGATGTGCCTGGGCGGCGTAGATGGAGTTAAGCATGACGGTGGTGGAACCGGCGGTGGGGTTTTTCATGCCGACGGGCACCGAAATGCCGCTCGACACCAGGCGATGCTCCTGGTTTTCGACCGAGCGCGCGCCCACGGCAACGTAGCTCAGCAGGTCGACGAGGTACTGGTAGTTGGACGGGTAGAGCATCTCGTCGGCGGTAAAGAAACTGGTCTCCTCGATGACGCGCAGGTGCATGTGGCGAATGGCTTTAACGCCTTCGAGCAGGTCATCGGGCGCCTCGGGGTCGGGGTTGTGCAGCAGACCCTTGTAGCCGGTGCCCTTGGTGCGCGGCTTGTTGGTGTAGACACGCGGAATGATGATGAGCTTGTCCTTGACCTCTTCGGCGACCTTGGCCAGTCGGTTCATGTATTCAAGCACCGAGTCCTCGCGGTCGGCAGAGCACGGGCCGATGATGAGCACTTTGCGTGCGTCCTCGCCGGTAAAGACCTTGGCGACCTCGGCGTCGAATGCCTGCTTTTTGGCGGTAAGCTCGGCGGAAAGCGGCATTTCCTCGCGGATCTCCATGGGGATCGGCAACCTGCGCTTGAATTCCATGGCCATATGGGGCCTCCTTTATCAATTAACGGCAACAATTGGCGAATTCTCGAATGCTCGGCATTATCCGCTGTCGCACGCTAAAGTGCAAGTGAAACCTGCCGAAAAGGGACAGGTTTATTTTGGTCGGTTTTATCTGGGGAAATGTCGGCGCTCGCCGGAAGGGGAGGGCCAACGTACGGCACGCTGGAGCAAGTTGGATCTTCTGCGGCATACCCTGTGGACAAAAAATGGCAAATATGAGTACTGTTGCTAGCGTAGTATCATATCGATCTTACAAGATAATAGACACAACAGTAAATATGTTCATTAACGTTGGCACACAGAAGCATGCTACCGGGCATTTTGATCAATTTGAAGGCATGTCTAGGCCGCAATGAGGTCGTTTGGGGCAGTTTTGGCTGTTACTAAAAAGGTGACAGTACTCATATTTGCCATTTTTTGTCCACGGGGTCTTGAGGGAGGGCGTCAATCAGGTCCCAGGGGAGGCGGTTCGAGGGCCGCCGAACAAAAAACGGGGGCGCAGGCTGTCCTGCGCCCCCGTTCTCGGGCGTTATTCGTTCCCTGCGGCAGAATTTACGCCGCTTCGTCGAACTGCGAATTGTACAGGTCGGCGTAGAAGCCGCCTTGGGCGAGCAGCTCGTCGTGCGTGCCCTTCTCGACGATGTCGCCGTCGCGAATCACCAAGATCACGTCGGCGTTGCGGATCGTGGACAGGCGATGCGCGATGACAAAGCTCGTGCGGCCCTGCATCAGCGCATCCATGGCGCGCTGAATAAGCTCCTCGGTACGGGTATCGACGTTGGAAGTCGCCTCGTCCAGAATCAGCGCCGGGCGGTCGGCCAAAATGGCACGGGCGATGGTCACGAGCTGGCGCTGACCCTGCGACAGGTTAGTGCCCTCCTCATTGATCATAAAGTCGTAGCCACCGGCGAGCGTATGGATAAAGTGGTCGCAGCGTGCGGCGCGTGCAGCGGCTTCGACCTCGGCATCGCTCGCGTCGGGGCGTCCGTAGCGGATGTTCTCGCGGATGGTGCCGTTAAACAGCCAGGTATCCTGCAACACCATGGCAAACTCGCCGCGAAGTGCCGCGCGGTCCCAGTCGCGCACGTCGACGCCCTCGACACGCAGCGAACCGCCGTCCACGTCGTAGAAGCGCTGCAGCAGCTTGATGAGCGTGGTCTTGCCGGCGCCGGTGGGGCCGACGACGGCGATGGTCTGGCCGGGCTGCGCCTCGCAGCTAAAGTCGTGGATGATGGTCTTGTCGGGCGTGTAGCCAAACTTGACATGGTCAAACTCCACGTGGCCGGGGCGCTTCTCGGGAATCTGCGCGTCGGCTTTCTGCTCCTCCTCGGGCGCGGCCAGGAACTCAAAGACGCGCTCGGTGGCGGCGGCCATCGACTGCATCGTGTTGCTCACGTTGCCCAGCTGCTGCACGGGTTGCGTAAAGTTGCGAACGTACTGGATAAAGCTTTGAATGTCGCCGGGCGTGGCATTGCCGGTCAGCGCGAGTTGCGCGCCCACCACGACGACGCCCACGTAGCCCATGTTGCCCACCAAGCTCATAAGCGGCATCATCAGGCCCGACAGGAACTGCGAGCGCCAGCCACTAATAAAGAGGCGGTCGTTTTGACGGTCGAACTCCTCGATCGAGGCCTCGGCGCGGTCGAACACCTGAATGACGTTCTGCCCGGCAAAGTCCTCCTCGATAATGCCGTTGACGGTGCCCAGGACTTGCTGTTGCTCGCGGAAGTACGGCTGCGAGAAGTGAATCATCACGGTTAGGATAATCGCGGCTGCCGGCAGCGTGAGCACGGTAACGCCGGTGAGCGGCAGGCTGATCGAAAGCATCATGACGAGCACGCCGATAATCTGCGTCACCGACGTGATGAGCTGCGTCACGCTCTGGTTGAGTGACTGACCCAGCGTATCGACGTCGTTGGTGATGCGGCTGAGCACGTCGCCCTTGCTGTGGCCGTTGAAGTAGCTCATCGGCACAACGGCAATCTTGGCGGCGATCTCCTTGCGCATGCGGTAGCAAATCTTTTGCGTGACGCCGGTCATAAGCCAGCCTTGGATGAGGCTGCAGACAGAGCTTGCCAGATACAGGCAGAGCAAAAAGCCGAGCGTCTTGGCGATCCAGGCAAAGTCGACATCGCCGGTACCGTTGACCTTGGAGACCAGGCCTTCGAACAGTTTGGTGGTAACCTGGCCGAGCACCTTGGGCCCCACAATGTTAAAGATGACCGAGCACACGGCAAAGGCGACGGCGGCAAGCACGGCAATCTTGTGCTGGCCGATATAGCCGAGTAGCTGCCTCATGGTGCCCTTAAAGTCCTTGGCCTTTTCGCCGCGGCCCATGCCACCCATGCGGCCCATGGGACCGCGCCGGCGGGTGGGCTTAGGAATCTGAGTCTTGGTCTCGTCTGCCATTAGCGCTCGCCTCCTTCCATGACGGCTGCAATTTCTTCTTGGGTAAGCCCCAACTCCTCGGCGGAAAGCTGCGACTGTGCGATCTCCAGGTACGCCGGGCAGTTGTGCAGCAGCTCCTCGTGCGTACCGGTGCCCACCACGTGGCCGTCGTCGAGCACGATAATCTGGTCGGCGTGCATGATGGTCGCGATGCGCTGGGCCACGACCACGAGCGCGGCGTCGGTAACGTTTTTGGCAAGCTCCTCGCGCAAGCGAGCATCGGTCTTGTAGTCGAGGGCGCTAAACGAGTCATCGAACACCACGACCTCGGGCTTTTTGGCCAACGCGCGTGCGATGGCCAGACGCTGGCGCTGACCGCCCGAGACATTGGAGCCGCCCTGACTGATGGGGGAGTCGTAGCCGCCCTCGCGCTCGGCGATAAAGTCCTCGGCCTGGGCGATGCGTGCCGCCTGGCGCATATCATCATCGCTCACCATGTCGCCGGCAAACTTGAGGTTGCTCTCGACGGTGCCCGAGAACAGGCGTCCCTGCTGCGGGATATAGCCAATGCGGCGGCGCAGCTCAGAAAGGGTCATATCGCGCACGTCGATGCCGTCGAGCGAAATACTGCCGCCCGTGACGTCGTACAGGCGCGGAATCAGCTGCACGAGCGTGGACTTGCCCGAACCCGTTGAGCCAATGATGCCGAGCATCTGGCCGGCATGTGTGGTGAAGTTCACGCCGCTGATGACATCGGCGCGGGCATCGGGATACTGGAAGCTCACGTCGTGGAAGGCGAGCTCACCGCGCGGCGCGCTGGCAGCAGGCAGTTTGGGCGAGGCGGGATCGTTGATGCTCGTGGGACAGGTGATGACCTCTTCCATGCGCTCGGCTGCGACCTCGGCACGGGGCAGGATAACCGAAACCATGGTGAGGATCATAAACGCCATGACGATCTGCATGGTATAGGAGATAAACGCCATCATGTTGCCGACCTGCATCACGCCGTCCGAGACGCCCTGCGCGCCAAACCAGACGATAAGCACGGTGATGCAGTTCATGACGAGCATCATGAGCGGCATCATAAAGCTCATGGCGCGGTTGGTGTAGAGCTGCGTGGTCATCAGGTCGAGTGATGCCTTGTCAAAACGCTCGAGCTCATGCTCCTCGCGGTTGAACGAGCGGATGGGCATAAGACCGTCGAGCAGCTCGCGGGCGGTGAGGTTCACGCGGTCCACAAAGCTCTGCATCTTTTTGAACTTTGGCATGGTGAGGCCCATGAGCACGCCGACGACGGCCGAGACCGCGATGATGGCCACGGCGATGGTCCACTCCAGGCCGGTGTGGTTGGCCAGGACGCGCATGACGGCGACGACGCCCATGACGGGGGCCATCAGGCACATGCGGATAAACAGGGTCGCGGCCATCTGAATCTGCTGAATGTCGTTGGTGCAGCGGGTGATGAGCGAGGCCTGGCTAAACTTGCCCACCTCGGCCGGCGAGAAGTGCATAACCTTGTTGAAGGTCTCGCGGCGCAGGTCGCGGGCGATGGAGCAGGCGGTGCACGAAGCCACGGCGCCGGTCAGGATGGTGGCGACAAGCGACACCAGGCACAGGCCAAACATCGTGGTCGCCATGCGGCCCAGGTAGGCGTTCTGCACGTCGGCGGGGTCGATGCCCTGTGCCTTGTACTCGTCCTGCACATAGCTCACGGCGCGCTGAGTGACGATGGAGCCCGACATGGAGCCCATTTTGTCCGCCATTTCGTTGGCGCCCTCGACGAGCTTGCCTTGGTCGATGAGGCCGCCTTCAACGCCTAGACGCAGGCTCTTCATGGTGATCTTGCCGCCGTCGGCATCAATCTGCTTTTGCATGTTCTGCGCCGCTGCGGCCTTCTGCTGCATCTCGGCGAGCTGCTCGGGCGTCATTGCCGCCATCTGCTCGGGGGTGGGCATGGCCTGGGGGTCGCTGTTGTCTTTCTCGCTGGACGCGCCCATCATGTCGCCCATGGAGCTGGCATCGATGCCTTGGTTGAGCGAAAGTACGACGGTCTCGGGCAGGCTCATGATGTCGGCAATCTTGCTGCCGTCGGCGCGCTCGTCCTCGGTGCCCTTGTACGTGCGGATGCCTTTTTTGTCAGCCTTGCTAAACACGGCCTCCACAGCTTTGGCGTCCTTGGTGCTCATAAAGAGCTCAAGGTCATCGAGTGATTCGGCACGAATGGTGTCGGGCACGGGCGAGGCGATGCCGCCTTGCTGTACGCCCACGTCGACGATGTCGCTCATGTAGGTAGGCAGTGCCAGATCGGCGTTGCAGCTGATTACGATAAGTACGATAGCTGTGAACAGTGCCAGGACATGCTTTTTAAAGAGCTTGAGAATCCTCACTCGGCATCTCTCCTTTCTTGATTGCGGTCGATAATTTCGTTGAAACGCCTTAGAAGGCGCACCATCTCTTGGGTATCTGTTTCGCCGAGCTGCTCGAGGAAGGCCGCGGTGCGCTCCTCGAATTCCCGACGTTTGATTTCGAGATTCTGGAATCCCTTGTCGGTCATCGTGACGTGTACACGACGACGGTCGGTCTTTGAGTGCTCGCGCTCGACCCAGCCCTTGGCTTCGAGAGTGCGTAAGATATTGGCGATGCGGGCACTCGAGACCCAGGCGCGATTTGCGAGTTCGCTCGGCGTGAGCGAACCGCCAGCGAGCATGAGGGCGCGCATGACAGCCATCTCGCCGCCGAGAGCTTTGTCCGCAGAGCGCGAAATGCGATGATGCATGCTGCCAAACTCAGTTAAGAGCTGACGTCCAAGCTCATGGAAATCGGTATCTTCCACCGAAAACCCCTAACACTAGAAACTATTTTCGGTGAAAGATGATACCCGCATATTCGGGCCTCATGCAGTGGGCAATATAAAGAGCGCATAAAGAGTTAAAAAATTCAATTGCTGAAGCGTTTCAAAGAACTACTATGCCCGCGGTTAGGCGAGGGGTTGTCACCACCATGACGACTGGGACTCATTTATCGCCACGTGCGATGCTCCAACTTCCCGCAAGGAGACACCTGAATCAAGGGGGTTGGAGTCATGGCATTTGACTTCACGGGCAAAACCGCGATCGTTACCGGCGGCACTCAGGGCATTGGCCTCGAGATCGCCAAGGGCATCGTCGCGGGCGGCGGACACGTCGCGCTCATCGCAAGGAACGCTGCCAAGGGCGAGGCCGCTGTGGTCGAGCTTGGCGAGGGCAACAAGTTCTATCAGCTCGATGTTGCCGATGCGCCCAAGGCGCGTGAGACCGTCGAGCAGATTTTTACGGACCTGCCGCAAACCAACATCCTGATCAACTGTGCTGGCGTCATCAGCACCAAGAAGTTCGACGAGATCGATGACACCGAGTGGCGTCGTACCATCGACATCAACCTCAACGGTACCTTCACTATGATGAATGCTGTGTACCCGCACTTTAAGGCGGCCCATGCCGGCACTATCGTCAACGTGAGCTCTGTTGCCGGCAAGATCGGCGGCGGCCTGCTCGGCACTGCGGCTTACGCGAGCTCCAAGGCCGGTGTTAACGGTCTAACCAAGGCAGTCGCCAAGGAAGGCGGCAAGTTTGGCGTCCGCTGCAACGCCGTGTGCCCGTCGCTCACCCTTACCGATATGACCTCGATTCTCTCTGACGAGAACTCTCAGCGCATCATCAACGGTATTCCTCTGGGCCGCGCCGCCCAGGCCAGCGAGCCTGCGCAGATGGTGCTCTTCTTCGCTTCCGACCTCGCTAGCTTCGTGAACGGCGAGATCGGTGACTGCGATGGTGGCATCGTTCTGGACGGGTAATACCCCGCGACGTTAATTCGGCGACGGCTCCTGCGACTCGGGACCGTCGCCTTCTTTCTGAAAAAGGCGCGTGCGGCTACGATTCGCATGCATCCAAAGGAGATATATATGAGTGAATCGACTGCGGTGGAGGCGCCGGCGGCAAAGGAGTCGTTCTTTAAGATGTCCTCCATCCCGGGTGCCAATATTTTGGTGCCGCTTTTGTTGGGCTGCCTGCTCAACACGCTGTTCCCCGACCTGTTCAAAACGCTCGGCAGCTTTACGCTCGGCATGACCCAGCAGGGCGCAGGCCCGCTTGTTGGCGCCTTTTTGCTCATCGTCGGTACGACGATTTCGTTTAAGAGTGCTCCTGCCGCCGCTGCCCGCGGCGCCATCATCATCGCCGTCAAGCAGATCGTGGTCGTTGCCGTGTCGCTGCTCATCCTTTATGTATTCAACGACAACCTGTTTGGCATCTCTGCCATGGTGATGCTGGCCGCTTGCACCGGCGCCAACAACGCTATGTACGCCGGTCTGATGGGCACCATGGGCAATGAGGCCGAGCGTGGCGCCGTCGCCATCACCACGCTGGTTGTCGGCCCTCCGGTCACGATGATCGTGCTCGGCGCTGCCGGTCAGGCTCCGATCGGCTGGTCGCTCGTGGGCGCCATCCTGCCGATCGTCGTCGGCATTATTCTGGGTAACCTCTTCCCGAGCTTTAAGAAGATGATGGCACCGGCACTTTCCGCCATCATCGTGCTCGTCTTCTTTGCCATGGGCTCGACCATGACTTTTGGTCAGCTTATCAACGGCGGTCTTCCCGGCATCCTGCTCGGCGTGATCTGCTCGGTGGTCTTCGCTATCCCCGTTGTTGCGGTCGATAAGCTTACCGGTGGCACCGGTGTCGCAGGTGCGGCAATCTCCAGCTGCGCTGGCGCCAACGTGGCAACGCCTGCCGCTATGGCAAGCGTCAACGAGGCCATGTACGGCGGCGCGGTGCTCGCGACGGCCACGGCTCAGGTTGCAGCCTGTGCTATCGTGACGGCCATTTTGACCCCGCTGGTCACCAGCTGGTGCTACAAGCATTTTGAGGGCCAGGGCAACAGCAAGGCAACGACCGACAAGGCCGCCGCAGCCGCCTAATGCCAAGAGGCAATCAAAGCTAAAAAACTAGCCACGCCACAGGGCGGCCACGGGGAAAATCCCGTGGCCGCCCTGCAGTTTCTGAAGGGTCTCTGGGATACTTTACCCTGCTAAAGCTGGCATAACAGCTAGAGTGAAGGACGTATAAAGGCAAGGGGAAATATCAAATAATTCGGTGAACGGTAGATGATGGCGGGCGCGTTTCCTGCGGATTTGTTGAAAACGCTCTAATGACACAAAAAAAGGAACATATAACAGCCCTGATGAAGGGGGTGGCTATGTTATCCTTCACTAACGGGTGAAATCTTGGGTTTAGGGTTGCAAGACCAAGGTGAATAAACGTTTTTCCCTGCGCTAACGCGCGACGGAAGGCGAATGAAGCCGGTCATGCAGGTCTAACATTCAAGAATTCAATAAGCAGCGGTGTGAGAGAGCGCCGCATTACACGTAACTAGGAGCGTGGTTACACAATGCAGGAGGCATGGGAAGGCTTCAAGGAAGGCATCTGGACGGGAGAGGTTGACGTCCGAGACTTCATCCAGAAGAACTACACCCCCTACGAGGGCGACGAGTCGTTCCTCGCCGGCCCGACCGAGCGTACCAAGGAGCTGTGGGGCGAGGTTCTCGACCTGCTGCTCAAGGAGCGCGAGCAGGGCGGCGTCCTCGATATGGACACCAAGACCGTCACGGGTATCGTGAGCCACCCCGCTGGCTACATCGATAACGCCCATCGCGACAAGGAGACCATCGTCGGCCTCCAGACCGACAAGCCGCTCAAGCGCGCGCTGCACGTCAACGGCGGTATCCGCATCGCTTGCCAGGCTGCCAGCCAGCACGGCTACAAGATCGACGAGAACGTTGTCGAGCGCTACACCTTCGAGCGCAAGACCCACAACGCCGGCGTCTTCGATGTCTACACCCCCGAGATGCGCGCCTGCCGCTCGGCCCACATCATCACCGGTCTGCCCGATGGCTATGGCCGCGGCCGCATCATCGGCGACTACCGTCGTGTTGCCCTGTACGGCGTCGACTACCTGATCAAGGACAAGGAGGCCCAGAAGGCTTCCACCCCGACGGTCATGACCGCCGACAACATCCGCGATCGTGAGGAGCTGCAGGAGCAGATCCGCGCCCTCGGCGAGCTCAAGATGATGGCCGAGACCTATGGTTTCGACATTTCCAACCCTGCTACCAACACGCAGGAGGCCATCCAGTGGATGTACTTCGCCTACCTCGCTTCCGTCAAGGAGCAGAACGGCGCCGCTATGTCCATCGGCCGTACCTCCACGTTCATCGACATCTACGCTGAGCGCGACCTTGCCAACGGTACCTTCACCGAGGAGCAGATCCAGGAGTTCGTGGATCACTTCATCATGAAGCTCCGCATGGTCAAGTTTGCCCGTACCCCCGAGTACCAGGCCCTGTTTACCGGCGATCCGCAGTGGGTCACCGAGTCCATCGGCGGCATGGGTGTTGACGGCCGTACGCTCGTTACCAAGATGAGCTACCGCTACCTGCACACGCTCGAGAACATGGGCACCAGCCCCGAGCCCAACATGACCGTTCTGTGGTCGACCCGTCTGCCCGAGAACTTCAAGAAGTTCTGCGCCAAGACTTCTGTCGCCAGCTCCTCGATTCAGTACGAGAACGACGACCTCATGCGCGTCTACCACGGCGACGACTACGGCATTGCCTGCTGCGTGTCCTCCATGCGCATCGGCAAGGAGATGCAGTTCTTCGGCGCCCGCGCCAACCTGGCCAAGTGCCTGCTGTACGCACTCAACGGCGGTGTTGACGAGGTCTCCAAGAAGCAGGTCGGCCCCAAGTATCGCGCCGTCGAGGGCGATACGCTCGATTACGACGACGTTGTGGCCAAGTACAACGACATGATGAAGTGGCTCGCTGGCGTGTACGTCAACTCGCTGAACATCATCCACTACATGCACGACAAGTATTGCTACGAGCGCATCCAGATGGCTCTGCACGACAAGCACGTGCACCGCTGGTTCGCTACGGGCATCGCTGGTCTTTCCGTCGTGGCTGACTCCCTGTCCGCCATCAAGTACGCCAAGGTCCACCCCGTCCGTGACGAGAACGGCATCATCGTCGACTTTGAGACTGAGGGCGAGTTCCCCAAGTACGGCAACGATGACGACCGCGTCGACCAGATCGCTCACGACGTTGTGCACCAGTTCATGGAGTACATCCGCATGAACGACACCTACCGCAACTCCGTGCCCACGACCTCGGTTCTGACCATTACCTCCAACGTCGTGTACGGCAAGAAGACCGGCTCCACGCCTGACGGCCGCAAGGCTGGCCAGCCGTTCGCCCCGGGTGCTAACCCCATGCACAAGCGCGATAGCCACGGCGCCATCGCTTCGCTGTCTTCGGTTTCCAAGCTCCCGTTCCGCGATGCTCAGGACGGCATCTCCAACACCTTCTCCATCATCCCGGGTGCGCTCGGCAAGGAGGACCAGGTGTTCTTTGGCGATATCGACCTTGATCAGCTGGGCGAGTAACTATTGTTAGTGCTATACTAACAATAACGATTACTGATTAGCGCACCGGTTTCGGCCGGCGCCTATCGATCGAAGGAGACACATTATGAAGGTTTCTGAAGTTTCCGAGACTCAGGCCGATAACCTGGTCCACATGCTCGACGCTTACGCCGAGAAGGGTGGCCACCACCTGAACATCAACGTCTTCAACCGTGAGACGCTGCTCGACGCTCAGGCTCACCCCGAGAAGTACCCGCAGCTGACCATCCGCGTTTCCGGCTATGCCGTGAACTTCCACACGCTCACCAAGGAGCAGCAGGACGAGGTCATTTCGCGTACCTTCCACAACAAGTTCTAAAGGGGTTTAACTCCCGCAGGATCGCCGGGGCTGTTTGGGCTACCTCCCAAAACGTCCTCGGACATGCAAGAAGCCCTCGCTGCGCACTTCGTGCGGCGAGGGCTTCTTGCGTCCTGCGGAATATTTTGGGAGGTAGCCCAAACAGCCCCGGCGGGGTCCTGTGTAGTTACCCTTTAGGCGGAACTCTCCTAATTATTTGGATGAGTCGTTTACTTACTTGTACTGTTACCGTCTTCCCACTGTTGTTGGGGTATGCTTTGTTTGTATGTAAACGTATGACATGTTGATGAGGGGAGGGTGCTATGGCTCGCGAGGGCGCTCGTTCTAAGGATTCTGCCAAGCCTGGCATCAAGGAAGTTGCAGCGGTGGCGGGGGTTTCGCCTACTACGGTATCTCGCGTGCTTAATAATCGCGGCTACATTAGTCAGGAAACCCGCGATAAAGTCCATGCGGCGATGGAGCGCATCAATTACACGCCCAACGATATCGCCCGTGCCATGCTCAACGGTCGCCTGAACCTTATCGGCATGATCGTTCCCTTTGTGAGCAGCCCGTTCCATGCTCAGGTTGTGCAGGCGGTCGAGCGCACGTTGGCGGAAAACGGCTTTAAGATGTTGCTGTGCAACAGCGCCAATCGACCCGATCTTGAGCGTTCCTATATTGACATGCTCCGCCGCAATATGGTCGACGGCGTAATCGTCAACTCCCTCAATATCGGCGCCGAGGCATATGCCGAGATGGGCTTGAGCCTGGTTGGCATCGACTGCGATCTTGGCGAGGGCTCTGTCCAGATTGCAAGTGACAGCTATGGCATCGGCGAGCTCGCCACGCGCCGTCTGATTGATGACGGCTGCAGGCGTATCCTGTGCCTGCGCAGCAATAGTCGCATGCGCATGCCTGCCAATAAGCGTACCGATGCCTACCTCGATGTTGTTGAGCAGGCCGGTTTGCCCGCGCTTGTCCGTGAGGTCGAGTTCGTTAAGCCCGACGACGAAAAGGGCACGGTCGTTGCGAAGATCCTCGATGAGAACCCCGATATTGACGGCATCTTTGCGGGAGACGATACGATGGCGGCCATCTGTCTCAACGTGATGAAGCAGCGCGGCTTGAGCGCTCCAGACGACATTAAGGTCGTGGGTGCGGATGGTGCCCACCGTACCATGACGTTTATGTCTGACTTAACAACCGTGCGTCAAGATATCGATCGCATAGGAAAGCTCGCGGCCCAATCCATCATCGCTCTTGTTAACGGTGAAAAGCCCGAATCGAATACCAAGCTTCCCGTCGAACTTATCGAGGGCAAAACCGCGTAATTCGCCCCGTGCCAAAAGAATCCCTCAAACGCCACCGATAACCGTTCGCCGGCATATGTCAACCGTTTGCCGACGACTGGAACTGTGAAAAGACGTATGGATATGAAAACGTTTGACATATGAAAACGATTGACATATCTTGCAGATGTACCGAGTTAGTATCTCGACGGAAAGGAAGTCTCGGATGCATAAGGTGTATTACCAGCCTGAGGGAATTTGGGTAGGCGACATCATGCCGTACGGCGAGGACGGCACGTTCTATCTCTATCATCAGCGTGACACGCGTAACCCCGAACCTTTCGGAGAGCCGTTTGGCTGGGCACTCGCGACGACCAAGGATTTCGTCAACTACAAGGACTTTGGCGAGAGCCTTGAGCGTGGCGGCGACGAGGAGGTCGACCAGTACGTTTATGCCGGCACGGTGTTTAAGGTGGGCGACAAGTACCATGCGCTCTACACTGGTTGCAATCGTGATAAGGTCCGCGCACGTTTGATGAAGCAGGTTCTTCTTCACGCAACGAGTGACGACGCCGTCAAGTGGGAGAAGAACATCGCCGAGACGCTGCTTCCGCCCCAGGAGGGTTACGATGACCGCAACTGGCGCGATCCCTTTGTGCTTTGGGATGAGGAGAACGAAGAGTACATGCTCATCCTCGGCACGCGTGTGGGCGAGGACAAGCGTCTGATGACCGGTCGTCTGGTCAAGTTCACCTCCAAGGACCTGGATACCTGGGAGTTCCAGGGCGACTGGTGGAATCCGGGCCTGTACACCATGTTTGAGATGCCTGATCTCTTTAAGATGGGCGACTGGTGGTATCTGGTGTTCTCTGAGTACAGTGATGGCAACAAGACCCGTTACCGCATGTCTCGCTCTATCAACGGTCCCTGGATTACTCCTGCGGACGATTCCTTCGATGGCCGCGCGTACTATGCCGCACGTACCGCATTTGATGGCGAGCGCCGCGTTCTCTTTGGTTGGGTTCCTACGCGTGACGAGGGCGGCGACCCCAGCTCTTACCTGTGGGGTGGCACCTTTATGCCCCTCGAGATCGTTCAGCGTGCCGACGGAACGCTTGGCACTAAACTCCCCGACAGCATGCTTGGCGCCTTTGGCGAGGCTAAGGCAGTCGAGGCCTTTGAGCTTTCCTGCGAGTCGGGCAAGGTCGAGCAGGTGCTCGCTGCGGACGCCGGCTCTACCTATATGCTTGACGCCGACATCGAGCTCGGTGGCGACGCCGCGGGCTTCTCGGTGAAGTTTGCCGAGGACGCCGAGTCCGGTCTTGCCTACGAGTTCCGCGCCAATCTGCGCGAGGGCAAGCTCGAGTTTACGGCAGCCCCCCAGTATCCGTGGTTCCAGGTCAACAACATGGGTCTCGACCGTCCGCTTTTCTTTACGGGTAACGGAACTCATCACGTGCGCCTGGTAGTCGACGACGACATCGCGACCATCTTTATCGATGATGTTGCACTCAATGCGCGTTTCTGCAACAAGCAGGGGCAGGGCGTCGCGCTGACGGTCACTGACGGTACGCTCAAGTGCGCTAACGCAACAATCGCGTCTCTGTAATGGCGACGAATCGTCTTATGATTTCGTAAGGGAATGGAGAGGAACATGGACTACAAAGTAGTGTCTCAGCAAGTCGTCGACAACGTCGGCGGTCTGGAGAACATCGAGGGCGCCACGCACTGTGTTACGCGTCTTCGTCTGGTGCTCAAGGACACGAGCAAGTACAACAAGGCAGAGCTCGAGAACATCGATGGCGTCAAGGGCGTTCTGTATAACAGCGGCCAGCTCATGATCATCTTTGGTACCGGTACCGTTAACAAGGTCTACGATGAGTTTATGGCTCTGACGGGTGTCAAGGAGATTAGCGCTTCCGAGGTCAAGGGAGCCGAGGCGGACAAGAAGGGCAAGATCTTCTCGGTTCTCAAGGTATTCTCCGACATCTTTATTCCCATCATCCCCGCCTTCGTCGGTGCTGCTATCATCATCGGCCTTAAGTCGCTGATCGTTGCCAACGGCCTCTTTGGCATGGAGGGCAGCCTTGCCGATCACAGCGAGTTCCTCAAGAACCTCGCAAGCTTCTTTGCCATTATTGCCACTACGTTTGATTACCTGCCTGTCCTGGTGATGTACAGTGCGGTTAAGCGTTTTGGCGGCAACCCGATCCTGGGTATCCTCGTCGGCATTGTCATGGTTCACCCGAGCCTTATGAACCGCAACACGTTCGTTTTGGATCCGACGGGCGCTGAGTATTGGAACTTCGGTCCGCTTTCCATTCCCATGGTTGCTTTCCAGGGTGGCGTATTCCCCGCAATCCTGACTGCCTGGTTTATGGCCAAGGTCGAGAAGATTGCCCAGAAGTACATCCCCGAGGTCGTCTCGTTCGTCTTTGTCCCGACCGTCACCCTGATTCTTGCCAACGTTGCCCTGTTCACCGTGTTTGGCCCGCTCGGCAACCTGATCGGCGATGTTCTCGCTGGCGTGATCGACGTCCTGTACAACAGGATGGGTGTCTTTGGTGCCTTTGTCTTCGCCGCGTTCTTGCAGCCGCTCGTCGTTACCGGTACGCATCAGTTCATCCAGGGTATCGAGGCCAACCTCGTTGCAACCACCGGTTTCAATTACATCCAGGCTATCTGGTCGGTTTCCATCATCGCCCAGGGCGGCGGCGCCATCGGCATGTATCTCATTCACAAGAAGCATTCCAAAGAGCGCAACATCTGCATGTCGTCCTTTATCCCGACGCTGGTCGGAATCTCCGAGCCCGCCATCTTTGCTGCAAACATGCGCTACTCGATCATTCCGTTCATCTGCGCTTGCATCGGTGCAGGCTGCGGCGGTGCCTTCGTGAAGCTCTTTGAGGTGCGCGCTATCGGCCAGGGTCTGACCGGCGTACTTGGCCTGCTCATCGTCACGCCCGAGACCCTCGTGTGGTATGTGGCTGGCAATCTGATCGCTTTCTTCGTCCCGATCATCCTGATCTTTGCCTACAACAAGGCAAAGGGCGTTCCGACCACCGATGAAGAGGGTGCAGGCGCCGGCTTTGATGTCAGCTTCTAATCCAGATCCGTCAAGGTAATGTACGGGTTGACCTGTTGGAGAAGGGCGTTTGGCTCGCATGGGCCGGGCGTCCTTCTCCTCTACAAGAAGGACGATTGAATGTTCGATCAAAAACATAGGGCGACGCGCTTGGACTACGAGCTGTGGCGTGCCGGGCAGGATGAGACTGCGGCTCGCATCGCGGTTGACCCCGATAGACTTCTGTTCCATGCGGAGCCCGAGCTTGGCTGGCTCAATGATCCCAACGGTTTGGTGCAGGTTGGTGATACATACCACATCTATCACCAATACGATCCGTTTGATGCCGCGCACGGCGGACCGGTGCTGTGGAATCATCTGACGACGAAGGACTTTGTGACGTACGAGAACCGCGGTCCCGCGCTATTCCCCGATTCAGATCTAGACTCGAGCGGTGCGTATTCGGGGTCTGCATTTATGCACGACGGCAAGATTCACTACTTCTATACCGGTAACGTCAAGCATTTTGACCGCGATGATTATGACTATGTGCTGACAGGGCGCGACCAAAATCAGATTCACATGGTTACCGAGAACCCCGATAAATTGGGGGAGAAGCACATAGCTGTTGGTCCGGTCGATTACCCCGACGATATTAGTACGCACGTGCGCGACCCCAAGATCCTGGAGCATGACGGTATCTACTATATGGTTCTTGGTGCTCGTACGAAAGACGACCGCGGTTGCGTGCTCGTCTATACCTCGCACGATCTTGAGTGCTGGAAATATGCGACGCGTATCGAGCTCGGCGAGAAGTTCGGTTTTATGTGGGAGTGCCCCGATCTGTTTGAGCTTGATGGCGAGCTTATTCTCGTTTGCTGCCCGCAGGGCGTGCCCGCCGATGGTTGGCGTTACCAAAACCCGCATCAGTGCGTGTGGTTTCGTATTGAGGCCGATTGGGAGGCGCCTAGCTTTAAAATCGCTGGGCAGGGTATGCCCCCGATGGTCGATGCGGGTTTTGACTTCTATGCCCCTCAATCATTTGCAGATGCCGACGGTCGACGGATTATGATCGGTTGGGCCGGCTGCCCCGATGCAACGGCTCAAAACCCGACGGTGGAACGCGGATGGCAGTGCGCGCTTACCGTGCCTAGGGTGCTGAATATGCGCGACGGTAAGCTCTGTCAGTGGCCCGCGCGCGAGGTTGAGCAACTGCGCAAGGAGCGTGTTTCGGTGACCGCCGGAGAGACCGTCGGCTCTCCTGGTCGACTGTTTGATGCCGTCGTGTCGTGCCGGGGGACGAAGTCCATTGAGCTGGAAGTTCGTGAGGGCGTTGTCGTGTGCTTTGCCAGCGGAATGCTCACACTTGATATGGGCGATGAGGGCTATGGACGCGATAAGAGGTCGGTTGAGCTCGACGAGCTTTACTGCCTGCGAGTCCTTTCGGATGCCACGATGCTCGAGGTATTTGTCAACGACGGTGAGGTTGCGCTTACGAGCCGCACCTATTCGTCTGCGGCGCCGGCGATGCAGTTGCGCGCCGAGGGCGACGCCTCGATGGAGTTTTACCGTCTGGCTCGCTAGCCGCATTGTGAGTGACCGTGGCGTTTTGGATACACGGGCTTTCTTGGTGGCTACCGTTTATCGCATATAGCTACCGTTTGCGGAGTAAGTAACACTCATTACTAAACCGTGTAGAATCTCATGCAAGCACGGAGTATTTCAGGGAGACGCTGTCCTTTGTTGTGTGCAAGGGGCGGCGTCTCTTTGGCGCTTGGAGGCCGTTCTGCAGCAGGACGGCGGACGTGCGTCACATATTCAAAAGCCAACGTCGAGATGGGTTGTGATGATAATGGGCAAGTATGTAATCGTGGTTGAGTCTGGTTCGGATGTGACGCCGGAGCTTTGCGAGCGCTACGGCATCGTGCGCGTGCCTATGCATGTCACGATTGGTGACGAGACCGTCGAGGACGGCTCGATCGATCCGCTCGAGATTTACTCGCGCTGTAACGAGTTTGGCGTTATGCCCAAGACCAGTGGTTGCGCGCCTGCGGATTTTGCTCACGTGTACGACCGCATTCACGCCGAGCAGCCCGACGCGACCATTTTGCATCTCGCGTATTCCGAGGCCACGACCTGCTCACATCAGTCCTCCAAGATTGCAGCTAAGGGCCGCGACTACGTCTTCTCTATGGACACGCGTTTTGTTTCGGTTGGCCAGTCGCTCGTTGCCGTCGAGACCGCCAAATATATCGAGGCTCACCCCGATGCCACCGTCGATGAAATTTTCTCCTTTACCAATTCGGTGATGGACCGCGTGCTGTTGGGTTTTGTTCCTACCGACCTTGCCTTCCTTAAGGCAGGCGGTCGCTTGTCCAACGTCGCGTTCCTAGGCGCTCATCTGCTCAAGATTAAGCCCTGCATTGAGGTGACGGGCGGCAAGTTCGTGGCGACTAAAAAGTTCCGCGGCTCTATGCTCAAATGCGCCCGTGCCTTTATTGACCACATGGTTGCGAAGGGCGATATTGATTACTCGCACATTGGTTTGGCGTATTCAGTGGGCCTTTCCGAGGAGCTGCGCGACGATATGGAAGTCTATGCGCACGACCTGGGCTTTAAGGACGTTACCTGGACTCAGGTCGGCGGCGTCATCTCGAGCCACTGCGGCCCGACTGCCTTTGGTGCGGTGCTTACGCTTAAGGCGTAAGGCCTGGCGTCTATCGATATCTATTGCCTCGGTGGCGGGCGGGTTGCGATAACCTTTCCGCCGCTCTTGCGTGGGGCCAAATAGGACAACCCAATTGGCCGCCAAACCGTTTCACCATCATGCGTATGGGCTAGAATGGCTCTGGCATTTTAATTGGCAATAACCAAAGAGAGGCAAGGTTGCGGGAATGGCTGAGATGACGCTTGAGGGTGTGGACGCTCGTCCCGAGGACTCTGCGTTTGCCCTGGGTCGCGTGCATTCGATCGAGACGATGGGTACGGTCGACGGTCCCGGCATTCGCTTTGTGGTATTTGTCCAAGGTTGCCCCATGCGCTGCGCGTATTGCCACAATCCCGATACCTGGTCTGTTAACGGCGGCACGATGGTGACCGTCGAGCACCTCATGGATGAGTTCCAGAGCAACCATGAGTTTTACCGCAGCGGCGGCATTACAGTTTCGGGTGGCGAGCCGCTTCTGCAGCCCGAGTTTTTGGCCGATCTGTTCCGCGCCATGCACAACAATCCCGATGGCCGCGTGCATACCTGCCTGGATAGCTGCGGTTATGCGTTTGACCCCAACCACCCTGAGAAGTTCGATGCCGTTCTCAAGGAGACCGACATGGTGCTGCTCGACATTAAGCATGCCGATCCGGTTGAGCATAAAAAGCTGACCGGTTGCGATCCTGCACGTATCCTGGCGTTTGGCGATGAGCTGGCGCGTCGCAGGATCAAGGTCGTTATCCGCCACGTGGTGGTGCCGGGCATTACCGACACGGTGGAGGAGTGCGGGGCACTCGGTCGTCTGATTGCCCCGTGGCATAACGTGGTCGGCTTGGAGATGCTGCCGTATCACACGATGGGTGTCGTCAAGTACGAGCAATTGGGCATTCCCTATAAGCTCGAGGGCGTGCCCCAGATGGATACCGCGCGCATGCCCGAGCTGCGCAACGCCGTCATGACGGGCATGAAAAAGCGCCGCGCGGAGCTCAAAAACGCCATCGGATAGTAAGTCATTTTTGCCCCTTTATGATACCCGCGCTGTGCTGGTCTAGCGGCTTCATATCGCGCGGTTGAGTCAAAATGCTGGTACCATACCGTGGATAAGCAATTTTCACAGGTTTGGGGGATGGCATGGCAACCATCGCGATCATAGGCGCACTCGAAAAAGAGGTTGCGCAGATTAAGGAAGAACTGAACGGCGCTCGTGTGTCGCAAGAGGCGGGCTTGACCGTTGTCAGCGGTGAGCTTGACGGTTTGTCTGTTGTCGCTACGACCGCTGGCATGGGAACCGTAAACGCCGCGGCGGCAACGCAGCATCTCATCAGCAAATATGCCCCGCAGGCCGTTGTGTTTTCGGGCATTGCGGGTGGCCTAAACCCCAAGCTCCATATTAACGACGTGGTTATAGGCAAGTGCCTGCGCTATCTCGATACCGACACGGCGCTCATCGCCGAGTCGGCGCCGGGGCTTGAGGAATTTGCCTCGACACCGGCTTTGGTTGATATTGCAGCTGCCGTGCTTGTCGAGCACGGGTTTGTGGACGCATCATCGGATATGGCGGCTGCTGAGGAGGACCCCAAGCAGCTCTTGGTTGGCACCATCGCTACGGGCGACCGCTTTGTAACGGGCGACGCCATGCGCATCGCCGTCATCGAGGCGACGCATGCCGATTGCGTTGAGATGGAAGGCGCCGCAATTGCCCATATTGCAGCCAAGAACGGTGTCGATTGTCTGGTGCTGCGTGCTATCAGCGATAATTGTGACGAGGCATATGACGCGTTTTGCGAGCGCGAGTTCGATCTAGATGAGTACGCTCGCACCGCGAGCGGCATCACGCTTGACATCGTTCGTCGTATCGCCGCCGCGCAATAGCACGCCCGTTTTGTAAAAACCTACGACCAAGGAGTGTCCATGGCCGATTCCATTAATTACCAGCTTGCCAAGTTCGTCGCCAGCTACGGCAAGGTTTCGCAGATCCCCGAGTCCACCTGTCCCGAGGTGAGCTTTGTGGGCCGCTCCAATGTGGGCAAGTCGTCCATCATGAACAAGCTCTTTGGTCGCAAGAACCTGGTCAAGGTTTCGAGCACGCCGGGCAAGACGAGCAACATCAACTTCTTTGAGGCCGACGACGTGCACTTTGTGGACCTGCCGGGCTACGGTTTCGCTCGCCGTTCCAAGGCCGAGCGCGACCGTTGGGCCGAGCTCATCGGCGACTTTTTCGACTCCGAGCGTAGCTTTAACCTGGTTGTGTCGCTGGTGGACATTCGCCACGACCCCAGTAAGCTCGACCATGACATGATCGACTACCTGCAGGGCAACGAGTTCAACTTTATCGTCTGCCTCACCAAGGCCGACAAGCTCAGCCGCACCCAGCAGGCCCGCCAGGCAGCAGCCATCAAAAAGCAACTCAACGTCCCGGCTGAGAACGTAATCATTACAAGTTCCCAGACTGGCACCGGCATCGACGAACTCAAGCGTCGCATTGCCGAGGCCTGCCTCTAATAAGCGCCCCTATCAATAAAATGCAGAACATCAGCCCGGCGACTTTCCAGGGCGTAGGTCCCTGTAGCCGCCGCAAGCGACGTTAACGTAGGGGAGGCCAGAGGCTTTGCCCCCCAATCTTTCCGCAGGACGGCAGGACCCCCGCCGCACGAAGTGCGCAGCGGGGGTCCTGCCATGTCCGAGGACGATTTGGGGGCAAAGCCTCTGGCCTCCCCAGCGGGTATACGGTGCGGCGACTACAGGTATTCGATCTGGGCGCCCTCGGTGTCGCACGTCAGAATATGCGTGTCACACTTGGGGAACTGCTCGCGCAGCTTGACCTGCAGGAACTTTGCCACGATGGTGTCGTCGGTCACAGCCATGAGGGTCGAGCCGGAG
>CALJCO010000093.1 GCA_938023905.1 uncultured Collinsella sp. | reverse complement strand
GCTGTAGAACGGGTTGCCCTCGCTCTCCAGGCGGATAGCGGCAGCAAGAATCAGACTGGGGATAGCGATGGCACCAAGCACGACACCGCTGAACACGATGTCGAAGGCGCGCTTGACGGCCCTGTACGCCATGCGCGAGCGATCCCAGTCCATGATGTATTGCATGGCCTTGTAGCGACCGGCCCCCTCACGCCGGTCCATTGCCTGAGCAATGAGTGCCGCCCCCGCGGGCGCATCCGTTGCATATTCTGTTTTATCCGACACGTTCTCTTCCAACACTTCGTCCCCGGGTCGGGGATCCTCCCTGTTCTGTGTAGCGACCGCCCGCAGTTAGGCGATTGCCTTTTTAAGGTTTCGCATTGCGCGCTGCTCGGCTGAAAGCACGGCAAGGCCAACGCGCGTAGTAACGCGTCGGCCGCACAGCTCAAGCTCCAAATAAGCAGTGCTCTTGCGTCTGTTAATGGTTTTGATAAGGCCTTCGTGGCCCAGCAGCGGACCTGCCGTAACTACGACCTGGTCACCGACTTTTAGGGCCTCGCTCATGGGCACTACGCGGTCTCCCCTATGCGTAAAGCCACCAATAAGCTGGACCTCTTCTTTTGCCAGCGGCACAAACTGACCGTCCTGGGAGAGTACCCGGGCAAAGTCATCCATGCGCAGCAAATACTGTTGAACGGTGCGGGGGTCTGCCGTATCGCAGATGAGATAACCAGAGAACAACGGCTTGGTCGTATTGACCCATTCGCCGTGTACTTTGATCTCGGTTTGAAATTGGGGATAAAAGAGCTCCTGCATGGCACCAGCCGGCACCATGCGCTCGATGCGCTCGCGCATTACGTCTTCGCGACCGTTAATGACCTGAATCACATACCACACGAGCACCACCCCCTTGCTGTCTTACGTGTGGCTCACAGGGTTTGTGTATGGCTTCGCCAGGGCGCTTGTGCGCGAAGGCGCTCCATATTCAAACTCTGAGCCCAGTTAGACAAGCACGTGGCTCTGCCCCACCGTGAACGGTATGTATGAGTGCAGTTGCTAGAGACGCGGACGTGTATCGCAAAATGACCGCGACTCCAGCTGGCTGCGTGCGAACCAGTCAAGCGGGTACAAAACTGGACCGTACGCAAACAGCTGAAGACTGCTTAGGTTTGCCGTAGCAACTTAATGCACTACCCAATGCGAACTTTTAAATGCCCGCAAAAACAAGTGCAAAATCGCGCATGGCAATCGATATTGGAGCTCGTGGTTTATCTAACACCGCCGTTACGGCCGGATGCTGATCGACCCTGCGCTTTATGGCTTACTGGAGCCGCGAGCACAGTTGAACTCATGTAACATTGGGTATCCTAGCACAAGCTGGTAGCGAAACTGATTTGGCTAATGGCGGACAACATTTCGTTCATTTAACGTGTTCAAGGGGGTTGTTTTGGGATGTTGTTCACGTTGACGCAGGTTATTGGGATGCTGGCAATAATTGGGAGCGTTCCTGAAGCCCAAATGGAGAAGCGAGCTGCACTGGAAATTGCGTTTGGATAACAAACTATGTACAGACATGGGAAATAAATTGTGCAACTTTTTGTTGGTGTGGATTGGGTTTGTGGCGCGAGGCATTTTGGCATGAAAAAAGGCCTTTGGAATTCCGAAGGCCTTTGCATTCACGATGGTGGAGACGAGGGGGATCGAACCCCTGACCTCTTGACTGCCAGTCAAGCGCTCTCCCAGCTGAGCTACGCCCCCGTGCCGAGGAGATACTATAGGGGAAGTTGGCGCGGCGTGCAAGGACTTTTTTGGGTCAGATTCTAAATGCCTATTGATATAGGTAAGCGATTGCGGTGCCGGTGTGGACTTGGATTGTGGCTGTTGACCTGACGACGTTGCTGATGCCCGTGTCGGCCAACAAGCCCAGGGGGCTGTGGTCTAGTTCCCACTCTAGGCCGTGCTCGCTTACAACCGTCCCAGGGGCTATGGCGATGATGGAGAAAGTCTTGCCCTCGGTGCCTTCGATGGTCCACGTTTCGCCTGCGTGGAGGATGCGGGCCGTGGTCTCGTCTTCAGCAATCCAGACCGGGGCATCCTCATAGCCAGCGAGCAGCCCCAGTACGGAAAGCGCCATATCCGGACGGCCGCCCGTAGCGCAAGTCGCAACCACTTCGGCACCCGGCCAGCGACGGCGGACGGAATCGAGCGCCAACGCCAGATCGGTATAGTCCTTGTAGGGGTCGTGGCGCTCAACTTCAAAGTCCTCAGCGGCATCAACAAGAGCGCGACCGGCTTCGCTTACCGTGTCGGCATCCCCTACATATACGTCGCAGCCCAGCCCCGCGCCCAGCAGCGCGTCGAGGCCGCGGTCCACGACGACAACGTGGTCGCACTCCCCTGCTAGCCTACGCAACAGATCCGCGCTCGCCACCACGGGCGAGCCGCAGACCACTAATACCTTGCAAGCCACGGCCCTCACCTAGCCCTCAAACGAAAGCACACGGTCAAGGTCCAGCTCTTCATAGCTATCGATAAAGATGTCGCAGTTGGCACGCACATCGTCGCGCTTCATGCGACCGTGCGGGTCATAGATGCCTACACGCTTAAAGCCGGCAGCGGCAGAACTCTTTAGGCCAAAGACGGCGTCCTCAAACACCCATGTGCGCTCAAACTTGTGCCCATGGCGCTCCTCCAGACGGCGCAGCGCCAGCTCGTATACGTCGGGGAACTGTTTGGAGCGTCCCGCCTCACCCGTCGTGGTAACAAACTCCATGTACGCGTCGAGTCCGGCTCCCGCTAGCGCAGACTTAACCAGCTCGGCCGGCGTGGACGTGGCAACGCACATGGCAATACCGGCCGCCTTCGCCTGCTCCAAAAACGTCAGCAGACCCTCGCGTGGCGGCACCTTAGAGTAGCCATCGATCAGAATGTCGCTCAGCTCGCGGTAGAGCTCCTCGCCATTCGCTCCAATGCCCCAGGTGTCGTGGTAGGCCTGGCACTCGTCTTCGAGCGACAAATGCTCAAACTGGGCAAAATCGTCGACCGTCACGTCAACTCCGTGGCGGTGCAATAACTCGGGCTGGGCATAGGCCCAAACGGGGGTGCTATTAACCAGTGTGCCGTCGCAATCGAAAATAAAAGCGACATTGTGAGCGGCGGTCTGGGACATAAACATACCTTTCGATGTCAAATGGTAAACAACCTGCTAAAAACGTTTTACCAAACGTTAATCTAATAGTCTAGAAACCCTATTTGGTAAAACTGTCAAGAGTTTTACCATCGCAATTCTGCCAGTGGTATAAACATGGCGCTCGCCGATTAAACGCCGCCGCAAATCCACTTTTCTCCATAAAAGTAACGAACAGGTGTTATCGTATTTCGTGCCGAAAGTTCCACCGAGCACGCGAGGTGGAACGAATCATAGAACTATCGCCGTCCCTTCGATTCGTGCAGCCTTGGACCTTTCGCATCTAGTCACCAAGGCAACACGCTGCCGCGTCATGATGGGATCAAACGTGAGCGATACAAAGCTAAAGCCAACGGCTAAAAAGCCCGCAACCCGCAAACCGGCTCCGCACGCACCGGAGCTCTCTAAGGACGATGTCTACCTGTTTGGCATTGGAATGTGGGAGCGCAGCTGGGAAAAGATGGGCGCGCACCCCGACACGCAGAACCGTACGCGCGGCTGGCGTTTTTGCGTTTGGGCGCCCGACGTAAAGAGCGTTCATGTCATTGGCGAATTTAACGACTGGGATGAGGAAGCCAACCCGCTGGTGCCCGTGCATACGAGCGCTATCTGGGAAGGCTTTATTCCTGGCGCCGAGCAGGGCCAGCTCTATAAATATCTCATCGAGACCAACGACGGCGAAAAGCTCTACAAGGCCGATCCGTATGCCTTTAAGGCCGAGTGCCCTCCGGGTACCGCGAGCGTACTGTGGACCCTCGATGGCTACAAGTGGAACGACACCGCGTGGCTCAAGCGCCGCGCCGGCCACAACCACATGTCGCAGCCGCTCAACATCTACGAAGTTCATATTGGCTCGTGGAAGCGCCACGGCGACGCGCCGCAGGGCGAGCCGGACGAGTACGGCAACTATCCTGGTCCCATGGATCCCTTCCCCGCGCAGCGTGGCGAGTTCTACACCTACGACGACCTGTCGGTGGAGCTCGTGGACTACGTACGCGACATGGGCTATACGCATATCGAGGTCATGCCGCTCATGGAGCATCCCTTCGATGGCTCCTGGGGCTACCAGACGACCGGCTACTATGCCGCCACGTCGCGTTATGGCAACCCGCAGCAACTCATGCACTTTATCGATGCATGCCACGAGGCGGGCATTGGCGTGATCATGGACTGGGTGCCCGGCGGTTTTTGTGCCGACTCCCACGGCCTTGCCACCTTTAACGGCCACATGCTGTTTGAGCACGAGATTCACCCCAACTGGGGCACGCACAAGTTCGACTTCGCTCGTGGCGAGGTCCGCTCCTTCTTGGTCTCCAACGTGCTGTACTGGCTCGAGAACTTCCACGTGGACGGCATTCGCATGGACGGCGTGTCCAGCATGCTGTACCTCAACTTTGGCATCGACGATCCGGGCCAAAAGAAGTTCAACAAGTACGGTACCGAGGAGGACCTGGACGCTAGCGCATTTATCCGTCAGGTCAACTGCGCCGTGGAGGCCCACTTCCCCGACGTAATGATGATGGCCGAGGAGTCCACCGCGTGGCCGCTCGTGACCTACCCGCCGCAGGACGGCGGCCTGGGCTTCCACTACAAGTGGGACATGGGCTGGATGAACGACACCCTGCACTACATGCAGACCGATTTTCCGTGGCGCCCCGGCAACCACGGGCTGCTCACGTTCTCCATCATGTACGCCTTTACCGAGAACTTCATTTGTCCGCTGAGCCACGACGAAGTCGTGCACGGCAAGTGCTCGCTCATCGGCCGCATGCCGGGCGACTGGTGGCGTCAGTTTGCCGGCCTGCGCACGCTGGCTTTCTACCAGATGACGCACCCTGGCGCCAAGCTCAACTTTATGGGCAACGAGATCGGCCAGTTTATTGAGTGGCGCTACTACGAGTCCATCCAGTGGTTCCTGACCGAGGAGTACGAGACCCACCGTCATCATCAGGCGTTTATCAAGGCACTCAACCACCTGTACACCGCCGAGCCCGCCCTGTACGAGCGCGGCTACACCGACGACGGCTTTACCTGGATCGATGCGGACAACTCCAAGCAGTCCATCGTGAGCTTTGTGCGTCAGGGCGAGGACGTCGACGACGATCTGGTGATCCTGATCAACTTTGACCCGGCGAGCTACGAGAGTTTCCGCGTGGGCGTGCCGCGCGAGGGCGACTGGGAGGTCATCTTTGATTCCGACCTTCCCGAGTTTGGCGGCAGCGGTTATGCCGGCGAAGAGCCCTACACCTGCTCGAGCGAGCCCTATCCCTGGAACGGGCAGATGGACTCCATTGAGATTAAGGTGCCCGGTCTGGCAGGCGTGGTGCTTAAGCGCCGTGGTCCCAGCAGCTATAAGCCGCCCGTGGTCGAGGAGCCCAAGGCTGCGCCCAAAAAGCGCACGTCCTCGGTGAAGCCTAAGCCTGCGGCTGCCAAGAAGGCTCCGGCTAAGGCGAAGGCCACGACGACCAAGGCCAAGGCCAAGGCTGCCGCAAAGCCCGCTGCTAAGGCCGCAGCCAAGAAACCGGCTGCCAAAAAGGCCGCTACCAAGACCAAGTCTGCTTCTGTTAAGCCGTCTGCCAAGGATGCGTAACAAAACCGTTACAGCTGTAATTACCCACCCCACAGGGGCGTAGGATACATGTCATAACCGTTCCGGGAGAAACATCCCCGGGGGAAAGGAACGTATGAATAAGATCTTCGACAACAAGCAGGAGTTTACCGAGCTCTATCGCGATGCCGTCATGAGCATCAGCGGCAAGAGCGTCGAGGCCGCCAGCGACCTGGACCGCTTTAACGCCCTCGCCAAGCTCGTGGCCGAGAAGGCCCGTACCGTTGCCACCAAGAGTGACGCCCGCGTCACCGCCGAGGGCAAGAAGCGCGTGTACTACTTCTCGATCGAGTTTTTGATCGGCCGTCTGCTCGACAACTACCTGCTCAACTTTGGCGTGCGCGACATGGTCGCCGAGGCGCTCGACGACATGGGCTTCGACCTTTCCGTCATCGAGAACCAGGAGCCCGATCCGGCGCTGGGCAATGGTGGCTTGGGCCGTCTTGCCGCATGCTTCCTGGATTCGATGGCAGCCGAGGGCATTGCCGGATACGGCAACGGCATGCGCTACCGCTACGGTCTGTTTAAGCAGGAGATCGTCAACGGCAGCCAGGTCGAGGCCACCGACGAGTGGCTCACCCACGGCTATCCCTGGGAGGTCCGTCGTCAGGACAAGGCCGTGACCATCAAGTTTGGTGGCCGCGTTGAGGGCTTTGAGGAGGACGGCCGCACGTTCTACCGCACGGTGGACACGCAGGACATCCTGGCCGTCCCTTATGACATCCCCGTTGTGGGCTATGCCGGCGAGACCGTCAACAAGCTGCGCGTCTGGGCCGCTGAGCCGGTCGAGGAGCACTTCGATCTGGAGGCCTTCAACCGCGGCGACTATGCCCTGGCCGATGCCGAGCGCGCCGAGGCCGAGGCCATCAGCGCCATCCTCTACCCCAACGACGCCGGCGAGCACGGCCGTCTGCTGCGCCTGAAGCAGGAGTACCTGTTTGTCTCGGCCGGCATCTACAGCCTGCTCGACACCTTTGAGAAGGAGCACGGCGCTAACTGGGAGCTGCTGCCGCAGTTTGTAGCCATCCACACCAACGACACGCACCCCGCCATGTGCGGCCCCGAACTCATGCGCATCCTCATCGACGAGAAGAAGCTCGAGTGGGACGACGCCTGGAACATCGTGACGCAGGTCGTGAGCTACACCAACCACACCATTCTGCCCGAGGCTCTGGAGAAGTGGCCCATCGGCACCTTCTCCAAGCTCCTCCCCCGCGTGTACCAGATCATCGACGAGATCAGCCGTCGTT
The DNA here is from genome assembly GCA_938023905.1 of uncultured Collinsella sp. Taxonomy (GTDB): domain Bacteria; phylum Actinomycetota; class Coriobacteriia; order Coriobacteriales; family Coriobacteriaceae; genus Collinsella. The sequence goes on along the minus strand of CALJCO010000093.1, from coordinate 33,198 downwards.
GGCACGAGTCGTTCGACACCACGAAGGAGGGCTGGCAGGAGCGTCTGCGCCAGACCGCCATCCTGTGGGACGGCGAGATTCGCATGGCCAACCTGTCCGTGATCTGCAGCCATAGCGTTAACGGCGTGGCCAAGATCCACTCCGACATCATCAAGAACATCGTGCTCAAGGACTTCTATGCCTTAACGCCCGAGAAGTTTAACAACAAGACCAACGGCATCTCGCACCGTCGCTTCTTTGCCGAGGCCAACCCCACCTACGCCAAGCTCGTGACCGAGGCCATTGGCGACGGCTGGCTCAAGGACGCCTTTGAGCTGGAGAAGCTCAAGGAGTTTAAGGACGACACCGAGTTCTTGAAGGCCGTAGGTGCCTCCAAGCGCGCTAACAAGGAGCGCCTTGCCGCCTACGTCAAGGCCGAGACCGGTCTGGTCATTGACCCCAACACCGTCTTCGATGTCCAGGTAAAGCGCTTCCATGCCTACAAGCGCCAGCTCATGAACATCATGAAGGTGATGGACATCTACAACCGTCGCATTGCCGATCCCAACTTCCACGTGACGCCGACGACCTTCATCTTTAGTGGCAAGGCTGCCTCGAGCTACACCTTTGCCAAGGAGACCATCCGCCTCATTAACTCCGTTGCCGACGTCATCAACAACGATGCCCGCGTCAATGAGGTCATGAAGGTCTGCTTTATCCCCAACTTCCGCGTGAGCAACGCCCAGCTCATCTACCCCGCCGCCGAGATCTCGGAGCAGATCTCCACGGCCGGCAAGGAGGCCTCGGGCACGTCCAACATGAAGCTCATGATGAACGGCGCCATTACGCTGGGTACCCTTGACGGCGCCAACATCGAGATCGCCGATCTGGCCGGCCGCGAGAACGAGGCCATCTTTGGCCTGACCGCTCCCGAGGTCGAGCAGCTCTGGGCATCCAACAGCTACTTTGCGTGGGATACCCTCAACGGCGACCGCGAGCGTCTGGGCCGCGTGATGGACGAGCTCAAGGACAACACGTTTGCGGGTCTTTCGGGCAACTTCGAGAGCATCTACAACGAGCTCATGAACAACAACGACCCCGACCTGGTCATGGCTGACTTCCGTAGCTACGTGGATGCATGGGAGAACCTCACGGGCAGCTACGGCGACCAGGAGACCTGGAACCGCAAGGCCCTGCTCAACACCGCCTCCTCGGGTTGGTTCTCGAGCGACCGCACCATTCGCGAGTATCGCGACGAGATTTGGCACGCATAAAGCGCGCGAGCTCCCTTTGCCGCACGGCATTATTCGGTGGGCGTGACAGTGCGCCGCGTCCGTCGCTAATGGGTTAGGAACATCGATGACAGAAGGAGAAATCGATGAGTAAGAAAGAATGCATCGCGATGCTCCTCGCAGGAGGACAGGGCAGCCGATTGGGGGCACTCACCCAAAAGATCGCCAAGCCGGCGGTTAGCTTTGGTGGCAAGTTCCGCATTATCGACTTTTCGCTCTCCAACTGCTCCAACTCGGGCATCGACACGGTGGGCGTTCTAACGCAGTACCGTCCCTACCTGCTGCATGCCTATGTGGGCTCCGGCGAGGCGTGGGATCTGGACAGCCGCGACGGCGGCGTGTCGATCCTGCCGCCGTACGAGACGCAGACCGGCGGCGCCTGGTACGCGGGCACGGCAGACGCCATTACGCAGAACCTCGACTACATCAAGGCCAATGACCCCAAGTACGTTCTGATTCTTTCGGGCGATCACCTGTATCGCATGGACTACCGCAAGATGCTCAAGACGCACATTGAGAACAACGCCGACCTCACGGTGAGCGTTATGCCCGTGCCGTGGGAGGAAGCCAGCCGCTTTGGCATCCTGACCACCGACCCCGAGGACGGCCGCATCACTAAGTTCACCGAGAAGCCCGAGAAGCCCGATTCGAACCTCGCGTCCATGGGCATCTACATCTTCTCGGCCGACGTGTTGATCGAGGCGCTCGAGGAGGACGCTCTGGACCAGCGCTCGAGCCACGACTTTGGCAAGGACATCATCCCCAAGCTGCTCGGTGAGAACAAGCGCCTGTACAGCTACGAGTTCCACGGCTTTTGGAAGGATGTTGGCACCATCGCCAGCTTCCACGAGACATCGATGGACCTGCTGGGCAACAACCCCGAGTTCGATCTGTTCGACAAGAACTTCCCCATCATGTCCAACATCACTACGCGTCCGCCGCACTACATTGGCCCGGACGGCCGCCTGGACGACTGCCTGGTCTCCAACGGCTGCAAGATCTACGGCACCGCTCGCCACTCGATCCTTTCGACCGATGTCATCATCGAGGAGCGCGCCGTGGTCGAGGACTCCGTGCTGCTGCCGGGTGCGCACGTTAAGAGCGGCGCGCACATCTGCCGCGCTATTTTGGGCGAGAACTCCACGGTCGAAGAGGGCGTGAAGCTCGGCTCTGTCGATACCACCAAGGATACGGCCGTCGTTGGAAATGACGTCGTTATCGGGAAGGGGGAATGATCCGATGATCAATCGCAAGGCCATCGGTTACATCACCGCTAACTACTCTTCGACCTACGGCAGCGTGCTGCTCAAGGACCGCCCCATCGCGTCCGTTCCGTTTTTGGGCCGCTACCGCCTGATCGACTTTCCGCTGTCCAACATGATGAATGCCGGCATCAAGACCGTTGGAGTCGTCATGCCGGGTAACTACCGCTCGCTGATCGACCACGTGGGCTCGGGCAAGGACTGGGGCCTGGACCGCAAGAAGGGCGGCCTGTTCATGGTGCCCGGCAACGCGTATGGCACCACCAAGGGCGGCATGCGCTTCCTGCTGCGCGACATCATCTCCAACAAGACGCTGTTCCAGCGCTCGGAGAATCCCTATGTCGTGATGATGGGCACCAACATCATCTTTAACATGGACCTCAACACCATCATCGAGGCGCACGAGAACTCCGGCGCCCAAATGACCGTGGTGTACTGCAAGGCCACGCGCAATGTCGAAGACGAGACCAAACTCGAGATTAACGAGAACGGCCGCCTGACGGGCGTGAGCGCCGGCGTCGCGTACGGAGACAACGCCTCCATGGACTGCTGCATCGTCAACCGCGAGACGCTGCTCGAGATCATCGACCACTACCAGGCCGCCGACTATCTGGACCTGCTCGAGGCACTCCAGGGCGACTTTGGCAACATCGACGTGTGCAGCTACGAGTACAAGGGCGAGGTCGTGGGCGTGTTTAGCGAGAAGTCGCTGTATCGCCGCAGCATGGACCTGCTCGACCAGACCGTGGCCGACCAGCTCTTTGACCCCGAGCGCCCGATCCTGACCAAGGCTCACGACGTGCCGCCTTCGCGCTACGCGACCGGCAGCCACGCCTGCAACTCGATCATCTCGGCCGGCTGCATCATCAAGGGCACCGTGCGCAACTCGATCCTGTCGCGCGGCGTCGTGGTCGAGGAAGGCGCCTCGGTAACCAACTCGATCATCAACCAGAGCTGCATCATCAAGAGCGGCGCCCGCGTTGAGAACGCCATCCTGGACAAGAACAACGTGGTTCCCACCAACACCGAGCTTCGCGGCACGCCCGAGAACATCTTGGTGCTGGGCAAGGCTCCGTTAACTTCCGACACCACCATCGTACGTTAACGTTGGCACCGCAACATCGCTCGTAACACGTAGAATAGCCGCCCGGTTTGCGCCAGGCGGCTATTCTCGAATTGCAACATGGGAGACAATATGGCTGATTCCAGCAAAAAGATGCAGATCGTGTTTGCCTCGGCCGAGTGCGCACCGTTTGTGAAGACCGGTGGCCTGGGCGACGTGGCAGGCTCGCTGCCTGCGGCGCTTGTGCGCGCCGGCGCCGAAGTTATCGTGATGGTGCCCAAGTACGCCACCATAAAGGACAAGTACAAGGCGCAGATGGAGCACTTCTCCGACTTTTACGTGAGTCTGGGCTGGCGCAACGAGTACTGCGGACTCGAGAAGCTCGAGCACGACGGCGTCACCTATATGTTCATCGACAACGAGCGCTACTTTGCGCGCGACTATCCGTACGGCTTCTTTGACGACGGCGAGCGCTTTGCGTTCTTCTCCAAGGCCATCACCGAGAGCCTGCAGCACCTGCCGGCCGGCTTTGAGTGCGACATCCTGCACTGCAATGACTGGCAGACGGCACTTGCGCCCGTGTTTTTGCGCGAGTTTTACCAGGGCCTGCCGCTGTATGACCGCGTCAAGACCGTGTTCTCGATCCACAACGTGGCGTTCCAGGGCCAGTTTAGCGACACCGTGATGGAGGACATCCTGGGTGTGGCACACATTCCGGCGGCCGCCTCGCAGCTGCGTTGCGACGCCTGCAGCATCAACTACATGCTGGGCGCCCTGCGCTATGCCGACGCCATAACCACGGTGAGCCCCACCTATGCCAGCGAGATCCAGACGCCCGAGTTTGGCGAGGGCCTGGACGGCGTGCTGCGCGAGCGCTCCTATGCGCTGCAGGGCATTTTGAATGGCATTGACGTGGCGGGCTTTGACCCGGCGACCGACAAGCGCATTGCCGCCAACTACACCGTGGAGGACCGTTCTGGTAAGGCCGTGTGCAAGGCCAAGCTGCAGGAGGAGCTGGGGCTCGAGGTTCGTGACGATCGTCCGCTCATGGTAATGGTCACACGCCTGACGCGCCAGAAGGGCATGGACCTGGTCATGTACGCGCTCGACCGCATTTTGGCCGGCGGCGTGCAGGTGGCGGTGCTGGGCACCGGCGACCGCGACTACGAGGACGGTCTACGCTACTTCCAGGGCAAGTACCCCGGCACCATGGCCGCACGCATCGAGTTCGATCCTGCGCTGTCGCAGCGCATGTATGCCGCCGCCGACATGTTCCTAATGCCTTCGAAGTTTGAGCCCTGCGGCCTGTCGCAGATCATCGCCATGCGCTACGGCACCCTGCCTATCGTGCGCGAGACCGGCGGCCTGAAAGACACTGTGATTCCGTATAACGAGTTTACCGGCGAAGGCACGGGCTTCTCGTTTACCAACTTTAACGGCGACGAGATGGGCGACGCCGTGTTCCGCGCGGCGCGTCTGTTCTGGGATAACCGCGACGCCTGGAACCAGCTGGTAACGCAGGCCATGAGCCAGGACTTTAGCTGGACGCGCTCGGCCGATAAGTATCTGGACCTGTACTTCTTTATGCACCCGGAGATCGAGCGCCCGGTGGCTGTTGTCGACGAGCCTGAGGCTGTTGCTGAGCCGGTGGCCGCTGAGGAGCCCAAGGCCGAGGAGAAGCCTGTTGAGGCTGAGCCCGCAAAGGCCGAGCCTGAGGTGAAGGCTGAGGTTGCTCCCAAGGCAGAGGTCGAGGTCAAGCCTGCTGTAAAGCCCGCAGCTAAGAAGACCACGACCCGCAAGACGACCGCTAAGAAGGCTACGACGACCAAAGCTGCCGCGACTAAAACAACGGCTGCCAAGACAACGACCACGCGCAAGCGCACGACCGCCGCTGCCAAGAAGGCCGCCGAGGCCGAGGCTGCTCCCGAGGTAAAGGCCGAGGTCGCTGAGGCCAAACCGGCCGCCAAGGCTCCGGCAAAGACCGCTGCCAAGAAGACAACCGCGACCGCCAAGAAGGCAACGGCAGCCAAGAAGACTACAGCTACGAAGGCGACGGCTACCAAGGCCGCCGCGACCAAGGCAGCCGCAAAGCCGGCAGCCAAGGTCGAGGAGACGCCTGCAGAGTCCAAGGCGGAGGCAACCGTCGAGGACAAGCCCGCTGCCAAGACCACCACGCGAAAGCGCACGACGACGGCCAAGAAGACCACGGCAAAGGCTGCTGCTCCTAAGGCGGAAGCTAAGGCCGAGGCCAAACCCGCAGTAAAGGCCAAGCCTGCGCCGAAGGCCGCAGAGGTCAAGACCGCTCCCAAGGCTACGGCAAAGGCCAAGCCCGCCAAGGAGACCCCGGTCTCCCCCGCCGCCCCCACTGAGGAAAAGGCCCCGACCAAGAAGACCTCCGTACGCAAGGCAACTGCCACCCGCAAGCGCCGCTAATCCGGACGATTGAAACTTAATCCTCAACGCAAAGGAGGGCGCCCCAACCAGGCGCCCTCTTCTTGGTTGAACTTCTGTATTAAAAAGAAGGCCGGTTTACTACGATAAAATGGCTCCGGCCGACCACAACGATCAATCTACGAAATTGGTAACACTTCTACCTGCGGTTTTAATATCACCAAATTGACAGTGGTTGAGATCATTCAATTCGTCGTAGTAAATCGCAGTACTTTTGTTTGGCTACAAATAGTATCGGTATAGGCGTTTTTAAATATCGCGATAGTTTGGATGGTAAAACGATTTTCTAGGACAACCGTTCGCCGATGGTAAACGGATGTTGTTTATACAGCCTGTGTGCAACAGATATACTTACATCCTGTGCGTAAAGCCCATGGCCCGCAGGCCGTGATTCTATTGAACTGGACCGTATTATGAGATTGATTCACAACAGCCGTCTGCCGCAGTTTCGCACTCCGTTTGGCGCTGTGACCACTGGAACTTCCGTTTCCCTCTCGGTGATTTTGGAGGATGCCGATCCCAACCAGGCAACGCTTACGTTGCGTACCTGGGTCGATGAGATCGGTGAGTCTCGGTATCCCATGACGCACGAGGGCGACGGCATATTTACCGTAGAGCTTGAGTGCACCGAGCCCTGTCTTATCTGGTACAGCTTTATCTGCAATATCGAGGGCCAGCCCGAGGTCCGCTTGGGCGCACCGCAGGGTCGCACCGGTGGCGAGGGCGTAACTTACGACTACGCCGAGGTGCCGTCCTTCCAGATTACCGTCTATAAGCACCGCGAAGTGCGTCCCGAGTGGTACGAGCGTGGCATGGTCTACCAGATCTTCCCCGATCGCTACGCCCGCGACGAGCACTGGCGCGAGCGCACGCTGGCCGAGGTCGAAAAACCACGCAACGGAATCCAGCGCCGCATGGTCGAGGACTGGAACAAGCCGCCCGTGTACGAGCGCGCCGAAGACGGCTCCATCAAAACCTGGGACTTCTACGGCGGGTCGCTCAAGGGCATCCAGGAAGACCTGCCTCGCATCGCCGAGCTGGGCTTTACAGCCATCTACCTCAACCCCATTTTTGAAGCCGCGAGCAACCACCGCTACGACACGGCCGACTACACCAAGATCGACCCGATCCTGGGCACCGAGCAGGACTTTACCGAGCTGTGCCAGGCGGCCGAGAAGCTGGGCATCTCCATCATTCTGGATGGCGTCTTCAACCACACAGGCGACGACTCGATCTACTTTAACCGCTACGGCAACTACCCCGGTGTGGGCGCGTGGCAGAGCGAGGATTCGCCGTGGCGCGATGCGTTTTATTTCCACGAGGACGGCTCGTACGACTGCTGGTGGGGCGTGGGCAATATGCCCGCCATCAATGAGAGCTCTGAGCTGGTACGCGAGCGGCTCCTGGGCAAGGACGGCGTGATCCGTAAATGGCTACGTGCCGGCGCTCATGGCTGGCGCCTAGACGTGGCCGACGAGCTTTCCGATGACTTCCTGGCCGAGATCAAAAAGGCCGTGCTCGCCGAGAAGCCTGATGCACTGTTGCTCGGCGAAGTCTGGGAAGACGCCTCCAACAAGATCAGCTACGGCCATCTGCGCCGCTATCTGCAAGGCTCCGAGCTGGACTCTGCTATGGATTACCCCTTCCGCGACATGGTCATCGGCTTTTTGATGGGCTACAAGAACGCCTACCAGGCAGCCGAGGATATCGAAACCCTGCGCGAGAACTATCCCCGTGAGGCCCTGTCCTGCGCACTTAATCTGCTTTCGAGCCACGACCGTCCGCGCATTATCTCGGTGCTCGGCGGCGGCCCCGATGAGTCGCAGCTGCCCGAGTGCGAGCGCAGCAAATGGCGTCTGGACGAGAACTCGATGGGCCTGGCCAAGAGCCGTTTTTGGCTCGCAACGCTCATGCAGATGACGTTCCCGGGCGTGCCTTCGATTTACTATGGCGATGAGTACGGCCTGGAGGGTCTAACCGATCCGGGCAACCGCCGCACCCTGCCGACCAAGAACCAACTGCACGACTTCGACACGCTGGCTATTGTCAAAAACGCCTCCGCCGTACGCCGCGCACTACCGTTTATGATCGACGGCGAGATCAAGGCCTTCGCGCTCAACGACGAGGTGCTGGCATACAACCGCACGGGCAAGGACGGCGAGTCCGCGACGGTTATCATTAATCGTAGTCTGCGCAATTCGCACCGCGTGACGATTCCGGCGCTCGATGAATGCGCGAGTGACGTGATCAGCGGTCACGAGTGCGAGATCCACAACGGCACGGTCACGCTCGATTTGTATCCGCTGGGCTCGTCGATCATCTATCACCATGCCGAGCAGCGCCTGCAGGAGCCGCTCGATCACGGCGCAGGTGTTGTGTGTCATATCACATCGGTGCCGACCGACGACGGCAAGCCCGGTACGATCGGCGCGTCCACGCGTCGCTTTATCGACCATCTGGCCGCCATGGGTATGCGCTACTGGCAGGTTCTCCCCGTCAACCCTACGGACTTCTTCCGCTCCCCTTACGCCGGTCCCTCAGCTTTTGCGGGCAATATCGACCTGCTGCCCGAAAGCCACGAGGAGCTGGCGGCCGACTTTGAGACCTGGAAGGCCCGCGGAGGCGAGGATGCCGATCCGCTGTACACCGCGTTTAAACATCGCAATGCCGATTGGCTCGAGAAATACTGCGTCTACATGGCCGTCAAAAAGTACTTTGAGGGCGAATCGCGCCACGATTGGCCGGCAAATGTTGCGCGCTACAACGAGCACTTGATTGACGACAAGCGTTTCCACGACGAGGCCGAGCTTCAGGCGTACATGCAGTACCGCTTTGACCTGGCTTGGTGCGAGCTTATGAACTATGCGCACAAGAAGGGCATCGAGGTCATCGGCGATATTCCTATGTACGTGTCCGACGATTCGGCAGATGCGTGGAGCGAACCCGAGAACTTCTGGCTGTCCGATACCGGTAAGGCAATCGAGATCTCCGGTGCGCCGCCCGACAACTTTGCGCCCGAGGGCCAGGTGTGGGGCAACCCGACGTTCCGCTGGGACCACATGAAGCAGAACGGCTACCGCTGGTGGATGGATCGCCTACGTCGTGCGTTCTCGCTCTACGACCGCGTGCGCCTGGATCACTTCCTGGGCTTCCACAGCTACTTTAGCATTCCCGCAGGTAAGGCCTGCGCCGACGGGCGTTGGCTGGCAGGCCCGGGCAAGGACCTTTTCCAGACCGCCTATGACGAGTTGGGGCCGCTCAACTTTATTGCCGAGGACCTGGGCTACCTGACGCCCGGCGTTCGCGCCATGGCTTCGACCTGCGGCTTTCCCGGCATGGACGTGCTGGAGTTTAGCGACTACGACGTCCGCAACGGCGTGCACCCCACGCCGGGCAAGATCCTGTACACCTCGACGCACGATACGTCGACATTGGCCGGTTGGAGCACGCGTTCCTTTGCGGGCGGCGATGAACCAAGCGGTGTTGAGGTGGCGGCCAAGCTGATGAGCGACGCGCTGGCAAGCGACGCTCCCCTGGTGATGATGCCGCTGCAGGATGTCCTGGGGCTGGGCGACGACGCGCGCATGAACGTACCGGGCGTGGCCACGGGCAACTGGACCTGGCAGGCTGACGAGGCCGACGTTGCGGCCGCCGAGGGCAAAACTGCGCAGCTCCTGCGCAACACCCATAGATTCTGGGGCGAAGCGTGATAAAACCCCCGATATAGGGTACAGTTACAGACGTTTGAATTTTTGCGGGCAGAGTAATCTGCCCGCTTTATGCTGAAAAGGAAGTATTATGGCGCGCTACGATTACAAGTGCTCGAGCTGCGGCAACGTGTTTGAGGTTGAGCATCCCATGTCCGAGACTCCCGAGGTCGTGTGCCCGAGCTGCGGCGCTCCGGCCGCCAAGACGTTCTCGGCCAGCGGCATCAAGTTTGAGGGCAGCGGCTTCTACAACACCGACCAGCGCAGCGGTGGCTCAAGCACCAGCGCCACCAGCGGCTGCTGCGCCAACTGCCCGCATAACCGCTAGAAACCAATCAGCCCCGCGACCGACACCAATCGCGGGGCTGTTTCTTAGCGCTATAGGTAGCTAATTAATTTTTAATAATTAGCATAATTTAAAATCCGCCCATACCGGCAGAATAGGGATCGTCACAGGTACCATCGCTATACCAATGAGTCGATCCAACATAGTTACCATTTTCGTCATAAACGTCCATGGTTTTAATGACTATTTTGCTGCCGCCGTTAGAGGAGCCGCCAGAATAACCACTATTAGAGGAGCCATCAGAATAGCCGCTACCGCCAGAATAATTACTACCAGAATTACTGGAATAATTGTTTTGCTGAGAAGCCTGCTGCTGAGCCTTAGTTGCTTCTTCTTGAGCCTTAGCCTCATCTTCAGCCTTGGCCTTGTTCACATCATCAATACGAGCTTGATAACGACTGATCTGTTCATTGATTTGATCAATGAACTTCTTAGAATCCTTTTTGGCATCTTCAAAAATAAGCTTCTGGTTGTCTTTATTAGAAATATCATTAAGAAGGCCATTAAGGGTATTTATATGCTGTTGGAGAGAGTCGGTATCTTCAGTAGAATTTACATCAAAATTAACATGGTCAGCTAGAGAAGTATTCCACTCATTATTTTGAGCATTACGGCAGTCTTTAATTATGGAATCGTATTCATTAAGCAACTTCGTCCAATCAGGGGAAGTGCCATCAGCATACTTATAACTGTCATCAGAGATTTCTTTATTCAAAATCTCTTTATTATTTTGAGCATTTTTAATGGCATCAAGACGTTGCTCAAAAGTTAGCAGCCTAGGATCAGCTTTAAAGGCAGCAACACTATCGCTAGCCTTTGAATACAAAACTTCAACCTGCTGATTATGTTCACTACATGCTTGTTTGTAATTGTAACCAGCATAACCACCGACACAACCAGCAATAAGCAGAGCAACAATACCGGCACCAATAATTACTCGCTTTTTATTCGAAGAATTCTCAACCTCTTCATTTTCCTGAGTTTTATCTTCAGGATTGTCAATCTTGTCATTCTTAAGATCGATCATTTTAACCCCTCAATATTAAATCCGCGAGCGGTTTATGCATCGGAAACTTACCGAGCCCAACCGCTTACTTTCACACCCGATTTATTAATCACCATCCCAGAGAAATCATCTCAAATTAGCCACCCGGGCATCTCTATGAGTTGCGCACCAGTCTGGCGCAGAAGTGGCCGTCGTAGGAGTCAGCGTTTACCGGCACGCTTTGGAAGAGGCCACGGTCGTTTTGACGGACGGCTACCAGCTTCTTGGCCTGCTCGAAATCGGGCAGTTGCAGGATCTGCGCCTCGGAGAGCGGCTCCAGGCTAAAACCGGTACCCTCGGGAGAGTTTAGGAAAGCATCCACGACCTGCGTGTTCTCTTCGTCAAAGACCGAGCACGTCGCATAGATGAGCTCGCCGCCAGTAGCCACGCGCGCGGCAGCCTCTTTGAGCATCGTCAGCTGCAGTTTGGGCAGCTCAACCGTCACATCCTTTTCGGTCAGACGCCACGGAATCTCGGGATGACGGCGCATAGTGCCGGTGCCAGAGCACGGCGCGTCGATAAAGACCGTGTCGAACTTAACCGGCTCGCCAAGCATGGCATCAAATGATGTGAGCACCTCATCAAGCTCGCAAGCATCACCCGAAACCGTACGAACGCCCTGAATGCCGGCCTTATGCAGGCGAGCGAGATTCAGATCGCACTTGCGATCATGCAGATCGAGCGCCGTATGCTGACGCTCATAGCCCGCACGCTTGGCCTGGCACATCATCACATAGGTCTTGGTGCCACGACCAGCACCAATCTCAAGGCAGCTACCAGGGCGAGTGGCAGCTGTGGCGATAAGCTGCGCGTTAAGATCGGATGCCACCGCGGCAGCACGCTCAAACACACCCGAAGCAACGGTAACCTGGGCATCAACCGGGGCATGGCAGCCCGGGAACACGGGTGCCACAAGCTGCGAAATATACGGATCGAGCTTAGTCGCAAAGGCGTTCTCATGCAGGGCCAGCGGCGCGGGGGCCAAATTGCCGGCAAAGTTAAGCGCACCCTCGGGCGTGTCAAACGACGCCATAATGCGAGCGCATAGCCAGCGCGGAAGTCCCATCAGGCGCGACAGACGAACCAAGCGTCGCTCGGACTCATCCATGTCGGATGCCGTGGCAAAGTCCTCAACATTGTCCGCAACCTTATGCAGTACAGCATTGGCCAAGCCGGCGGCGGACTTAGCACCGCAACGAACCAGTTCAACACCCTGACTTACGGCAACACGGCCCGGCGTATGCAGGTAGAGCATCTCGAAGGCCGAGATACGAAGCGCCATGCGAACGCGCGGCGCAACCTTTTTGGGCTTATCGAGAAACTGATCGAGCAGCTCGTCCAAAACACCCTGCGTGGCGGCAACACCGAGCGCCAAGCGAGCGGCAAACGCAGAATCGCGCTGGTCAATGGCCTTGGCGGAAGCACGGGAAGACAACACGTCGCGCGCATACATGCCACGGCGATCGGCCTCCATCAGCACATCGAGCGCAAGCTTGCGCGCGGGAGACAGCTTGCTCATGACAAAACACCCCAGATAAGATCGGCACCCTGCAGGCCAGCAGCCCAAGCAGAAGCGACCATAGCACGCTTGCCATCAGGCTTAACCTCGAGCAACTCAACCGAGCCATCGGAAAGGCCAAGGTAAACACGCTTAGCCTGAACGAGAACCTGACCCTCGCCAAGCGACACATCAGCCGCCGCAGCATCGAGCACACGCACGGTCTTGCCGGCAATCACGCAACGAGCAGGCGCGGTATCGGATGAGGCCAGCACATGACGCACGCAATCAAGCGCCGACATTTGCGGATCCAAGCGCATCTCCTGCTTAGAAATCTTGGCAGCATGGGTAACGAGCGCCTCGTCCTGTTCGATCCACACGGCGATGCCATCGGCAAGAGAAGGAAGCATATCGGCAAGCAGTTTGCCGCCGAGCTCAGCGAGCTCCATAGTCAGCGCCTCGGCATGCTTACCGGCAACCGAGGTCGAGGCCTGCGCACAATAGGCGCCGGTATCCACGCCATGCCCAATGCGCATAATAGAAACGCCGGCGACCTCGTCACCAGCAAGAATGGCACGCTGAATAGGAGCAGCCCCACGCCAACGAGGCAGCAGCGAAGCATGAACATTCACAATACCAAGCGGCGCCATATGCAGCACCTCATCGGGCAAAATGCAGCCATAAGCAGCTACACAGAAAATGTCAGCCCGGGCAGCCTGAAGTGCCTCAACAACCTCAGGCGTCATACGATTTGCCTCAACAACCGGCAACCCCAGCTCAAGCGCCTTAGCCTTAACAGGAGACGGCTCAAGCTTCTTACCACGCCCACGAACAGCATCGGGACGAGTAACAACAAGCGCAATCTCATTCCCAGCCTCCACAAGCGAAGTCAGCGAAGGCACAGCAAAATCAGGCGTACCCATAAACACAATACGCATAAAGGACATCTCCCCTCAACCAAAGCCGAGACGGCTACAAAGAGCAGCGGAAAGCCAAATCACCAGCCCATCCGCAATAACATTTCAACAAGAACAAATATACCCAAAACCAAAGAAAGAGCCGCAATAAAAGCAGCTCTTTCAGCAAAGCACCCATCAGCGAAGACGCCCATCCCTGGCCCGACGGCACCCGGGCGAACCGAGCCAGAACAACGCAGTCCCCGGTGCTGAGCGCCCACATATCGTCCCGCGCGCAGTTTCGCAGCAAAGCGAGAATGTTTGAGCACGGAGGAATTACCCCGACGCCCCGGGGCACCCTCCGTCAGTAACCGTTCCTACTCCAGCTCAAACGCTCCCGTGTACAGCTGGTAGTAATACCCGCGCTTGGCGATCAGTTCGTCGTGGTTGCCGCGCTCGATGATGCGGCCGTGGTCCAGACAGATGATCGCGTCAGAGTTGCGCACGGTGGACAGGCGGTGTGCGATGACAAACGTCGTGCGGCCTTCCATGAGTTTATCCATGCCCGCCTGCACGATGGCCTCGGTGCGGGTGTCGATGGAGCTCGTTGCCTCGTCCAGAATCATTGCCGGCGGATCGGCGACGGCAGCGCGGGCGATCGAGATCAGCTGGCGCTGGCCCTGTGACAGCTGGGCGCCGTTGCCGGTGAGCATGGTGTCATAGCCGTCGGGCAGGCGGGTGATAAAGTCGTCCGCGCCCGCGAGCTTGGCCGCCGCGATGCACTCCTCGTCGGTCGCATCCAGGTTGCCGTAGCGGATGTTATCCATCACGGTGCCGGTGAACAGGTTCACGTCCTGCAGCACGACGCCCAGGCTTCGGCGCAGGTCGGCCTTGCGGATCTTGTTGACGTTGATGCCGTCGTAGCGGATCTTGCCGTCGGCGATGTCGTAGAAGCGGTTGATGAGGTTGGTGATGGTCGTCTTGCCGGCACCGGTGGCGCCGACAAACGCGACCTTCTGGCCCGGCTTGGCAAACACGGACACGCCGTGCAGCACCTCGTGGTCGGGCGTGTAGCCAAAGTCGACGTTGTCCATGACCAGGTCGCCGCGCAGCGGTACGTACTCGATCTCGCCGGTTGCGCGGTGCGGATGTTTCCATGCCCACATGCCGGTGTGGTGGTCAGCCTCCTCGAACTCCCAAGTCTCGGGGTTCACCTGTGCGTTGACGAGCGTCACATAGCCTTCGTCGGCCTCGGGCTTCTCGTCGATGAGCTCAAAGATGCGGTCGGCGCCGGCGAGGCCCATGACCACGGCGTTGATCTGCTGCGAGATCTGGCCGATCTGTCCGCAGAACTGCTTGGTCATGTTGAGGAACGGCACCACGACGGCGATGGACAGCGCCATGCCCGAGATGCTCAGGTTGGGCACGCCCAGTGCCAGGAAAATGCCGCCGGCAAGGGCCACCAGCACGTAGAGCAGGTTGCCCAGGTTCATAAGGATGGGCATGAGGATGTTGGCGTACATGTTGGCCTTTTGCGAGACCTCGAAGAGCTTCTCGTTGCGCTCGTCAAAATCGGCCTCGGCGGCAGACTCGTGGCAGAACGCCTTGACGACCTTCTGGCCGTTCATGACCTCCTCGATATGGCCCTCGACCACGCCGAGCTCGGTCTGCTGCGCAATGAAGAAACGCGCGGAATTGGAGCCGAGCAGCTTGGTCATAAAGGTCATAAAGGCGACGCCGGCGATGATGACCAGGCACATCCACACGCTGTAGTACAGCATGATAAAGAACACCGTGACAATGATGATGATCGTCATGAGCAGGTTGGGCAGCGACTGACTGATCATCTGGCGCAGCGTATCGATGTCGTTGGTGTAGTGGCTCATGATATCGCCGCGCTGGTGCGTGTCGAAGTAGCGGATCGGCAGGTCCTGCATGCGGTTGAACATCATCTCGCGCAGCTTCTCGAGCGAGCCCTGCGTGACGATAGCCATGGCGCGGTTCCAGAAGAGCGAGGACAGGACGCCGACGCCGTAGATGCAGGCGAGGGTGGTCACGAGCTGCAGAATCTTGGGCTGCGCGGCTTCCCAATCGCCCGACTGCCACGATTCGCTAATAATTTGCAGGGCGCTCTGCAGGAAGGTCGCGCCGATGGAGTTGATGATGGCGCAGAGCACCACGCCGGCGACGACAAGGGGCAAAAGCACGGGATAGAAGCCAAAGAGCGTCTTGATGAGGCGCGACATGGTGCCGCCCTTACGGTTGAGCGCGCGCTCGGCGGTCGTTGCCTTACTCATGTGCCTCGCCTCCTTCCTGGGTCTGAGCTTGCGTTGCGGATGCCTCGGTGTCGGCCTCGACGGCCCCTTCGCCCTCGGCAGACATCTTGTTTTGCGAGGTAAAGGTCTCGCGGTAGATCTCGCTCGTCTTGAGCAGCTCTTCGTGGTTGCCGATCTGTGCGATGCGGCCGCCCTCCATGACAATGATGCGGTCTGCGTCCTGCACGGAGCTGATGCGCTGGGCGATGATGAGCTTGGTCGTGTTGGGCAGATAGCTTGCCAGCCCTGCGCGGATCTTGGCGTCGGTCTTGGTGTCGACGGCGCTGGTGGAGTCGTCCAGGATCAAGATCTTGGGGCGACGCAGCAGGGCGCGTGCAATGCACAGGCGCTGCTTCTGACCGCCCGAAACATTAGAGCCGCCCTGTTCGATCCAGGTGTCGTAGCCCTTGGGGAAACCGTCGACAAACTCGTCGGCGCAGGCCAGATGCGCTGCCTCGCGGACTTCCTCGTCGGTGGCGTTCGGGTCGCCCCAACGCAGGTTCTCGGCGATGGTGCCGCTAAACAGCACGTTTTTCTGCAGCACCATGGCGACCTGGTGACGCAGCGCGTCCAGGTCGTAGTCGCGCACGTCCACGCCGCCCACGCGCACAGCGCCTTCGGTGGTGTCGTACAGGCGGGCGATGAGGTTAACGAGTGTGGACTTGGCCGAGCCGGTGCCGCCGATGATGCCGATGGTCTCGCCGCTCGTAATGTGCAGGTCGATATCGTCGAGCGCCTGGCGCTTCGCATGCTTGGAATACTTAAAGCTCACGTGGTCAAAGTCGATGGAACCGTCGGCAACCTCGAGCACGGGCTCGGCGGGATCGGCGATCGTGGGCTCGGCGGCCAGCACCTCGGCAATGCGGTGTGCCGATTCGTCGGCCATGGTCACCATGACAAAGATCATCGACAGCTGCATCAGGCTCATGAGAATCTGGAAACCATAGGTAAAGGTCGAGGAGAGCTGGCCCACGTCGAACAGCGTGCCCTGGCTCGTGATGATGAGCTTGGAGCCCAGGTAGATGATGACGACAAACGCGCCGTTGACGCAGATGTTCATCATGGGGTTGTTAAAGGCGAGCAGCTTCTCGGCGCGGGTGAAGTCCATCTGGACGTCGCGCGCGGCGGTCGCGAACTTCTCCTTCTCAAAGTCTTCGCGCACATAGCTCTTGACCACGCGCATGCCGGTGACGTTTTCCTCGACGGACTCGTTAAGGGCATCGTACTTGTGGAACACGCGCGAGAAGATGGGGCGCACCTTAAAGATGATAAAGAACAGTCCAAAGCCCAGCAGCGGAATGATGACCAGGTAGACCATGGCGACGCTGCCGCCCATGATAAACGCCATGGTAAAGGCGAAGATCAATACCAGCGGCGCGCGCACGGCGATACGGATGATCATCATAAAGGCCTGCTGCACGTTGTTGATATCGGTGGTCAGGCGCGTGACGAGCGAGGAGCTCGAGAACTCATCGATGTTGGCAAAGCTGAACGTCTGGATCTTGTAGAACAGGTCGTGACGCAGGTTCTTGGCGAACCCGCAGCTCGCATGGCTGCAGGTGACGCCGGCCGCGGCGCCAAAAGCAAGCGACGTCAGCGCGATGAGCACCAAAAAGCCCGCGGTGGGAAGCATCTCGGCTACGGTGGCGCCATCTTTGATGGCATCGATCAGGTTGGCGGTGATAAATGGAATCAGCATCTCGCAGAGCACCTCGCCAAGCACGAGCAGCGGCGTGGCAACGGTGACTTTCATATAGCCGCGGATGCTTCCCATGAGGGTTTTAATCATCCAGTTCCTCCCAGGTTACACGGATTTTCTCGAGCATTTCGGCGAGCTGCTCGCGCTCGTCGTGGGTGAGGGCACTAAAGGCTTGCTCTCTAAAGCGAATGCGGGCCGCCTGGTCGATGCGGGCGTTTTCCCGGCCGGTTTCGGTCAGGCGAATGGTGAGCTGCCGTCGATCCTTGGGGTTACGGCTGCGCTCGATGAGGCCGTTGAGCTCGAGCTTGGACAGGATCTCGGAAAGCGACCCCGGCTTGAGGTCAAAGTGCATGCCGAGTTCCTGCTGCGACATCTCGCCGCCGGGTTGCTTGGCCAGCAGGCAGATGATGGGCGCCTTGCCGGACACGCCTCCGCCATGAAAATGCATGTAATGGCCGCAAAAGCCCAGGCCGCTCAGGATGCGCTTGGCGAGTTTGTCTTCGGCGCTGACCGCTTCGGGTATGTCTACCGGTTGCGACGGGTCACCGCCGGGCTCATGCGGAAGGACGAGTGGTTCAACACACATATCTAAGCTTCGCTCCTTTCTTTAGTTAGGTAGTTGAATTGTTTTGTGCCTAACCAATTTAGGAGCACGGTAAATAAATGTCAAGGTACCAAACTTATTATGTTCGAGCGGCACTTAGGGACGTTCCTTATGTGCCGGCATTTGGGGACACTCCTTGTGTCGACTAGTCATTTAAGAACGTCCCCAACGACTAACTTCCTCCTTCCCGTAACCTTTCCGCAACAATTCGTCCTCTGCGGTGCCAGCGCCCGTTCACAACGTCCCCTGCGCTACACTTAGTCGCACTGTGGCGCTGCCGCGCCGCGCCCGAAACAAGGGAGACCCTCATGAAGAATACTCAGCTGCTGCTGATTAACGATATGTGCGGCTACGGCAAGGTCGCGCTTTCCGCCATGCTGCCGGTGCTGTCGCACATGGGTTACCGTATCCACAATCTGCCGACGGCACTTGTGTCCGACACGCTCAACTACCCCAAGTTCTACATCCACGACACCACCGAGTACGTGCGTCAAAGCCTCGCTATCTGGGAGGAGCTCGGCTTTGAGTTCGACGCCATCTCGACCGGCTTTATCGTGACCGAGGAAGAGACGCGCATCATCTCGGACTTTTGCCACCGCCGTGCGCAAAAGGGCACCAAGGTGTTCGTCGATCCCATCATGGGTGACAACGGCAAGCTCTATGCCGGCGTGCCCGAGTCCACGATTGGCCTCATGCGGCACCTGCTGGAGTGCGCAGACTACGCGGTGCCCAACTACACCGAGGCCTGTCTGCTCGCCGATACGCCTATTGCAGAGCAGATCACGCCCGATGAGGCCCGCGCCCTTGTGGACGCCGTGCGCGAGTTGGGTGCCAAGTCGGTGGTCATTACGAGCGCCGTGGTCAATGGCACGAACGCGGTTATCGGTTACGACCATGTAGCGGGGGAGTACTTCACGATTCCCTTTGAGCTCATTCCGGTCTATTTCCCGGGTACGGGCGACACGTTCTCGGCAGTGCTCGTCGGCCGCGTTATGGCAGGTTGGAGTCTGCAGCGCGCGACGTCCGATGCCATGCGCGTGGTGGCCGAGCTTATCGAGCGCAATGCCGATCAAGAGGACAAGTCGGCCGGCCTGCCCATCGAGGCCTGCTTGGACGTGATCGACCATGAGTAATGCTGGCGAGGGCGGCGTCAAGCCTGCGGGCGAGAACAAGCCGCTCGGCGCGCCGCGTGGCAAGCGTCCGCGTATCCGCGTGAGCTGCGTGGACCAGCTAGGTGCGTGCCGCTGCCACCATGGTCACAAGCCGGGCGACGTTTTTGACTTCGACCGAGACCGCGGCAAGATGTGCGCCATGGCCTGCCATGTGGGCTTTCCCTATATCGATATCCTGCGCTATGGCGGAACCGTGCCTGGCAACGAGCCTGGTACGGCAAAGTTCTGCTGCCCCGAGGTCGATACCCTCAACGTCTGGCTTGCCGAGATCGTCGACGAGTAGTTGAGCGTGGATTATCTCCCGCCGAGAAAATGAGCGTGGATTTTCTCCCGTTTAGAGCGCACTTGAACGCTCAAAGTGGGAGAAAAACCACGCTCGATTTGTATATGGGAATTCCGACTTCGCTTATGCCTATGCTTAGGCGTTGTCGTCGTTGTGCTGTGCGCGAGTAAGGTCAAATTTCTACATTTCATCCGATTTATGGCTCTAAAAACTCTGCATTTCATCGATTACAGCTGCTCGAGCATAGCAGTGCAACCGTCGAGTACGCCGCGGTAGGTGGCATCGAAGTTGCCGGTGTACCAGGGATCGGCCACGTCGCCGGGGCGCTCGGTCCAATCGAGCAAGCGCGTAATCTTGCCGTAGGGGTCGTCGCCAAAGATGCGACGCAGGCCGCGCGCGTTCTCAGCATCCATATAGACAATGTGATCCCAGTCGCCATACTCTGCTCGACGCACCTGGCGGGCACGGTGCGCAACGACGGGAATCCCGACTTCGCGCAGCTTGGCGACCGTGCCATGATGCGGCGGGTTGCCGATCTCCTCAGTTGAGGTCGCTGCGGAATCGATGACAAACTCCGCCTCGCGCCCAGCGCGGCGCACGAGCTCGGTAAACACCGACTCAGCCATCGTCGAGCGGCAGATGTTCCCATGGCAGATAAACAGTACACGTTGCATATGCGGTTTCCTTTCGATCGCCATCATCGAGCTCGAGTATCGCATCTGCGCTTACGCCCTCGCTCGCTTGCGCTCCCAGCGAGCCAGCTTAATCGTCACCAGCGTAAGCGCCCAGGCCACAAGCGAGAACGCGGCACCAACCGCGCCAACGTAGGCAATGCCAACGCTGCTCACCACGGCGCCGCCTACTGCGGTGCCAAACGAAATGCCGACGTTAAACGCCATGGGTTCTACCGAGCTCGCGAGTACCATCGATTTGGGATGGCGGCTGCGTGCCACGTCCATAAAGTGCGTGATGCATGAGACCGAGAACAGGTACATGAGCATCGCCAGGCTAAAGACAAAGACCAGCGCGAGCGGCATGGTGCCGCCCACGGCAAACAGCCCGAGTAACGCCGCGGCCTGCAGCACAAACGTCACAAGCAGTGCCTTCATGCCAAAACGCGCGTCGATCCATCCGCCCAGGATGTTCGAGATCAGGCAGAACACGCCGTAGGCCATAAGCGTGGTGCTCGCCTGAACGGTTCCCATACCCAGCACCTGCTCAAGATAAGGCGTCACGTAGCCGTAGAATACGTAGACCGAGCCCACGCCAAACAAAAAGATGAGCATGCCGGTGATGATGCTCGGCTCGCGTAGCAGACCCGCCTGCTCGCGGAAGGTGGCGGGCTCATCGGTCTGCCCAGCGCGCGGCATAAACGCCACGAGCGCTCCGCAGATTAGAACGGCAAAGGTCAGCGTGCCGTACATGGCCATGTGCCAATCGAGCGTGTCGGCCACAAACTTGCCGATCGAAGTGACAAAGACCATCGCCACGGAAAACGCACCGTACACCACCGAGATGGCAAGCGAAGTTTGCTGCGGGGACAGCAGCTCGGGGATGTACGTCACGCCCACGGCGAGCAGTGCGCCCGAGACAGAACCCAGGACAATGCGCGAGATAAACAGTACCTGGAAGTTGGGCGCCAACGCCATGACCAGGTTGCCGAGCACAAAGACGATGCTGTAGCACACGAGCAGCCGGTAGCGGCGGAAGCGTCCCGTGCTGAGCGCAAGCACTGGCGTAGCGATGGCGTAGACGAGTGCGAACACGCTGATGAGCTGGCCCGCTGTGGCAAGCGAGATGCCGAGCTCCGTCGCCAGGTCGCTTTCGATGCCGATGACCACGAACTCGGAGCAGCCGAGCGAGAATCCCAACAGCACGAGCAGCGCCAGGCAGAGCTTGGTGCGCGCGGGGGAGAGCGCGGCGGCGGTTGACTTACTTTTAGGCGTGGTTGCGGCGGTCAAGGTTGTAACTCCAATGTCGCATTAATAAGCGGGATTCAATCCCTGCAACTCTAACAGAATGCGTCAGGTGCCTGCCCCCTTTGTCGCAGACTGCGCTTGCCTGTATAGTCGCAATACAGGTGAAGATGGTCTCAGGTACATCGCGGGCGACAGGAGATCCCATGGGTATGCACACGACAAAGGTTGCAGTGGGCGAGGGCAAGTTTGCGCTCGAGGCCCAGCTGACGGTGACACCGCGAGGCATGGCGGTCTACGCCTGCTCGCCGGAATTTGCGCACCTGGGCGCCACGGCACAGGCCATTCCGCGTCCCGAGCCCGGCCGTACGGCGACGGTGAGCATCCTGGCCGTTCCGTGCCATCGAGACGAGATCCCGGCGCACGATATCGCAGCGGCGCTGGCCACGCGCTTTAGTGTGCCGGTAGTTGCAAGCACGGGTTTTCATGTTGAACAGGCGAGCGGGGACGACCTGAAGCGCATGCTCGATACCACCAAGGAACTCATCGCCGCGCTCGAGGAGGCCGCAGCCCGCATTCTGCGCGCCGGCTGGGATGAGGGCGGCGCAGGCGCCGAGGTCGTGGCGGTCGATGCCGCGACCGGCGAGGCGCTTGGCCCCGTCGACCGCATCGAGGCCCATACCGGCGAGGGAATCTTGCATCAGGCATTTCTGACGCTTCTGGTCGAGGGCCAGGGCGAAGACGCGCGCCTGCTGCTCTGTCGTCGCAGCCCGCTCAAACGCCTGTGGGGCGGGGTGCTGGCCGATGGCTGTGCCGGCCATCCGCTCCCCGGGGAAGACGTCGCGGCCGCCACGGCACGTCGCATCAACGAAGAGCTTGGCATCACGCGCGAGCCCGATCAGCTCAAGCACCTCGGACACGTGGTGTACCGCGAGGACCACGGCGACGGCCGCTGCGAGTGCGAATGGTGCGAGGTGTTCGTAGCCCATGTTGAGCCGGGCGAGCTGCATATCAACCAAGAGGAGATCTCGGAGGTGCGCCGCGTGGCGCCCTCCGAGCTCAAAGGCTATCTGCAGGGTCACCCCGAGCAGCTGGCCCCCTGGCTCCGCGAGGCTCTGGAGGTCCCCTCCATCCGCACAGCCCTTGCTATGTGAAAAAAGACAGTCCCGTTGCCACATCCAAACCGTCGCAACATTCGACGAAAATCTCGAAAACGAGGAAAAGCGTCGAATGTTGTGATGGTTTTTGTCCAGGGGATCGCTTCTCATCCAAAAAAATCCGCTTGACTGTATTGCCACAACACAGCGCAACGTAAGGGGTGTCCGATAACGGGCGCCCCTTTTTAAGTGGCAACGTGGCCGCGAATCCGGAGCGCCCCCAACAAGAAAGGTGGGGAGATGGAAGCGGAAAAGAAGGCGTTTAAGATCACCAAGCGCGAAATTGGCTTTGTGCTGGGTATCGTTGTCTTTTTGCTGGTGAAGTTTCTTCCTTTGGTGGAGCTGAGCTCGACGGTCGAGCTTACGGCCGGCGGTCAGACCTGTCTGGCGTTGACGCTTGCCACGGTGGTGTTCTGGGCGTGTGGCGTGGCACAGCCGGGCTTTGTGGGCCTGCTCTATTGCGCGCTGCTCGTTCTGTTCAAGGTGTGCGTGGACGACACGGGTGCCGCGAGCATCTCGGCGACGGTCGCCTCCACGTTTAGCTCGTGGACCAAAGCCACCATGTGGCTCGTCATCGGCGCCTACCTCATCGCCAGCGCGGTCAAGGAGTCGGGCCTGGGCGAGCGCATCGCCTATGCGTTTATGCTCAAGTTCGTGCGCGATGCCAAGTCGCTCATCATCTCAATCTTCGCGCTCACCTTTGTGCTGTCGCTGCTGATCCCGCATCCGTTCCCCCGCGCCTTCCTCATCCTCGCCGTCGTCTCGGTCATTGCCGAGTCCGCCGGCTACGGTGACGACGACCGCGGCAAGCTCGGCTTCCTCGTGTTTGCCGCTGCTGCCCCGGGCTCCATGTTCTTCCTGACGGGCGACTCCACGCTCAACCCGCTCGTCGCGCAGTACAGCGCCGAGGCCGGCGGCATGGGCCCGTCCTTTGTCGACTGGTTCCTGTACATGAGCGTGCCTATGCTGGTCGCGCTGCTGTGCACCCTGTTCCTGGGTCTCTTCCTCTTTAAGCCCAGCAAGGAGCTCGTCTACGATCGCGAGCAGATCGTGGCCAAGCAGGCCGCGCTCGGCAAGCTCTCCGTCAAGGAGATCCGCACCATCGTGTGGCTTGTCATCGCCATCGCGCTGTGGCTTACCGTCTCGGGCGATTACATCGGCTGGGTGACACTTGCCATCGGTGTCGCGCTCGCCATGCCCATCATCGGCGAGGTTCTCACTCCTGCCAGCTGGAACGCTGTCGACATCAAGTCCCTCATGTTCCTGACGGCCGCCATGGCCGTGGGTTCCGTGGGCGGTGCCACCGGCATGAACGCCTGGATCGCCGATGTCGTGCTTCCCAGCTCCGTGCCCGAGAACATCTTCCTGTTCGCCCTGCTCGTCGCCGCGCTCTCCATGATCATCCACATGTTCATGGGCTCGGTCATGGCCGTGCTCGGTGTGTGCGTGCCGGCGTTCATCAGCTTTGCGGCCGGCTCCAGCGTGAGCCCGCTCGCCGTGGCGCTCATCGTCTTTACGTCCATCAACATCCACTACATCCTGCCGTTCCATAACCTGCCGATCCTTATCGGCGAGGGCAAGGACGCTGGCGGCTACACCTCCAAAGAGGCTATGCGCATGGGCATTCCCCTCACTGCGGTCGTCTTTATCGTCGTGCTGGTCGAGGCCGCCTGGTTCCACCTCTTTGGCCTGATGTAAGCAGTCGAGTGCTTGGCTGTAATTAGCCGAGTGCTTGAACTGCGAGTGCCCGAGCGCCCCATCTATGAGCGCTGCGGCCCCATTACGTTACCAAGCCGGCGGCACTCCCGCCGCCGGACACTCTCCCGAAAGGAGCACGCTATGTCCACTACCGATGCTTCCCAGATCCACGATCTGCGCTCCGCGCTCGACTTTTTGCGCGAGATGCCGGGCCAGCTGCTCGAGACCGACACCCAGGTCGACGCGGACGCCGAGGTCTCGGGCGTCTATCGTCGCGTCGGTGCCGGCGGCACCGTTATGCGTCCGACCAAAGAGGGCCCGGCGATGGTCTTCAACAACGTCAAGGGCTTTGACGATGCCAAGGTCTGCATCGGCATGCTTGCCAGCCGCAAGCGCGTTGCCGCCCTGCTCGACCTCGACGAGGAGCACCTGGGCCTCGAGATCGGCAAGCGCTTCGAGAACCTGATCGCGCCCGAGCAGATCGCCGAGGGTGCGCACGTCGACTGCCAAGAGGTCGTGTACAAGGCGACCGACGAGGGCTTTGACCTGCGCAAGATCGTTCCCGCTCCCACCAACACGCCCGTCGACGGCGGCCCCTACATCACCATGGGCCTCGCTTATGGCACGAGCCCCGACGGCTCCCAGTCCGACGTGACCATCCACCGCTTCTCCTGCGTCGACAAGGACAAGCTCGCCATGTGGATCACTCCGGGCAGCCGTCACCTTGGCGCGTTCTTTGACGAGTACTGCCAGCGCGGCGAAGACATGCCCATCTCCATCTCCATCGGTCTGGACCCCGCCGTGTACATGTGCTGTGGCTTCGAGGCGCCCACCACGCCGCTCGGCTTTAACGAGCTGCAGATCGCCGGCGCCCTGCGCGGCCACGCCGTCGAGCTTGCCGACTGCGTCACCGTTCCGCAGAAGTGCATCGCCAATGCCGAGTATGTGCTCGAGGGCTACCTCATGCACGACGAGACCATCAACGAGGACGTCAACGGCCACGGCTACGCCATGCCCGAGTTCCCCGGCTACACCGGTGGCGCCAAGGTCTGCCCGGTGATCAAGATCACCGCCGTCACCACGCGCGTCAATCCCATCATGGAGAGCTGCATCGGTCCCTCGCACGAGCACGTGTCCATGGCCGGCATCCCCACCGAGGCATCCATCTACAAGATGGTCGAGACCGCCATCCCGGGCCGCCTGCTCAACGTCCACGCTGCCCCCTGCGGCGGCGGCAAGTTCGTTGCCATCATGCAGTTCAAGAAGTCGAGCAAAAATGACGAGGGCCGTCAGCGCAACGCCGCCATGCTCGCCTTCTCGGCATTCTCCGAGCTCAAGCACGTCATCCTTGTTGACGAGGATGTCGATATCTTCGATATGAGCGACGTGATGTGGGCCATGACCACGCGCTTCCAGGCCGACGTGGACCTCATCACCATCCCCGGTTGCCACTGCCACGTGCTCGATCCGTCCAACGACCCCGCGTTCGACCCCACGATCCGCGAGCACGGCATCGCCTGCAAGGCCATCTTCGACTGCACGGTCCCGTTCGACCTCAAGAAGAACTTCATTCGCTCGCAGTTCATGGAGATCGACACAGACAAGTGGGCCAAGGAGATTGCTTTCTAGTAAGTAGCCCTACCAAGTAGTTAAGGAGCCGTCATGCCTGAGTCTTCTGTCCGTCCCCGTCGCATTGTCGTTGGCGTGTCTGGTGCTAGCGGTGCCGCGCTGGGTCTTGAGTGCCTCAAATGCCTGCGTCAGGCCGGTGCCGAGTCGGCGCTTGTCGTCACGCGCGGGGGAGAGATCACCATCGAGCAGGAGCTCGGCATGACGCTCGACGAGTTTGCCACGCATGCCGATGTGGTCTACGACAACAAGAACATCGGCGCCGCCATCGCAAGCGGCACCTATCCGGTCGACGGCATGATCGTGGCCCCGTGCTCCATGAAGACGCTCGCCGGCATCGCGAGCGGCTACAGCGACAATCTGTTGCTGCGTGCGGCCGACGTGCAGATGAAAGAGCAGCGCCGCCTGGTGCTCATGGTGCGCGAGACGCCCTTCAGCGCCATTCATGTCGACAACATGGCGCGCCTTGCGCGCGTACCGGGCGTCATGCTCATGCCGCCCATGCTCACGTTTTACAACGGCCCCGCCACGCTCGATGACGCGGTGCACCACATCGCCGCCAAGGCGCTCGAGGCCGTCGGCGTGTCATGCGCAAACTATAAGCGCTGGTCATAGGCGTCTTTAGGGTAGGATACGAGTAGTGTTTGAGCCCGCTGCCCCTGTGGGCGGCGGGCTTTGTGCGCAAAAAGGATGTGTCGGGAGGACCTATGCAGACGGGCATGTATGCGATTAGCGAGATGGCGAGTTTGTTTAACGTTTCGCGCCAAACGCTCATCTACTACGACAAGATCGGCCTGTTTAAGCCCGCCGTGGTTAACGAAAAAGGCTACCGTTTCTATTCGCCCACGCAGATCCCGCTCATGCGTCTGATCTGCATGCTGCGCGACCTAGGGCTCGAACTCGACGAGATTGACCGCCTGACCTCGACGTTCGACATCGGAGAGATGACCGATCACCTGCGCTCGCGGGTGCAGGCGCTCGACGAGCAGATCGCCGGGCTCAAAGCCGAGCGTGCGAGCGTTCAGGAGCGGCTGAGTTTTTATGACGAGGCGGTCTATTGGCGCGAGCGCGAGGGCAAGCCGGAGCTCAAGCAGTTCGAGCGCCGCTTCGTGGTCTTTGAGGAGTTCCCGGCCGATATCGAGCGCGGCCGCCCGATGCTTCATCCCACGCTCATGCGGGCCATCCTGCGCATGCGTGCGCTCACGGGTACGCGCCCCATGCGCGGTTGGGGCGCCATGCTGCGTCGCGAGGCACTGCATTCTGACGACCCCATCGCCGGCGCCGGCTCCTTTGCCGTGCTGCCGCGCGGTGCCGAGGGGCTACTGCCGAGCGATCCCGCCGAGCTGGCAGAGATCGGCATCGAAGTGCTGCCCGAGGGCACGTATCTGTGCATGAGCCGCTGGGGTATGCCGTACGAGCCCGAGGGCATCCGCGCCATCGTTGCCTGCATGGACGAGCACGCGCTCCAGCCCATCGGCAACGCCTTCGACTTTTGCTACCTCGATACCACGAGCTACGACGAGTCCCACCAAGAAGACTTCTGCTGCATCCAAGTCCCCGTTGTCCTCAAATAACTCGCGGTGAAATAGTTCCTAAATAGCCTGAGTAATCGCACAAACGGGAACTATTCCACCGCAACTTCGATGTGACAAAGAGATAGTCCCTTTGTCACATTGACGAGCGGCACCGCGAGTTTGTTTTAAAGCGGAGGAGGCGGCTCATTTCTTATAAACTCGCATTATTTGCAAGTTTGTAAGGTAACATCTTATAAACTTGTAAAATCTGCAAGTTTATAAGATGTTACGTCTGGCCGGGCGCTAGGGAGACTCTATGAACATCGTTCGCCGAAGCCGCTATCTTGATCGACTCATTGCTTTTCAGGATACCGACCTCATCAAAATCGTGACGGGTATACGCCGTTGCGGCAAATCCACGTTATTGGACATGATGAGGGAGCACCTGGCGCAACAGGGGGTGCCGGCCGAGCGTTTGCTGACCTTTAAGATGGAATCTCTAGAGTATGCGGGGATTACAGATTACCTGACGTTTTATCGCATGGTTCGGGAGCGCGTTGACGGTGTCGATCGCCCCTATCTGTTCTTTGACGAGCTCCAGAATGTCGAGGGCTGGGAAAAGGCGGTTAACTCGCTCCGAATCGATTTGCCGTGCGATATCTATGTCACGGGCTCCAATGCTTTTTTGCTATCGAGCGAGCTTGCAACGCTTATCTCGGGCCGGTATATCGAGGTCAAGATGCAGCCGCTCACGTTTGGCGAGTATCTTGATTTTCGCTCGATCGATGCGGTCGTTGCCGAAGGGCTTGACGAGAGGTCCGAGCTCGTTTCCAAGACGGGCGATCGCCTTAATTCAAACACCGTGCTCGAGCAGTACATAACCTATGGCGGCATGCCGTTTCTGGCTCATGACGAGCCAAGACGCGAACCGTGCCGCGACTACATCCGCAGCCTCTATCAGACGATTGTCGCGCGCGATATCCTATTGCGCGCGACGCGTAGAGGTCGCGGAGCTATCACCAAGCGCGACGTTCTCGAGCGGCTCTGTGCGTATCTGGCAGACAACATCTCCAATCAAACCTCGGTCAACAAAATCGTAGGGACGCTCAACGAATCATCGGGCGGTAAGACCAACGCATCGACGGTGTCGGCGTATATTGACGCTCTGGAAGAGACGTACCTGTTTACCAAGGTAAAAAGGTATGACGTCAAGGGGCGGGAGCTTCTCAAGACAGGCGGTAAATATTACATAGCCGATACGGGAATCCGCAGCTATCTTGACGGATATAGAGGCAGCGATAGCGGAAGGATGCTCGAGAACGTTATCTACAACCAGCTTGTCTTTGAAGGATACGAAGTGTTTTGCGGCCATCTGCGCGCGGGGGAAATCGACTTTGTCGCAATCGGCGAGGGATCGGACCGTAAATATATCCAGGTTACCGAACGGATCGATGCCGAGGCGACCAGAGAGCGCGAGCTGCGACCGCTCAAACTAAACACGCTGGGAAAAATCCCTGATTCGTACGAGAAGATCCTGATCGTCAGGGATGGTGAGCATCCAACAGACATCGACGGCATCAGAATCGTAGGGGCGGTCGACTTCTTGCTGAGAAACAAGATCGCCCACGGCTAAACGCAAAATGTGACAAAGGGATAGTCCCTTTGTTACATTCCATGCGAGCCGCCGTGCCATCTGGGGGTATAAGGCTGGCAAGTGTTTATTTGCGAGGCCAAGGGGGCGCCCCGTATGGATATCGATAACTTTGAATGGTGGTATAGCGAGGGTGAGGCTCCGGACGAGGAGTGGGACGAGCCCGCGCCGCGTGACGTGTCGAGCGACGAGGACGAGACCGGCAACGATGCCGCTGTCGAGCCTGACGCCGCCTCCGATGCCGCCAAGCCCCTAACCTTTGAGCAGGCTTGGGCCCAAGCCGAGGCAGACGAGGCCAAAGCCGATGCTACGGCCACGCTCGGCGAGCCAGCCGACATGTCGATCTCGCCGGCAAAGACCCCGCAGCCGCGCCATACCATCGACCCCGACAGCACGGCATCCTTCAGCATTCTCGACGTGCCCGCGCAGGGTGCCCAGGCGCCCGCCCCCACGCGTCGCCCCAACCTGGCTCGCGAGGAAGACGCGGCCCGCCGCTCACCGCTCGGCCCCATCCTCATCGCCTTCATGGCCGGCGTCATCGCTTGCTCGGCGATCGGAAATGTCTGGAGCCACGTGGAGCAACAGCGCAAAGACGCCGCCAAGGTCGAGATGTCTGTCGAGCAATCGCTCAGCCGCACGCGCTCGGTGCATGTGTCGGTCGAGGTTAAGGACGGCGCGACGTGGGATACCGCGCGCGGCGATAGCCAAATGCTCATCCATATCGTGGGCCGCACGCTCAAGGGACAAGCAATCGACGAGTATCAATACGTTAATTCCGAAGGTGACGGCATCGAGCTCAAGCCCGGCGACTACGAGCTCACGGTCGATGAGCCGCCCGTCGCCACCGACGGCACGCGTTACCGTGCCTCAAAGCGCATGGTTCCGGTGAGTTTTAATTCACAGGCGCCCGATACGGTCGACAGCACGCCGCAGGGCGGGTTCGACCTTTACGCAATCGTTCAATAACTGTGCCTGTCGCTTCTCCTTGCCGCCAAGAGTGGGACAATAGCCCTCGACACTATTGTTTACTTTTGGAGGAAGTAACATGTCCACCGTCACTACCATCAAGCGCGGCGGCCTCACCGCGGCCATCGATTCCATGGGTGCCCAGCTCACGAGCCTTGCCCTCAACGGCAACGAGTATCTGTGGCAGGGCGACCCCGCCTTTTGGGGCAAGCATGCGCCGATTCTGTTCCCCATCGTGGGATCGCTGCGCAACAACACGGCAACGTCTGCGGCCGGCACCTGCGAGATGCCGCGCCACGGACTCGCGCGCATCGTCGAGCACAAGCTGGTCGAGGTCTCTGAGGACGGCTCGTCTGTCACCTACGAGATCACTGACACGCCTGAGTCGCTCAAGGCGTTCCCCTTCCACTTTAAGCTCAACATGACCTATGCCCTGACCGGCGACGCCACGCTTACCCAGACCTTTGCCGTTACGAACACCGGCGACGTGGACCTGCCGTTCTCGGTGGGCGGCCACCCTGCATTTAACGTGCCCGCCCCCGGTGCCGAGGACGAGGCATTCGAGGATTACGAGCTGGCGTTTACCGAGGCTTGGACCAACGAGGCTCCCATCATCACGCCCGATGGCCTCATGACGTTTGAGGGTAGCTACAAGGCGCCCGATAACTCTGACGTGCTGCCCATCACGCACCGCAGCTTCGATAACGATGCCATCATGTTCACCGATACCCCGGGTTCCACGCTCACGCTGCGCGGACGCAAGTCGGGCCACGGCGTCAAGATCGACTTTGAGGGCTTTAAGTACATCGGCGTGTGGTCTGCCGCCAACGATGCTCCGTTTGTGGCGCTCGAGCCTTGGACCGGTCACACCACCATGGACACCGAGGACGACGTCTTTGAGCACAAGGTCAACACCATTACGCTGGCGCCGGGTGCTACCGACAAGCGCGCCTTTAGCGTCACGTTGCTCTAAAAATCACTCATTGGGGACAGATTTAAATGAGTGCCGCCAGGGACAGTCCTCGCCAACCCGGCCGGCGAGCCGGCGAATCGGCAAGGACTGTCCCCAGCAACTAGTCGTTTAAGAACGTCCCCAACGACTACCCCTACTCTAAATGTGACAAAGGGACAGTCCCTTTGTCACATTCCGCAGCGAATGCCCTCCGCCACACTCGGCAGGGGGCTTTTGCTTCGAAAATTTTCTGCGAACGCCCCATCGGTGCCGATGCCGTACTATCCTGTCTTGTTGTCAGCAAAACGACATAGGAAAGGCATCAGATGCAACCTCGACTACAACGCGACGCGCATCCACAGCCGGTGTGCAGTCGTCGCATCTTCTTGGGTAGCGCCCTCGCTGCGAGCGCAACCGTTGTCGCCGGCGCGCTTGCCGGCTGCCAGCGTCCGTCCACACTCAAGGTGGTCCAGCCCACGACGGGCGGCGGTCGCGATGACCTGTCCGATTCCGTTATCGGCAAGGATAAGATCCGCATTGGCATGGAGGCGGCCTACGCCCCGTACAACTGGCAGGTTTCCGAGGCCAGCGAGTTCACCATTCCCATCGACAACGTGCAGGGCGCCTATGCCGATGGCTACGACGTGCAGATCGCCAAGATCGTCTGCAAGGCCCTCGGTGGCGAGCCCGTTGCCGTCAAGCAGAGCTTCTCGGGCCTTATCGATTCGCTCAACAACGGCCAGATCGACCTCATCATCGCCGGCATGAGCGCTACGCCCGAGCGTGAGGAGTCGGTCGGCTTCTCCGACCCGTACTTCATTGGCTACTTTGGCCTGTTCGTAAAAGAGGGCTCGCCCTACCAGAACGCCACCAAGCTCAGCGACTTCAGTGGCGCCACGGTGCTCGGCCAAAAGGACACGATGCTCGATACCGTCATCGACGAGATTCCGGGCGTTGTGCACAAAAACCCGGTCGATTCGGTCCCCACGGTGTTCTCGAATCTGCTGCAGGGCACGTGCGACGCCGTGACCTACAACACCGAGAACGAGAAGGGCTATATGGCCCAAAACCCGGGCATTGTCCCCATTCATTTTGCCGAGGGCGAGGGCTTTAAGCAGGAGGTCGCGGCAAACGTCGGCTGCCGCAAGGGATCGGACAAACTGCTCAAACTTATCGATAAGACGCTCAAGGGCATCAGCCAGGAGGAGCGCGACCAAATGTGGGACGCGTGCCTCGACCGTCAGCCGGCATAGGGAGGCAGCATGAAAACCATCAATCGTCTGGCCTCCTTTATCAAGGCCGACCACCGTTATGTGTATCTGGGCACGAGCGCTATCGCGGCGCTCGGTCTGGCGTTTAGTCAGCGCAACCCCACGCCGCTGAGCTTCTTGGCGCCCACGGGTGTTTTCCAGGACTGCCTCTGGGCGATTCTGTGGGCTTGGATTGTCGTATCGGCGGCAGCGCTCGTCACCAAGCTCATGCATTGGAATGACTATCGCCAAAAGTCGCCGTTTGCATCCGAGCGTTGCCGTCGCGGCGCGCGCCTGGGCAGCTATGTCGTGGTTGCCATCGCGGCGATCTTCTTCATCGACCGCTGCGTCATGTCGTTTATCGACCTGGTACAGGTGAGCATTGTCTCGGACTCCAACCCCAGCGACTTTTTGTCGAGCCTGGTCTACATGACCTACAAGAGCGGCGACTTCTTCATTCGCGGTATCGAGATCACCATCGCGCTTGCCACCTTCGGCACGGTCATCGCCTTCTTCTTGGCGCTGCTCTTTGTGTTCCTGCGCATTCAGACGTTTGACCGCGTGGATAACGATCTGGTGCGCTTCTTTAAGAGCATCGGCCGCGGCTTTGCGACCGTTTACTCCACCATCGTGCGCGGAACGCCCATGATGGTCCAGGGCCTGCTCATCTATTACGCGGGCTTCACCGTTTTGCGCGGCATGGGCTTCGAGACCGCCCAGGCCAACCAGATTTGGAGTACCTTCACTGCCGGCCTCGTCACCATCTCGCTCAACTCCACCGCCTATATGATGGAGGTCCTGCGTGGCGGCATCGAGTCCATCGATCCCGGCCAGGCCGAGGCGGCGCGCTCGCTGG
>CALJCO010000092.1 GCA_938023905.1 uncultured Collinsella sp. | reverse complement strand
CCGACATTTGCATGCCGGTCGATGACGACGGCAAGTTCTACACCGGCGAGGAGTTTGGCACCGGCGGCCCCTTCAGCGGCATGGATACCGACGAGGCCAACCCGCACATCATCGAGTTCCTGCGCGAGCGCGGCACCCTGGTCCTCGAGAAGAAGATCACGCACAGCTATCCGCACTGCTGGCGCTGCAAGCACCCGGTGCTCTTCCGTGCTACCGACCAGTGGTTCGTCTCGATGGACAAGACCGGTCTGCGCGAGCAGGCTGGCAAAGAGGTCCGCGAGAACGTCAAGTGGTATCCGGCTCACGCCGCCAACCGCATCGGCGCCATGGTCGAGCAGCGTCCCGACTGGTGCATCAGCCGTCAGCGCAACTGGGGCGTGCCTATCCCCAGCTACACTTGCGCCGACTGCGGCGAGAAGGTCATGAACGACGCCACGCTCGACGCCGTCATCAAGCTCTTCCACGAGAAGGGCTCCGACGCCTGGTTCACCGACGCTCCCGAGAGTTACCTGGGCGAGGCTTGCGTTTGCCCCAAGTGTGGCGGCCATCACCTCAAGGCTGATAAGGACATTCTCGACGTGTGGTGGGACTCCGGCGTGTCCTGGAAGGCCGTCTGCGAGTATCGACCCGAGCTTGAGTACCCGGCTGACGTGTATCTCGAGGGCTCCGACCAGCATCGCGGTTGGTTCCAGAGCTCGCTGCTCACCTCGGTGGGTGCCAACGGCCATGCTCCGTACAAGGCGGTCGTCTCGCAGGGCTTCACGGTCGATGGCCAGGGCCGCAAGATGTCCAAGTCGCTCGGCAACGTCATCGACCCCAACAAGGTCTGCGACGAGATGGGCGCTGACATCATCCGTCTGTGGGTTGCCTCCGTCGACACCAGCTCCGACGTCTCCATCGACCATGAGATTCTCGCTCGTACGTCCGATGCCTACCGTCGTTTCCGCAACACGCTGCGCTTCCTGCTCTCTGAGCTCGAGGGTCAGTTTGAGCCCGAGACCGACGGCGTCGCCTTTGCCGACTTGCTGCCGCTCGACAAGCTCATGGTTGCCCGCCTGACTCAGGTCCAGGCCGAGGTCGACGATGCTTACGCCAGCTACGAGTTCCCGCGCGCCTACCGTGCGCTCTACGACTTCGTGGTTACTGAGCTCTCCAACGTGTACCTCGACGCCCTGAAGGACCGTCTGTACTGCGACAAGCCCGGCTCGCTCGAGCGCCGCAGCGCCCAGACCGTGCTGGCCGAGCTCTTCTCGATGCTCATGCGCGACCTGCAGCCGATCCTGTCCTACACGGTCGACGAGGCCATGGCCTATGCGCCCGCCGGCTGCGTCGATCACCAGAAGTACGCCGCGCTACTCGATTGGTACAAGTCGCCCATCACGGTCGACGAGGCCAACGAGTTTGAGGGCGTGCTCGAGGCTTCACTCGAGCTCCGCAGCGTCGTGACCAAGGCCCTTGAGGATGCCCGCTCCGCCGGCACCTTCACCAAGAGCCAGCAGGTCCGCGTCAAGGCGGTCGTTCCCGCCGAAATGTATGCGCTGCTGACCGGCGACAAGGCCGTCGACCTGGCCGAGTTCTACATCGTCTCCGATGTTGAGCTTACCCAGGGCGAGGAGCTTTCTGTTGCCATCGATGCTGCCGAGGGCGAGTGCTGCGACCGTTGCTGGAACTACCGCACCACCGTCGGCGAGTACAACGGCCACGCTCACATTTGCAAGAGGTGTGCGAATGCCCTTTAAGGCACGGTAACTCGGCATTTTAGTTATAGGGAGAATTTGACGCCTTCGGCCCATTTGCTCCGCTGAAGAAAAGCGACATTCCGTTATCCGGAATGCCGCTTTCTTTTATGCTGGTTATTTATCTGACATTAGCGAATGTGTCGTGCGCTCTGCGTGTGGCAATATAAGATGGTTATTTGCGTTAAACGGCATTTGATTATCTGAGGGTAGGGGATTTCTTTGGGTCGTGGTGCGGATATGACGCCGCCTTTGCGTTGGCGGTTGGGTGTTGCTGGTGGGGTAGCGCTGGCTGTGCTGCTTGTTGACCAGCTGACCAAGCTTGCGGTTCGTGCCGTGGGCGATGCTCTGCACATGACCGTTATCCCCGGTGTGATTGACTTTCTGTTTGTCCGCAATATCGGAGCTGCCTTTAGCATGGGCGAGGGCCATGGTGTAGCGTTTGCCGTGCTGGCACTTGTCGTCATCGTTGCCATCGCGGTGTACCTGGTTCGTGCGCCTCAGCTCGCTCGTCTGGAGGTCGTTGGTATGGCGATGGTCGCGGGCGGTGCCATCGGCAACGCGATCGATCGCCTTGTCTTTGGCTTCGTGACTGATTTTATCGCCACCACCTTCATCGACTTTCCCGTCTTTAACGTCGCCGATATCGGCATTACGGTCGGTGTCGTGCTGGCGCTCATCGGTTATATGTTCTTAAGTCCCGCCGCTCGCGAGGTCGATGCGACCGCCGAGCTCAACGCTCGTGACGAGGCCCGCGCCAAACGCAAAGCCAAGCAGCGTGGGGAGCGCGCCCGCAAGATTCGCGAAAGGAATGAGCGCTAATGGCCGATATCCATATTCTTGTTGCCGACGATGCTACCGGTCAGCGTCTCGACGCCTATCTGGGTGCCAACGACGGCTGTCCCACACGCTCTGCCTGCGCGCATCTGATTGAGGGCGGCGCCGTTGCCGTCAACGGCGAGACCTGCCTGTCCAAAAAGTACGCCGTGCGAGCCGGCGACCGTATTTCGGTCGATTTGCCTGAGCCGCACGACCCGACCGACGTGATTCCCGAGGCCATTCCCCTCGATATTCGCTACGAGGACGACTACCTTATCGTGCTCTCCAAGCAGCGCGGCCTGGTGTGCCATCCTGCGCATGGTCATGAGAGCGGTACGCTCGCGAATGCCCTGGTCTATCACTGCGGTATCGACCATCTGGGCACCGTGCAGGGCGAGGATCGCCCCGGCATCGTGCATCGTCTGGATCGCGACACTTCGGGCCTTATGCTTGCGGCGAAGGACGACGACACCCAGCGCGCGCTCCAAAATCTTATCCGTACGCGCACGCTCGACCGCCGCTACATTGCGCTCGTTCACGGTCATATCGCCATGGATGAGGGCACCATTAACACCGGCATTGCCCGTTCTACACGTGACCGTGTCAAGATGGCGGTTTCCGATGATCCTTTTGCGCGCCAGGCCATCACGACCTTTAAGGTCCTTGAGCGCTTTGATTCCACGCGCTTTGATGACGGCTACACACTCGTTGAGTGTCACCTGTTTACCGGTCGCACGCATCAGATTCGCGTGCACATGCGCCATATCAACCACGCCTGCGTGGGCGATCCGCTCTACGGTAAGTGCGATGCGCGTGCCGATCAGGGTCTGACCAGGCAATTCCTCCATTCCTGGCGCGTGGCGTTCGATCATCCCGTGACGGGAGAGCGCATTGAGTGCCGCGACGAGCTGCCGTGGGATCTCGCCGCCGTCCTCGACGACTTAGCCCCGCGTTCGCTTGGTCGCACTGCTGCCGGCGACGAAATCGTACCGCAGCTCGGCCTGCTCGAAGCCTAGCCAGTATTAGGTGGTTTCTTGAACTCGGTAAGCCTGCGGTAAGATATACGGTTGTTTACGTAACACGTTCCTGGGAGCCTGCATGCTCGCCTTTTTACAAACCAACACACCCATCGTGATCTTCAACCAGATTGTCGTCACGCTGCTCACGGTCTGCTTCTTGTACCAGGTGGTCTTCTTTGTCATCGGTGCTCTCCGCGGCGAGGTCGCGCCTCCCAAGGCCAAAAAACTCCACCGGTATGCCTTCTTTATTGCAGCACACAACGAGGAGGCCGTTATCGCCAACCTCGTTCGCTCCATCAAGGACCAGGATTATCCGTCCGAGCTCATCGAGGTCTTCGTGGTCGCCGATGCTTGCACCGACAACACGGCGCAGCTCGCGCGCGAGGCCGGTGCCATTGTTTACGAGCGCAATGACCTGGCCCGCAAGGGCAAGAGCTGGGTCATGGACTTTGGTTTCGATCGCATTCTCAACGAGTATCCCGACACGTTTGAGGGCTACTTTATCTTCGATGCCGACAATGTTATCTCCCGCGATTACGTCTCCAAGATGAATGATGCCTTTGACCAGGGCTTTCATGTGGTCACGAGCTATCGTAACTCCAAGAACTTCGGCAGCTCGTGGATTTCCTCTGCCAACGCCACCTGGTATTTGCGTGAGGCCCGCTTCCTCAACAACGCGCGTAATATCTGCAAGACGTCCTGCGCCGTCTCGGGCTCGGGCTACCTTATCTCCGCCAGTGTTATCGAGGGCATGCACGGCTGGCAGTTCCATACACTGACCGAGGACATCCAGTTCACCACGTTCTGCGCCATTCACGGCATCCGCATCGGTTATGCGCCGGCGGAGTTCTTTGACGAGCAGCCGGTGACGTTTAAGGCGTCCTGGAAACAGCGCATGCGCTGGACCAAGGGCTTCTACCAGGTCTTTTTTACCTACGGCAAGCATCTGGTCAAGTCGACGTTTCGCTATCATCGCTTTGCCGCATATGACATGTTTATGACCATCGCTCCGGGCATGCTGCTGTCCCTGATCTCCATGCTCGCCAATGCGACATTCCTGATCGTGGGTGGCCTTTCGCATGGTTTCTTGGCTACCGAGGTCGAGATGCAGGCTTGTGCCGCCTCGCTTATCATGACGTTCGTGATGATGTACCAGACCTTCTTTATCCTGGCGCTGCTCACGACCATCTTCGAGTACAAGCACATTCATTGTGCGCAAAAGTGGCGCCTGGTGACCAACCTGTTTACCTTCCCGATCTTTATGTTCAGTTATATCCCCATTACGGTGGCTGCGTTGTTCCTGAAGGTCGACTGGGTGCCCACGCAGCACGCCGTTAACGTTACCCTCGACGAGGTCATGCAGGGCGCCAAGTAACCACGACCAGAACCACCGCAAAGGGGGTGCACCTTTGTGGTTGTTTTTGCTTTTGAGCAGCTGCTCATGGAGGTGCACGATGTTCTACATCCCATTTTGGATCTGCGTCTTTGCCGGTGCGGTGGTTGATGCCCGTGAGCGGCGGTTTCCCAATGAGCTTGCTGGCGCGTGCGCCGTGGCGGCGTTTGCGGGCGTTTGGCTCGACCTCGGTTTGAACACAACGCTTGACCACGCAGGTCTTGCCGTCATCGTGTATCTTGCCCTCGTTCTGACTGAGTCCCTCTGGCGTCGTCTTCGCCAAATCCCGGGCATCGGCATGGGAGATGCCAAGGCACTTTTCGCGCTTTGCACGCTCGACCCTATGGGTGGCATCGTGGCATTTGCCGCCGCGCTCCTGGTCCTTGCCCTCTCCTGCCTCATCACAAAATCGCGCTCCCTGCCATTGCTCCCGTTTTTGGTGCCGATTTTTGCCATAATCGAGGTCGTGGGCTGCACATCGTAACCGATTGCGCATCCTTCTTAAGGAGCATGCCATGGCAACTAATCAAGAATCGGCCGTCATTAAGGCGCGCATGGACCGTATTCCCGCGGCGTTGTCGCCCGAGCTGGTCGAGCGTATCGCCGCTGACCGCGCCTCGGGTGTCGTTAATCCTTATCGATGCGGCGATGACCAGGTCATTCGTCGTATTGATCGCGCTGCCGACAAAGGCACGCTCATGCGACCGGCATTTATGCGCGACACCGAAAAGATTCTTCATCTTCCTGCGTACACGCGTTATGCAGGCAAAACGCAGGTCTTTAGCTTTCGCAGCAACGACGATCTGTCGCGGCGCGGCCTTCATGTGCAGCTCGTCTCGCGCATTGCCCGCGATATCGGCCGTGCCCTGGGCCTCAACTGCGATTTGATCGAGGCGATTGGCTTGGGCCACGATTTGGGCCACACGCCCTTTGGCCATGCCGGCGAGCGTTTCCTCAACGATATCTATCACGAGCGTACGGGTCGTTATTTTTTCCATAACGTGCAGTCCGTCCGCGTGCTCGACGCGCTGTACGGCCGCAACGTGTCGCTCCAGACGCTCGACGGCGTGCTATGCCATAACGGCGAGTACGAGCAACGCGTGTTTGAATTGTCGGATATGGGCTCCTTTGACCAGTTCGATCAGGCGGTCGAGGACTGCATCGCCACGGGCTATGGCGCCATTGGGCACCTGCGTCCCATGACGCTCGAGGGCTGCGTCGTTCGCATCTCGGATATTCTTGCCTACGTCGGTCGTGACCGTCAGGATGCGATCGCGGCGGGTCTGCTTTCGCCCGACGCTTTTGACGATGGTCGGGGCGGCGCCTATAACAGCTGGATCCTCACGCACGCTTCCATCGATATCGTTGAGCATAGCTATGGTAAGCCGCGCATCGAGATGAGCGAGGACCTGTTTGAGGAAATTCGCCGAGCCAAGCGCGAGAACTACGAGAAGATCTATAGCAAGGGCGGTATCGAAGGCGATTCCGAGGAGGAGCTGCGCGAGGCGTTTGAAAAGCTCTACGACCGTTGCCTGCGGGATCTAAACAGTGGCGACGAGTCCTCTTATATCTTTAAGCACCATATTTCGCGCATTGAGCAGCAGCTTTCCTACTACGATCGTACCTATGCCTGGCAGGACGACAAGGATCAAGCCGTGGTGGATTACATCGCGAGCATGACGGACGGCTATTTCTGCGAGCTGACGAGCAAGCTATTCCCCGGTCTGGAGTTTCCGCATCGTACCTATATTAACGAACGGTAGTTCGTATCTTTTCGGTATACTGTTCGTGGAAAACGTTTTTGATTGATGTACGGGATGGCTATGGACGACCTTTTTTCTGCTTCGACGCGTGAGCGTTC
Source organism: uncultured Collinsella sp. (assembly GCA_938023905.1). Taxonomy (GTDB): domain Bacteria; phylum Actinomycetota; class Coriobacteriia; order Coriobacteriales; family Coriobacteriaceae; genus Collinsella. The sequence continues at coordinate 5,356 of CALJCO010000092.1, read as the reverse complement.
CTTTCAGAATGCGCCGCTTGCGGTGCGCATGCGTCCCAATTCGCTTGACGAGTATGTGGGCCAGCAAAAGGCCGTCGGTAAGGGCTCATGGTTGCGTGCGGCGATTGAGCATGACGTGCTATCGAGTGTGATTCTGTACGGGCCGGCCGGTACGGGCAAGACGACGCTGGCCCACATTATCGCCAACCATACCAAGAGTGAGTTTGTCGAGGTCAGCGCCGTGACGGGCACCGTTAAGGACCTGCGTCGCGTGATCGACGAGGCAAAGACGCGCCTGAATACGTATGACCGCCGTACCATCTTGTTCATCGACGAGATCCACCGTTTTTCGAAGTCACAGCAGGATGCCCTGCTGCATGCCGTTGAGAACCGTACCGTCATTATGATTGGCGCCACGACCGAGAATCCGTACTTCGAGGTCAACTCCGCGCTGTTGTCGCGTGGGCGCGTGGTAGAGCTTGAGCACTTGAAAGACGAGGATATCGCCACGCTCATTGAGCGTGCGCTCGAGGCACCGCAGGGTTTAAACGGTAAGTTCTCGGCCGATGAGGATACCGTCAAGACCATTTGTACGCTGGCCGCGGGTGATGCGCGCTCGGCTCTGACGACCCTTGAGCTTGCGAGCGAGATTGCCGTCACGCGTCCCGATACCGAGGGAACGCCAGCGCCGGCGGCGGGGGAGCGTTATCCCATCACCGTGGATGACGTTAAGATTGCCAATCCACGCCGAGGTTTTTCGTATGACAAAAACGGCGACATGCACTATGACATTATCAGCGCGTTCATCAAGTCTATGCGCGGTAGCGACCCCGATGCCACGATCTACTGGCTTGCGCGCATGATCGATGCGGGGGAGGATCCCAAGTTTATCGCCCGACGCATCATGATTCAGGCTTCCGAGGATGTTGGCAATGCCGATCCACAGGCGCTGCTGGTGGCACATGCCGCATTTACATCTGCCGAGGTCATTGGCTATCCCGAGTGTCGCATCAACCTGGCACAGGCTGCGCTCTATGTGTGCCTGGCGCCTAAGTCTAATGCGTGCGAGGCCTCGATCGATGCGGCGCTGGCCGATATCCACAGCAGTGGTCTTCGCGAGGTGCCCAGCTACCTGCGCGATCGCCATCGCCCGGGCAGCGATGAGTACGGTGTGTACAAGTATCCGCACGATTATCCCGAAGGCTGGGTCGATCAGCGCTATTTGCCCGAGGGGCTGGAGCGCGGTGCGTTTTGGCAGCCTGCCGGCCGCGGCTGGGAAGAGTGGCGCGTAGAGCAAAGCGAGCGCGACCGTAGCGGGAATGCTCCGAAGTAGCTGCTGATTATTTTGTCCCACGATCTCACACTTGGCATGTTCGGTCCCCTTTGGGGTACCATGAAGAGCGTCTGTATTTCGATTCATTTGGGAGGCTTGTATGAGTCCCATTCAAATCGCCTTGCTGCTACTTGCCGTTGCCGGCGTGTGGGCTGTTATCGAGCTCGCGCTCACGCTGCGCAAGACGCGCACCGTCGTTGATTCGCTCGACCAGACGGTGGGCGACCTCAACAACACGCTCGCCGAGGCACAGCCCGTGGTGGCAAAGCTCGATGGTGCCGTTGATGAGCTTACACCGGCACTTGCTCAGGTGGAGCCGCTCCTCAAATCGAGCAAGACTGCCGTTGACGCCCTGACGTCCAACCTTGTTGAGGTTGAGGCGGTCGTTCGCGACATTTCTCAGGTCACGGGCAGTGTGGCCGAGGCCAGCAATGCCGTGTCGAGCGTGACCGACTCTGCGGCCGGTGCCGTGCAGAAACTATTTAACAAGGTGAAGGCTCCTGCAGCCGACGCCGATCGCAAGCTCGCCACTGACGCCGAGGCCGAACAGCCTACCGAGCGCGTTCTGATTGGTGAGGCTGAGGACGAGGCCGCCGATGGTGCAGATACGGCTCAGAAGCCCGCAGCCAAGCCTGCTCAGTATTACACCTATACGCCCGCCGAGACTTCCGAGGAGTCCTGCGATGAGTAGCGAAACAACCTGCCCCATTACGCTGAGCGTTGCCGGTGATCCGCGTTTCGCGCGCTTGGTGCGCATGACGGCCGCCAACGTCGGCGCCCTGTGCTCTATGTCCGTCGATCGCATCGAGGATATTCGCATGGCTGCCGAGGAGGCCTTCATCTTTGGGTGTACCGCGGTCGACTGCGACGACATCTCGATCACATTCGATGTCGACGAATCTCATGTGGGAATGACCTTTACCTTTGGCGATCAGGCGACTGTCGATGAGGATGACCAGGCTGCCGTGTATGCCGAACTCATTCTTGCAAGCGTGTGCGATTCCTACGAAAAGACCGCGGCGCCCCTGACGCTTTCCCTCGACCTCAAGGCGGATATCTAATATGACCGAACGTTCCCGGAGCGGTAAGACCGCTTGGGACAAGGAGAAAACCCGCGAGCTGTTTCGTCGCTACAAGGAGACCGGTGATCCGGATGCCCGCGAGCAACTCGTCATGTCCCACATGAACCTGGTAAGGTTTCTTGCCAACAAGTTTAAGAACCGCGGTGAGCCGCTCGATGACCTTTTGCAGGTCGGCTATCTGGGCTTGCTCAAGGCTATCGACCGTTTTGACCCTGAGCGCGGGCTCGAGTTCACCACGTTCGCGACACCTACTATTCTTGGAGAGATTAAGCGCCACTTCCGCGACAAGGGCTGGAGCGTGCGCGTGCCGCGTCGTCTGCAGGAGCTCTCGGCCAAGGTTAACCAAGCCACCGATAAGCTCACCAACGAGCTGCAGCGTTCTCCTAAGGTTGAGGAAATCGCCGAATACCTGGACGTGACCGTCGACGAGGTGCTCGAAGCCATGGAATCGTCCTCGGCCTACACCTCGGTACCCATCGAGGCCCCCGGTGCGTCCGATTCCGACGATGCGCCTTCGATTCTCGATCGCTACGCCGACGACGACAACGAGCTCGACTTTACCGATGACCGCCTGGTGATTGAGGAGGCCATTCGCGATTTCTCCCCGCGCGAGCGCGAGGTGATCGAGCTGCGCTTTGTGAAGGGCATGACCCAGATCGAGATCGCCAAGAAGCTGGGCATCTCCCAGGTGCAGGTTTCGCGTCTGCTGCGCCGTACGCTTAAGAAGATTCAGGACAAGATTGACCCCGACGGAGTAATGGTTCGTTCATGAGTGAACACCCCCAACAAACCGATCGCGTGCTGCGCGACACCCGCATTCTGACGCTGCGCATTTGGGCCGTCGTCGGCTGCATCGTGATCGCTGCCGTCATCTTTAACCTCATGGGGATTCTGGCGCCGGTTATTGAGTTTTTGGCCGTCGGCTCCATTATTGCCTTTGTGATGTCGCCGATCACCAACTGGCTCGAGCATCATGGGGTGGGCCGTGGCATCGGCTCGCTCATCGCGCTCATTGTGGTCGTAGCCGTGCTCGTCGGTGTCGTCTGTATCCTGTCGCCGATTCTCTTTGGCCAGATCATGGAAGTCCTGAGCCGCCTGCCTGAGCAGCTACGTGTTGCGGGCAGCGACCTTAATGAGATGATCTCGCGCGCCAAAACGCTCAACAACACGCCGGTCAAGGAGTACCTGGACGATAACCTTTCTTCGCTCGTTACGGTGGCGTCCAAATATGTCTCACAGATTGCCGCCGAGCTCGGCCGCGGCGTGTTCCCGCTCATCACCAACACGGCCTCACAGCTGTTCGTGATCTTTTTGGGTCTGGTGCTTGCCTATTGGCTTGCCTGCGATTATCCCCGCATGCATCACGAGGTCTGCACCATCATCGGTCAGGAAAAGGAGACCTCGTACCGCTTTATGGTCGCGATTCTTTCGCGCTCAGTCGGCGGTTACATGCGTGGCATGGTCGTGACGTCCATCTGCGGTGGCATCCTTGCCTTTATCGGTTTTACGATCATCGGGCATCCGTATGCGGCGCTCATGGCCATCTTTACCGGCATCATGCACTTGGTCCCGGTTGTCGGTCCCTGGGTGAGCGCGGCGATTGCCACGGTGCTCGGTTTCATGTTTAGCCCGATGCTGGCGTTGTGGACCCTGGTTGTGACCATGGTGGCACAAAATGTCACCGATAACGTCATTTCGCCTAAGGTCATGCAGAGCTCGGTACAGGTGCATCCCATCATGAGCCTCACGGCCCTGGTTATTGGCTCGGCGCTTATGGGCCCCATCGGCATGGTTATCGCCATCCCGCTGTGCGCGGCCCTCAAGGGTATCTTTGTGTACTACTTCGAAAACGAGACCGGCCGCCAGCTCGTGGCCTACGAAGGCGCCGTGTTTAAGGGTACGCCGTATCGTGATGCCGAGGGTAACCCGGTCGCCGCCTATGATGCGCTTGGCGACGACACGTTCATCTATGAGTCCGAGCTCATCGGCAATGAGACTGCGCCTGAGGCCAAGGCCATGCCCAAGCCCGAGCTCGATAATTCCTGGATCAAGCTCTCGGGTCTTCAGCCCGACGCGACGGGCTTTTTCAAGAACCCCTTCGCCAAGGACGACGATTCCAATACGGACGATGACACCAAAACCGGCATCGACGGCTCCATGGATGATTCGGATTCCTAAGAGGCCCTGTTAGCGTTTTTTGATGTTGTAAAAGACAAGAAACACGAGCAAAGCGATTGATAAGGGGCCGGCTACATAGAAATAGAGAACGTCAATTGCTCGCAGAGGGCAACAGGCCTTATCGCCGGACATTACTGCATATAATACGTAGCCAAATGCTGGTTGGTTTGAATACCAGTGGGAGAAGGCCAAGAGCGCTAAAAGTGCTACAACCAGAAGTGCATTCAGGATAAATCGTTTGGTATTCATCGGTCGCTCCTTCCGGATGATTCTTATATAGTATTTTCATATTAAAAAAACAGTTAATCCTAAGACTAACTGCTTTGTGTGTATGGATATAAAATTGTCAAACTGAAATTTTGTTATTTCATTTTTTCTTGACATTCGCTACATTCTTTATCGTGAATAGAAATAATGCCACCGCATTTAGGACAAGTATATTTTATTTTCTGCTGTTCCATGAAATGTTCCAAACCATGTCCTTGAACAAAACGGCTATTTTCTATAAGACTTGCTTGATACCGTTTATTATAGCTTTTTTCAAGATTTTTAATCAACTTACATGGATATTCAGCACATTCAAAACAATAGGATAACGATTTTCCTTTGATGCAATCCTTTATTTTGCATTTACGACAATGTTCTGGTTTCCCTTTATCACTATTCAAGCACCCAGAACAAGGTTTTTTATTGTAACAGTGCTTATAACAAACCTTACAATTCATTCCGCATGGGGCAAACATGCTTATATCAATTTTTTCTTTTGACATTTTCATAGTTGTTT
>CALJCO010000091.1 GCA_938023905.1 uncultured Collinsella sp. | reverse complement strand
ATACGCCTATTGTAAAACATGTTGTTTAAACATGTACAGGCAAGATAAAAAAGTTGGAACTATTTCGGTGAATGGTTACGCGTCATGAAAAAGCCCCGGTCTCACATCGTGAGATCGGGGCAAGAACGGTATGTAGGTTTTTGCTACTCGGCGTCGGCGAAGCCGTTGGGGTTATGGCTCTGCCAATTCCAGCTGTCGCGGCACATGTCCGCGATGTCGTACTGGGCCTTCCAGCCCATCATGCGTTCGGCCTTGGAGGCATCGCACCAGTTGGCGGCGATATCGCCGGCACGGCGCTCGCGAATCACGTAGGGCAGCTCCTTGCCGCAGGCCTTGGAGAAGGCGGCGACGACCTCGAGTACCGAGGTGCCGGTGCCGGTGCCCAGGTTAAAGATCTCGACGCCGGTCTTGCCGTTCATCCAGTTGAGGGCGGCAACGTGACCGGATGCCAGGTCGCACACGTGGATGTAGTCGCGCACGCCGGTGCCGTCGGGGGTGGGGTAGTCGTTGCCAAAGACCTGAACGGCCTCGAGCTTACCGACGGCGACCTGGGCGACGTAGGGCACCAGGTTGTTGGGGATGCCCTTGGGGTCCTCGCCGATCAGGCCCGACGGATGGGCACCGATGGGATTGAAATAACGGAGCAGCACGACGTCCCACTCGGGGTCGGCGGTGTGGACGTCCATGAGGATCTGCTCAATCATCCACTTGGTCCAACCATAGGGGTTGGTCGCGGGCTTCTTGGGGTCTTCCTCGGTGACGGGCGGATTGTCCGGATCGCCGTAGACGGTCGAAGAGCTCGAGAAGATGATGGACTTACAGCCGTGGTTGCGCATGACATCGATGAGCACCAGGGTGTTCTCGATATTGTTGTGGTAGTACTCGACGGGCTTGCTCACCGACTCGCCAACGGCCTTAAAGCCGGCGAAGTGGATGACGCGGTCGATCTGGTGGGTATCGAAGATCTTGTTCATCGCATCGCGGTCGAGCACGTTGGCCTCGTAGAAGGTGAGGTTCTTGGCGGCCTCGTCGCCCACGATGGTCTTGACGCGGTCGATGGCAACGGCGCTGGAGTTGGAGAGGTCATCGACGACGACAACCTGGTAGCCACCCTCGAGCAGCTGAACGACGGTGTGCGAGCCGATAAAGCCGGCGCCGCCGGTAACGAGGACGCAGGTGTCTTTGGGGTCGAGTGCTTTGGACATGTAGTCTCCTATCGAATCAGGAACACTTCTTGAGGGGAGTATAGCGCAGCTGGGGGCGCCCAAAACACGCGGGGCAGGAAAACCAGAGGATTGATGTTAACGTACTCATAGGGTGTTATTTGCATAATCCTTACCTTTGGTGTGGGACGTATTTGCGAGCCGCTGACCATGCTTTTCCAGCCGTTCGTGGAAATAGTTGGGACAAGCGCGATGTGCGTTAATATGTTTGAGTTGAGCGACATATAAATAAGCATGTAACGGAGTACATATGTCACCAAACAACGATTCCATCTTTACGCAGGAGCTTTCGCGCCGCACTGCCCTTAAGGCTCTTTTCGGCGCCGCTTCTGCGGCTGTTCTTTTTGGCCTGCCCGCCCGCGCCCATGCGGCTGAGGCCAGTCAAGAAACCACCGACAAACTGAATGCCGCCCAGGCCCAGCTCGACGAGGTCCAGGCTCAGCTCGACAGCATTGCCAATGAGTACGCGGCGCTCGCCAACAAGAATGCCCAGACCCTCAACGACATCGAGAATGTCCAGGGCAAGATTGACGACACGCAGGCCCAGATCGATGAAAAGAAGGCCGAGCTCAAGAAGAAGCGCAACGACCTTTCCGATCGCGTGGCCGCCAGCTACAAGTCCGGCGGTACGAACATCCTGTCGCTGCTGCTGGCCTCTGGCTCGTTTGAGGAACTCGTCGCCAACGCGCATTACGTTGAGAAGATCAACAAGAGCGACCGCGATGCCATCGAGGATATCCAGACGATTCAGGCTGAGCTCGACGCGCAGAAGACCGAGCTCGAAGCACAAAAGGCCAACCTGGAGAAACTCAAGGACCAGCAGACGGCTCAGATGCAGGATATGCAGGCCAAGCAGCAAGAAGTCCAGACCGTGCTGAACGGTCTTTCCGACGACGTCAAGGAGCTCATGGCTCAGCGCGATTCCGAGATTCTCGCTGCCGCCCAGGCCGAGGAGGCCGCTAGGAAGGCCGCCGCTGCCGCGGCCGCCGCGAACAAGAACAATTCCTACTCGGGTGGTTCGAGCTCGGGCGGTGGATCGTATGCGCCCGGAACTCCGCAGCAGAATGCCGGCTCGGGCAAGCAGCAGGCCGTCGTCAACGCGTGCTACTCCACGCCTTCGCCGGGTCAGAACTGGTGCGCGGCGTGGGTTACCAATGTCTTCCGCAATGCCGGCGTGGGCTATTTTGGCGGCAACGCGTGTGACATGTTCAACGCCTGGTGCTATAGCTCCGACCGCTCGGCGCTGCAGGTGGGCATGATCGTGGCCGATTCCTCGCACAGCGGCACGGGTGCTCCGGGCCTTATCTACGGTCATGTGGGTATCTACGTTGGCGGCGGCATCGTAATGAGCAACGAGGGCGCCATTACGTCTAAGTCGCTTGATTCGTTTATTAGCTTCTATGGCACTGGGTCGGGCGTGCGTTGGGGCTGGCTTGGCGGTATTGCGCTGTCGTAACTGCGGCTTGAAGCTGGTTGGTCCGGGACTGCGGGCGAGGCATAAGGTTGCCTGCTCTACAGTCCTGCGCAAGACGAAGGCCACATTAAGTGGCCTTCTTTGCGTGCGGAACTCGCGACCAACCTTATGCCTCGCCCGCAGTCCCGGACCTTTCGGGTTCAAAGCGCGACACACCGGACTGGTTGCCTGATATAAAGATGGCGAAGCCCCCTTTCGGGGCCTTCTTTTTTATTAGAGGAATTCGCCTACTCGGTGGACTTCGGGTTCTAGGTCTACGTCGAATTGGTCTTTGACGGTTGTTTGGATGTGGCGGATGAGTTCGTCGACATCGGCGGCGGTGGCGTGGTCGGCGTTGACGATGAAGCCGCAGTGCTTTTCGCTCACCTGCGCGCCGCCGATGGCGTGTCCTCGCAGGCCGGCGTCCATGATGAGCTTGCCGGCAAAGTAGCCCTCGGGGCGCTTGAAGGTGGAGCCGGCACTCGGCATGTCGAGCGGCTGCTTGTCCTCGCGGCGCTGGTGGTAGTCGTCCATGTCGGCCTTGATCATCGCGGCGTTGCCCGGGGCGAGATTGAAAGTGGCCGAAAGCACGACGAAACCGTCGTCGGCAATGCGGCTCTTGCGATAGCCCAGGTTGAGCTCATCGACATCGAACTCAATAATGTTGCCGCTGCCGCGGGTGCCGTCGTCGAGCATGCGGGCGGGCTTGTAGACGCGCACAGACTCCAGCACATCGGCCATGCAGGCGCCATAGGCGCCGGCGTTCATATAACAGGCGCCGCCGACCGATCCGGGGATGCCCGAGATGGGCTCCATGCCGGTGAGGCCGGCCTCGGCTGCCGTCGCGGCGACATCGGAAAGCAAGGCGCCGGCTGCTGCCGTGACGTGCGTGCCGTTGACCGTAATGTCGGAGAGGCCCTCGCCCAACGCCACGACGACGCCGCGGATGCCCTTGTCGCCGACGAGTAGGTCGGAGCCGTTGCCCACGATGGTGAGGGGCAGGTCGCAGCGATAACAGGTGTCAAGCGTGGCGACGAGGCCCTGCTCGGTGTCGGGCGTGACAAAGACGTCGGCCGGGCCGCCGATCTTAAACGTGGTGTGGTCGCGCATGGGCTCGCTCATCAACACGTTGTCCTCGCCGGCAACACCGGCGAGCGCGCAGAGCAGGTCCTCGTTAAAAAAGTCATTCTCGTGCATACGAATATCCGCCTTATGGTGGTCGTTTTCATCAATCGAATGCAATATACCCCACCCGGATGGATTTGGTGCAAAGTAACCTGACCCCAATGCATCACATGGTGCAAAGGGGCCAGGTTACTTTGCACCAATCACGGCGGTAAAACAGCCGTCTACCGGATTGGTAAAGTGTTTATCATCGAGGTAGAGGGACGGTCGCTATACTTTCAAGAGATTGCGCGAATACTCGGAAGGAGCGAGATGGGCAACAAAGTTACTCTCAAGCAGATTGCCCAGGAGGTGGGGCTTTCCCCCTCGTCGGTCTCGCTTGTTCTCAATAATCGGCCCTGTCGCATCTCGGAAGAAAACCGCAAGCTCATCAAGGAGGTCGCGGCGCGCAACCACTATGTTCCTAACCAGATCGCGCGTAGCCTGGTCATGCGCGAGTCGCGCACGCTGGGCCTTATCGTCCCTAATATCGAGAGCCGCTTTTTTGCCTCGCTCGCTGGCAGCCTGGAAAAGCGCTGCCGCGAGGACGGCTACGCGCTCTTTATTACCAGCTCGGGCGGAAGCGCCGATGACGATCTTGAGCTGCTGCGCCAGCTGGTGACGCGCGGCGTCGACGGCGTCTTTCTGGTGGTGGGTGACGAGTTCTCCGACGACCGCGCCCTGCGCGAAGAGGTCAGCCATCTGCCCATCCCGGCGGTAATGGTCGACCGTGCCATTGAGGGGCTCGAGTGCGACAAGGTGATGTTCGACCACGAGATGGGTGGCTATATGGCTACCCGCTATCTGATCGAGCAGGGCCACCGTCGCATTGCCTGCTTGGTTAACGCGCGCCGTTCCAATACGGGGCGTAAGCGACTTGCCGGCTATGAGCGCGCGCTGCGCGAGGTAGGCTTGCCGATCGACGCGCGTTTGGAGTTTGAGAGCGAGTACTACATTCCGAGTGCCTACGAGGCCTCGGAGGCGGTGCTCGCAACCGACGCCACCGCCGTGTTCGCAAGCTCGGATAACATCGCGTTGGGTCTGCTCAAGCGCCTGCACGAGATGGGGAAGAGCATTCCGGGCGATATCTCGGTGGTGAGCTATGACAACTCGGCGGCCGACGTTCTCTTTGAGCCGGCGCTGACCGCCATTGAGCAGGATCCCGGCGTGCTCGCCGAGCATGCTTTTGGCTGCATGTCCAAGCGTCTTGCCGGTAGGGGCGGTAGGCGTGCCGAAGAGGTCGTTCTGGAGCCGGCGCTTATCGTTAAGGACAGCGTACTCGAGCTTACTAAACACAACTAAACACGTTTATCAATTTGCAGAAACCGAATGTGGACCACCTGTGACTGTCAACGCCGCAGGTGAATGTCGCGTTTTGTTGATCGATGGGATTGATAAGGGTGATAAAACGTTTTTTCATCATGATAAAACGTTTTAGCAAATATACTAGTCCCAACGAAAGGTTGCCGTATCGGAAGGTGACCGCGCAGCGAAGGGACATAAACAATGGCTAAAACACTGGGAACGCCGTGGCAAAAACTGGGACATGAGGTTCCCACTTCCGAGCTCGAGGGTGTCGACCTGTATTGGCGCGCATCGAACTATCTGTCCGTCGGTCAGATCTACCTTCGCTCTAACCCGTTGATGCGCAGCGACTTTGTCGACGAGAAAACCGGTGAGGTGCGCGACTTTGGTCGCCCGGACGTTAAGCACCGTCTGGTCGGTCACTGGGGCACCACGCCTGGCATCAACTTCCTGTTCGGTCATGTTAACCGCCTCATCGCCGATCACAACCAGAACGCCATTTTCTTGATGGGCCCGGGCCACGGTGGCCCTGCCGGCACCGCCCAGTCGCTGCTCGATGGCACCTACCGTGAGATCCGCCCCGACATCACCAACGACGAGGCTGGTCTGCAGAAGTTCTTCCGCCAGTTCTCTTATCCCGGCGGCATCCCGAGCCACTTTGCGCCCGAGACGCCCGGCTCCATCCACGAGGGCGGCGAGCTCGGCTACACGCTCAGCCACGCCTACGGCGCCGTCATGGACAACCCGAGCCTGTTGGCCGTGGCCGTGGTGGGCGACGGCGAGTCCGAGACCGGCCCGCTCGCGACCTCTTGGCAATCCAACAAGCTCGTGAACCCGGCAACCGACGGTATCGTCCTGCCGATCCTGCACCTCAACGGCTACAAGATCGCCAACCCCACCATCCTCGCCCGCGTGTCCGACGAGGAGCTCACCAAGTTCTTTGAGGGCATGGGCTATAAGCCGCACTTCTTTGTCGCGGGCTTTGACGACGAGAGCCACGCAAGCATTCACGCGCGTTTTGCCGCTCTGTTTGAGCAGGTCTTCGATGAGATCTGCGACATCAAGGCCACCGCTATGGCTCAGGCCGCCGCGGGTGAGACCGTGGTCCGTCCGGCCTATCCCATGATCGTGTTCCGTACGCCCAAGGGCTGGACTTGCCCCAAGCACATCGACGGCAAGAAGACCGAGGACTCCTGGCGCGCGCATCAGGTGCCGCTGGCGAGTGCCAAGGACACCCACGAGCACTTCCGCGTGCTGCGCGAGTGGCTGCGCTCCTACAAGCCCGAGGAACTCTTTACGCCCGAGGGCCAGGTGCGCCCCGAGGTGACGGCCTTTATGCCGACCGGCGAGCTGCGCATTGGCGCCAACCCCAACGCGAACGGCGGCAAGGTCCGTCGCGAGCTCGAGCTGCCCGATATCCACGCCCATGAGATCCCCGTTGCCGAGAAGGGCCATGGCTGGGGCTCCACCGAGGCCGCCCGCGTCTTTGGTGAGTACACTGCCGATGTTCTGGCCAAAAACATGGAGGACTTCCGTATCTTTGGCCCCGACGAGACCGCGTCCAACCGCCTACAGGCTGCCTACAAGGTGACCAAGAAGCAGTGGGATGCCGGCTTCTATGAGGACGATGCCAACGATGAGCTGCTCGCCGGCTCCGGTAAGGTTGTCGAGCAGCTGTCCGAGCACCAGTGCGAGGGTTTCCTCGAGGCATACGTGCTCACCGGCCGCTCCGGCGTGTGGAGCTCCTATGAGAGCTTTGTCCATGTGGTCGACTCCATGGTCAACCAGCACTGCAAGTGGCTCGAGGCTACCAAGCGCGAGATTCCGTGGCGTGCCCCCATCAGCGGCCTCAACATTTTGCTGTCGAGCCATGTCTGGCGTCAGGACCACAACGGCTTCTCGCACCAGGACCCCGGCTTTATCGACCTGCTGCTCAACAAGGCCAACGATACGCATATCGTGAATGCGTACTATCCGGCCGACGCCAACATGGCCCTCGCTGTGGCCGAGCGCGTCTACCAGTCCACCGACTGCGTCAACGCCATCTTCTGTGGCAAGCAGCCTGCTCCGACCTTCCAGACGGTCGACGAGGCCAAGGCGGAGCTCGCCGAGGGCGTTGCGACCTGGGAGTGGGCATCGACCGCCGATTCGCTCGCCGAGGCCGACGTCGTGGTCGCCACCTGCGGCGACGTGCCGACGCTCGAGGCTCTGGCTGCAACCGACATGCTGCGCGAGCTGGGTATCAAGGTATGGTTCGTCAACGTGGTCGATCTGCTCAAGATCCAGAACGTCTGCGAGAACGACCAAGCCATCAGCGACGAGCGCTGGGCCGAGCTGTTTGGCCGCGGTGAGAAGCCCGTGCTCTTCGTATTCCACGCCTATGCCGGCACGATTCGCCGCCTGATCTGGAATCGCCCCGGCCACGATGCCTTCCGCGTCCACGGCTATGAGGAGAAGGGCTCCACGACCACGCCGTTCGACATGCTGCGCCTGAACAACATGGATCGCTGGGCTTTGGCTACCGACGTGCTGCGCATGGTCGACGCCGATAAGTTTGCGGAGCAGATTGATAAGTGGGAGGCATTCCGCACCGAGGCCTTTGAGTTCGCGTGCGATGAGGGCTACGACCACCCGGCCTTCACCGACTGGGTCTGGCCCGACGCCGCAGCCGCAACCGCTGCCGACGGCGCGCTCTCCGCAACGCAGATGACCGCGGGCGACAACGAGTAGATAGGCATCCGGGACGATCTCGCGCTGGGGCCGCCTCCGGGCTGGTGCCCTTCCTCGGAGAAGTGGGCTTCGCGAACTTCTCGGAGCAAGGCCGCCCAGCCGGGCAAGGCCCCAGCGCGAGACCGTCCCGGATGCCTACCCGCACAGTGTGGCTACGAGTGGGATGGTCAAAATGGAGCAGATGATCGACAAAAACGTGCACTGCATCATGGGGCGTGCATCCTTGCCGTATTGTAGGCAGTACAGCGTACCGTTGCTGCCCACCGGCATTGCCATCTCGAGCACAAGCGTCGCGATAAACATGGGCGTCATGCCGGGCCACAAGCGCGCGACGGCAAGACATGCCACCGGCACGACAACCAGGCGAAATGCCACGGCGACATAGGCACGCCAGTTGGTGAGCATCTCGAGCGGACGGTACTTGGCGATAGACGACCCCATGAGCAACAATGCCGCCGGAGTAGTCATGGTGCCAACGATGGAAATCGAGTCGCCCAGCACGCCCCAATCGGTCCATCCGGTGAGCACGATCCCAAGCACAACAGTACTTGCAATGAGACCAGGACTCTTGCAGCAGGCGGCAATATTGCGCATCTGCTTTTTAAGGCCGCCATCCATTCCGCTAAATAACATGGCACCGACGGTAAACATAAGAAGGTTTAGGGGGATAAGCGCAATCGATGCATACAACAGCGCTTGTTTTCCCAACACCGCCGAAATAACCGGAAAACCGATAAACCCGGCATTACCGAAAAGCACGGCGAAGCGATACGAGCATTCTGTCCCTTTGGGAACGCGAAGAGTAGCGGTGACAGCAAACGCGATAACGGTCGCCACCACATACATCACAAAGGACAGACCCATGAGCGAAAACGTCTCGGCAATGCTCGGAAGCTTCACATCATCGCCCAGCGCTGACGAAAGCACCAAGCACGGTAGCGCCACCTGCAACAGCAGATGCGACAGCTCGCGCTCGAACTCCGCTTTCATAAACCCCAGCTTGGCGATACACCACCCCAACAAAATAGGCAGCGAAACCGTCAACATCTGAAGCGCCACACTCGTAAAGCTCATGCTTCTCCCTTATCTATTCCACGAGGGCCGGGGCGCCTGCTTTGTTTTGAGAAGTGGGCTTCGCGAACTTCTCAAAACAAAGC
>CALJCO010000090.1 GCA_938023905.1 uncultured Collinsella sp. | reverse complement strand
AAATTGAGTAGATATCTTCAGGAAGAGATTCTTTAGTGTTGTTGTCTTCGAACCAAATTTTTCGTATATTATCTTTAAGTATTTTATGGTCAATATTGTCAAAGAATGATGTGAAGTCTGATACGAACACTAAACATTTATCGTATCGTTCAATATTGTCAAAGGCTAATTTTGAATAATAAATATTATTCTTACCAGTGGAACGATAGGCTATGGCAACATGCGCTAACGAGTGCTTCTTTAGATACTTCTCGTATTTTTGCGACAATAAGAATGAGTATCTTTGGTAAATGCACCGATCTTTGTGGGAACAAAAAAATATTTCTCGTAATTTTTCAACTAGGACGATTTTCCCACGTACCCCTTTCTTTGCTTTTCTTTGAACGAGCGTTTTATGTATGAAAGGGTAGTATGCATGTTGTGCAACAAACTTTGGATTGCACACGTATGCATTTATTGATGGAGAAGCTAGAGAACACGGGAGATCAAAATGTTTATACCATTTTTTATCCTCATGTTTTTGTATGAAATGTCTCCACTTAGTCAGCATAATAGAATAAATGCATGTTGACCTCTAGTGAGGGCGATATCACATCAAGGTCAACAGTCCTGCACGGGTGCAGGGAGAACACGATCGCCCTAAGATTTGGAATAACAATAATTGATAACATTCTATCTATGATGAGACACGTTACCAACATTTCTATCCGCAGAGAGTCAGTTATGAAACTGGCCGTCTTCATTATGATGATCAGCGCGCTGATCAGCGGTGCCAAGACTGAAGAAGTCTTGACAGCAATGAAGCCCTCTAACCCCGTTTGGTTAGAGTTTTTGCATTATACTTCATCTGACCATGACGAGTTTTCTCTCGCATGTCTCTCTCGAAAAGAAGGACTGAGAATGACGCTGTCGTGATGTTGTGCTCAAGCACACGGTGACAGACGGCGTGAAGAGGAGTTGGTACTGGCAACAGTAACGTCGCCGACTGGGATCGGAAAAGTTTAGGAAGCTCTTCAAAACCCCCATCTCTGAGCGATGGGGGAAGCAGTTAATTAGATGGTCAGCTCCAGAAGGGGCATCAAACACCGGAGACCATCAATGCAGAACTTGACAACCTGCAAACAAAAGAAGCACTCTCTCTTAAATCTCGCTTTCGGCCGAGAATACCACGGCATCTAAGTGCCAAAGAGTCGACTAAAACTCATACGATAAGAGGAGTGCTTCGTCATGAATAGTACACAAGTTTTCGAGAAACGCAAGATCGCCGTTGCGATTGGCATCGACCTGGCCAAGGATCATTGCGACGTTGTTGCATACAATGCCGACAACAAGATCTGCTTCAGCAAAGCCAACATGCCCTACCCGAAGCTTATGGAATGGCTTGCCAACACGCAGCCTGCCGTTGTCCTGATGGAGTCATGCAAAGGATGCCATGTTCGCGCTCGCGACATTGCCGATCTCGGCCATGATACTCGTCTCGTCAAAGGGGCTGATGTCAAGGCATTGCGCAATGTTTGTCAAAAGAATGACATTCGAGATGCGGACTACATTGCCAGGCTCCTCTACGTCCCCGGCACCAAATTCGTCTTCGTGAAGAATCAACGCCAACAGTCGCTGCAATTCCTGCAGAATGAATACAAGAGTTTCCAGGAGTTAAGGATCCGGGTGGGGAATCAGATCCACGCCGGTCTCGAAGAGTTCGGCTGTCCTGCACCCAAGTCTCAACAGTTCGTTCAAAGCCGCATGATGGCTCATCTGGAGAAGAATGCGGAACTGATCCCTGCTTCTTTTCTCCGTCGTCGCGAGATGTGGCTCAACCTGTTCAAGCAAGAGGAGGACGCCAAAAAGCGCATGGAGGAGATTGCCAAGACGGATGACGACACCAAACGCATGATGACCGTACCGGGGGTTGGTGCTCAGACGGCAGTCGGAATGTTGGTGCACATCGGAGGCGACATCGGGCGGTTCAAAAACAGCGGGCAGTTTGCCGCCTCCATTGGGCTTGTTCCGAAGCAGATCAGCACCGGTGGCAACACCACGTTGAATGGCATCACCAAACGCGGCCCCAAGAGGCTGCGTGCGAATCTGGTGCAATGCGGACAGGTGATACTCATGCACGCGGATAAGCTAAAAGGGAATTTTGGCGACTGGGTCCGAAAAATGCGAGACAGCGGCAAGAAACGAGGCGTCATTGCCTGTGCAATTGCAGCCAAGATCGCCCGAATCATTTATCGCCTGATGAAGGACAAGGTAGATTACACACCCGTACCGAGCCGTTAAAGGTACGGATCGCGCATAGCGATCATCGGCAAAATACCGCCAAGGACTACGAAAGCAACTACTAGTGATGAATCGTGCTCAACGCAATAGAGTGATGCTGAGACACCCAAGGTGATATCGCATAGGCATCGTTAATCACACCGAATTTATAAAGCACCTCTATTGTTCCGAATCTCACTATGTCGGCGGAGGCTTAGGAATGAATGCCTCCTGACCGCGGATGTATTTCAGTGAAGCCCTTTCTTCAACTTCGATTATTGTTGAAAGCGGTTCTTCTGGTAGAAGTCTGAACGAAGTCACTAGCGCGTTCCGCGCTAAAGATTTGGACGGGATCGAAGACTGATGACAGCTAACTGTGCGCGAGTCGATGGAAGCTGTTGAGCGTCTCTCTAAGCGCCCCCCAACCAGGGAAGATGGGAATTTAGCCTATTCGTGCGCTAACTCGCGACGCTGGAGTTTCAGACAATCGATCAACGTTTTCAGAATGTGGCTTCGCCACGGAATTGAATGAGGGCGCGCGTTTTGGGTTGCGCGCCCTCAGGGAAGATTGTACCCAAAATATATGATTTATCCCTTGCAATTGGGGAGCTGACCATGTATGTGACCCTCTTGGCACATCCCGGAACTTTTGCCGAGATGCGCCGCCATTTCGTCACCGAAATGGACTTCTCGTACTCCCTCAGGAAGTACCGAGCTCCTATGTTGTACGAAGCAGACAGGTCGCACGAATAGCGCTTGCCTGTCTGAAACGTACACATGCTGTAGTTGTTCGTGTCTCTTGTAACGACACCGGTGCCGTCAAAGGCAAGCTTCGACGTGTTCCAAGCACAGACGCGACGAATGCGGATTCCGCACCGGTGCGCCTTGTGCTCCACCATCTTCTGGACAGACTTGGCTCGCCAGTGATGGAGTCGCTGACGTTTCGAGCCGCGTTTACGGCCCGCGAGACAAACACGCGAAGCGTGGTTGTCATAGGCGGCTGAGTGTATTATA
>CALJCO010000089.1 GCA_938023905.1 uncultured Collinsella sp. | reverse complement strand
CGCCGAATGCTCGCCATCGAAATTTATCGATGGCCTATTTCAGACTGTAATGGGCAAAAAGCCTCGCCGCACGAAGTGCGCAGCGAGGCTTTTTGCATGCCCGAGGACGATTGGGGAACTAAGCCCTCGTCCCTCCCCGGGATATGTAGCGAGTCGGAGTACCCTTGCTGTTACTCTGCTTTGCCCACAGAGTTGAGGTTGGTCATGCGGATCTTAACCAGCTCGGTGATCTCACGCATGCCCTCCTTGGCCGGCTTCTTGGGATCGAAGCAGGCGGGGTTCTCGGCCATGTAGGCCATGAAGCCCTTGGTGTAGGCCTGACGCAGCTCGGTGGCGTAGTTAACCTTGCAGATGCCGTTCTTCACAGCCTCGGCAACCTGCTCATCGGGCACACCGGAGGTGCCGTGCAGAACCAGCGGCACGTCGACGGCGTCGCGAATGGCCTTGACCACGGACTGCTCGATGTGCGGATCGCTCGTGTACACGCCGTGGCTGGTGCCAACGCCGATAGCGAGGGAGGTGCAGCCAGTGCGCTCGACGAACTCCTTGGCTTCGGCCGGATCGGTGTAGGGGCTCTCGCCCTCAACCGCGGGACCGTCGTCCTCCTTGCCGCCGACCTTGCCGAGCTCAGCCTCGACGGGCACGCCCATGGCGCGGCCAGCGTCGGCGACGGACTTGGTCAGGGCAATGTTGTCCTCGAAGGACTCGTGCGAGCCGTCAATCATGACAGAGGTGTAGCCGGTGCGGAAAGCCTGCATGCAGCGGTCATAGCCATCGCCGTGATCGAGGTGCAGAGCGACGGGCACGGAAGCTCGCTCGGCGGCAGCCTTGACCATGCCGTAGAAGTAGTCCAGACCAGCGGTCTTAATGGTGCCCGGGGTGGTCTGCATGATGACGGGGGACTTGGTCTCCTCGGCAGCGGCCAGAACGGCCATAACAAACTCGAGGTTCTCGACGTTGAACGCGCCGACGGCGTAGTGGCCGGCCTGAGCGTCCTTGAGCATCTTTTCGGTGGTAACAAGTGCCATGAGCGTTTGCTCCTCTCCCTCGCCCGCATCTGGACATCGGGCGTACGTGTCCGCAAGGCCTATTACCTTGCGTTTTGCTGCGCCCATTGTATGAAATTCAGCGGCTTTGTATGTGCGAGATATTGAGCCCATGCAGGTCAATACAGTCATTTTTGAAAAGCAAACGGAAGAAATTTGAGCCGAGTGGACATGTTCGATATTGAATTTTGGGCGTTAAACGTCTTTCTTTTATAGAAAAGATAAGTAATCGAAAGGTGTTTTCTTACTCAAAAAGAAAATGAACGAAAATAGAGTCAACACAATTCCTGCAAATTTAGCCGAGAATGGAGCAGACATGGCCCAAGCTACCAACCGTGCTTTTGCCGACGAACGCCGTACCGCCATTATGGAAATGCTCGAGCATAATGCCTCGGTGCAGGTGGCAGAAATCGCCCAAACCTTTGGCGTGTCCTCCGTCACCGCCCGCGCCGACCTGGACGCGCTCGCCGTAGCAGGCAAGCTGCGCCGCACGCATGGCGGTGCCGTATCGCTCCACAAACGCCTGACCGTTTCCACGCAGGATCGCCGCATCAACGTCAATGTCGCCGCCAAGCAGGCCATCGCGCAAAGCGCCATTGGGCTCGTCAATGACGGTGACACGCTGCTCGTCGACTCGGGCACCACAGCGCTCGAGTTCGTCCGGCTCCTCGACCAGCGCGATGGCATCACCGTCATCACGGCCGACATTACCATTGCCGATTACATCGACGAGAGCATGCCCTCAGTCGATGTCGTCATGCTGGGCGGGGCACTGCGCAAAGGCCATCGCTATCTGTACGGCCCACTTACCATGCAGGCGCTCCAAATGGTCCACGCCGATCTTGCCGTCATGTGCCCTGGCGCTTTTGTTCCCGGCTGCGGCTTTACGACCGACTTTCCGCAGATGGCCGAGACCAAAGCGGCTATGGTCGGTGCCGCTCGTCAAAGTGTCGCCCTCATGGACGCCAGCAAGGTTAACGGACGTGGCATGTACCGCTTTGCCGAGCTGACCGACGTCAACGCCATCGTGATGGACCGCGACCCCGATCACGCCGTCGCCACCTCAATCGCCGAGATCGTCGACAACGCCCGCCCAAATCTCCTCATCGCCGGCGCTTAAACAAAAACCACCACAAAGGTGCCTGTCCCCTTTGTGGTGGTTTGAGCGTTAAAAGCGATATATCGCTACTTGGAGAGCTCGTCAGCGAGGGCCTCAATCTGGGCGCGCGAGGCGTCGCTGAGCGAACCCAGCACGGTCACCTTGTTCTGCGTCAGGGTGATGTCCTTCATGCCCTCGAGCTCCTTGGTCATAACCTTGGCAGCGGTGGGCGCCCAGGAGCCGGCCTCAACGAGCGCCACCGTACGGTTCTGATAGGCGTGCTCGGCAAGCGTGTGGATAAAGGTGCTCATGAACGGGAAGATCTCGCCCTGATAGGTGATGGAGGCGAGCACCAGGCGGTCGTAGCGGAACGCATCCTCAACGGCCTCGGCCATGTCGTCGCGAGCCAGATCAAAGACGGAAACCTTCTGGCCGCGAGCCTCAAGCGCGGATGCGAGCTCCTCAACGGCGGCCTTCAGATGGCCGTACACGCTCGCGTAGGCAATGGTGATGCCCTCGTCCTCGGGCTGATAGCTCGACCAGGTGTTGTAGGTGTCGAGGTAATAGCCCAGGTTCTCGGTAAGAACAGGGCCGTGGAGCGGGCAGATAATCTGGATATCCAGATCGGCGGCCTTCTTGAGCACGGCCTGCACGAACTTGCCGAACTTACCAACGATGCCAAAGTAGTAGCGGCGCGCTTCACAAGCCCAACCCTCGGGGTCCTCGATGTCGTTAGCGCCAAACTTGCCAAAGCCGTCGGCACTAAAGAGTACCTTGTCGGTAGCCTCGTAGGAGAACAGCACCTCGGGCCAGTGAACGTTGGGGGCGCCGACAAAGGTCAGGCTGTGGCCGCCCAGGTCGAGCACATCGCCCTCTTTGACGACCATCTTGCGCTCGGGGAAATCGGTGCCAAAGAAGTTGACCATCATGCGGAAAGCGCCCATGCTTGCCACGATCTGTGCCTGGGGATAGCGCTCCATAAAGGCGGCGATGCCAGCGGAGTGATCGGGCTCCATATGGTGAACGACCAGGTAATCGGGCGTGCGACCGTCGAGCACGGCTTCGATGTTACCGAGCCACTCGTCGACAAAACCGCCGTCGACTGAATCGGCGACAGCAATCTTTTCGCCCAAGATAACGTAGCTGTTGTATGCCATACCGTTCTCGGACACATCGTACTGGCCCTCGAACAGGTCAATGTCGTGATCGTCGACGCCAACGTAGCGGATATCCTTGGTGATCTCCATCAGGCAAAGCCTCCTAGATAGACAAAAGAACCCGTCTATCATAACACTCGGTAGTATCCCAGCTGTTATCTGCCGGCATCCATACCGATTGTTATTGAAATACGATAAATCGCCGTTTACCTGCGCAAACTATGAGCGTGGTATCGCCGTGCTATGTCGGATAATGAGCTGACCGGGAATACGAATGGCAACGGTTTTGCCCGCCGTACCCGCCTCGGGAACCGCATGCTCGAATACCTCGCGCCCGCGCTGATGTAGATCGAATCGCACGGTCGTGAGCTCGTTGTGTGCCACAAAATCATCGAGCGAATCGTCGACGCCCACCACGCTCACGTCCTCGGGCACGCGCAGACCGCTATCGCGCAGCGCCGCAATAGCGCCGTTTGCCATCTGGTCGTTTGCCGCATAGATCGCCGTCATGGTGCGATCGTGCTCGGCCAGATATCTGCCAGCCTCGTAGCCGCTGTTGGCAGACCAGTCGCCCTCGAGCGGCTCTGCCAGCTCGATGTGTTTACGCTCGAGCGCATCCTGCCAACCGGCGCGACGAAATTGCTCGTCGACCGAGAACGACGGGCCGCCAATATAGCGAATCTGCTCGTGCCCCAGCTCAAACAGATGGTCCATAAGCAACAGCGAGCAGCCGTAATGGTCAGAATCGACTGTGGTCACGCGCGGATGCGCATACATGGTAACGATGACCGTGCCAATGCCCGGCAGTGGATCAAACGTCTCAAAATCGGGCGCCATACGGCTCATGCCGATGATGATGCCGTCCACGGGCAGCGCAGCCATACGACGCGTTGCCTCGGCAAGCGAGAACTCCTCGGTCTTGGACATCTCGACCAGCGTGATGGCGCAATTATGCTCGCGAGCAGCGCTGGCGATGCCGTCGATCATTGAGAGGTTGCCAAACTTGGTGACATCGTTGACGCACAGACCGACCGAATGGTAGCGGCCGTCGCGCAGCGAGCGACCGGCATAACTCGGACGAAAGCCGAGCTCTTGCATAGCGGCCTGCACGCGCTGGCGCGTCTGCTCGTTGACGTTAGGGAGGCCGTTGGCGACGCGCGAAACCGTCTGCTGCGAAACGCCAGCAGCGCGGGCGACGTCGGCCATGGAGACCGGACGCGTACCTGTATCGTTGGACGGGCGCCTTGCCACAGGATCACCTTCACCCTTGCGAGATCTGAATAGCGTGCATGCCGGCCCGGGCAGAAATACACCCCGCGCCGAGGCCCGCTATCGTCGGACGCATGTTAACGTACTCTACTTTTTCTATCTGCATCTCTTCTGCTCTATAAGTCCATACGGTAGTACCGTTCACGGCTGAATTTCTACCGATTACCAGATTCTCAAATAGTGATAAGCGTTGTGTTATGAGTACGTTAACATAGCCCGTAACATGCGGCATCGTAGATGCTGAGTTCACGTTGCTTCAGATTGTTAACGTACTCACTACGACGGAAAACTCGTCAGTATGCGCCAAGGAAAGGACCCTCATGACCACCCCCGACGAAAAGACACTCGCCACGCTCACCAAGCTGTTCGAGGAGGAGTTTGGCCCCATCGGCGACCGCCAGGTGCTCTACGTGCACGCGCCCGGCCGTTCCGAGATCAGCGGCAACCACACCGACCACGAGGGTGGCCACGTTATCGCCGGCTCGCTCGATGTCGCCGTCGACGGCATCGCCGTGGCGACCGACACCAACAAGATTCGCGTCGCCGACGAGGGCTATCCTACGTTTGAGATCACGCTCGACACGCTAGACGTTCAAGAGTCCGAGAAGGGCACGTCCGCGAGCCTCGTCCGCGGCATGGCCCACGAGGTCGCAGCGCTTGGCGTTGAGCCCCAGGGCTTCGACTTCGCCTTCACCTGCTCCGTCCCCTCGGGCGGCGGCCTTTCCAGCTCTGCCGCCGTCGAGGCCGCGTACGGCCGTGCCATGGAGACGCTCTGGGGCGCGCCCGCCATTGAGCCCGTCACGCTCGCTCAGATGAGCCAGCGCACCGAGAACAACTACTACGGCAAGCCCTGCGGTCTGATGGACCAGGCCGCCGTGTGCCTGGGCGGCCTCGCCTACATGGACTTTGAGGACCAGGCTCAGCCTAAAACCCAGAAGCTCGAGCTCAACTTTGAGGATCACGGCTATGCGCTCGTGCTCGTTAAGGTCGGCGCCGACCACGTGGCAGCCACCGATGACTACGCCGCCGTTCCGCGCGAAATGCAGGACGTCGCCGCCGAGTTTGGCAAGGCACGCCTGTGCGAGGTCAACGTTGCCGACTTTGACGCCAAACTCCCCGAGCTGCGCGCCAAGCTGGGCGACCGCGCCTGCCTGCGCGCCGTTCACTACTGGTACGAGAACGGCCTGGTCGACAAGCGCTGGGCAGCTCTGAACGCCGGCGACATTGACCAGTTCCTGGTCCTGACGCGCGAGTCCGGCGCCAGCTCCGCCATGTACCTGCAGAATGTTGTTGCCAAGCTGGGATCTGAACAGCCTTCCATGTATGCCCTGGCGCTGGCCGAGCACGTGCTCGACGGCCGCGGCGCCGTTCGCATTCACGGTGGCGGCTTTGGTGGCACCATCCAGGCCTTCGTGCCGCTCGACCTGGTCGACAACTTCATTGCCAAGATGAACGGCTGGCTGGGCGAGGGCTCTGCCCGCCACTACGCTATCTCTGACAAGGGGGCTTACGCGGCATGGCTGTAATGACTGACGTGCGAGAGGCCGCGCAGGGCTTGATTGAGTATGCCATCCATCGATCGATGATCCGACAGGACGATCGCATCTGGGCATACAACACCATTCTGGAGTGCATCGGTGCTACGGGCCCGGCGCTCGACATGGCCTGGGCGCTGCAAAACGAGAAGCTCTCGCTCTTGCACCCCGATACGCTCCCCGATTTTGACCTGGAGGGCACGCTTGCCGCGCTTTCCGAGGCCGCCGTTGTCAACGGTGCCGCCAAGGACACGGCATCGGGCCGCGACCGCATCGCCATGCGCATCATGGGCGTGCTGATGCCAAGGCCTTCGGTTGTAAACGAGGAATTCAACGGCCGCATGGGCGTCAACGAGCCCCGCGCCGCGACCGACTGGTTCTACGGCCTGTGCTGTGACGCCGGTTACGTGCGCCGCGCCGCTATCGCGCGCAACATCAAATGGAGCACTTCCACCAACTGGGGTGACCTGGAGATCACCATCAACCTGTCAAAGCCCGAAAAGGACCCGCGCGATATCGCCGCGGCAGGTGCAGCCAAGAACACGGGCGAGAAGTATCCCGCCTGCCAGCTCTGCATCGAAAACGAGGGGTATCCCGGACGCTCCGCCGCAGCCGACGGAGGCGCTCATCCCGCCCGTCAGAACCTGCGCGTTATTCCCATTCAGCTTAATGGCGAGCGCTGGGGCTTCCAGTACAGCCCGTACGCGTACTTTAACGAGCACTGCATTGCCATGAGCTCCAAGCATCGTCCGATGCACGTCGACCGCAAGGGCCTGACCTGCCTGCTCGACTTTGTGGACCTGTTCCCGCATTACTTCATCGGCTCTAACGCCGACCTGCCCATCGTAGGCGGCTCAATCTTGTCGCACGACCACTTCCAGGGTGGCGCGCACGAGTTCCCCATGATGCACGCCGCCGAGGTCTCGCAGTTTAGCGTGCCCGGTTTTAACCAGGTCAGCGGTACCGTGCTGCAGTGGCCGCTCTCGGTGCTGCGCCTGCGCTCGCACGACCGCGGCGCGCTGCTCGATGCCGCCGAGAAGATTATCCTGGCATGGCGCGAGTGGACCGATGAGTCTGTAGGCGTCATCGCGCGCACAGCCGACGGCGTAGCGCACAACACCGTGACGCCCGTCATCCGCCGCGTCGACTCCCGCGGCAACGCCGGCGGCGAGATTTACGAGGCCTACCTGGCGCTTCGCTGCAATATCACGACCGACGAGCATCCGCTGGGCGTGTTCCACCCGCATGCCGAGTACCACCATATAAAAAAGGAGAACATCGGCCTGATCGAGGTCATGGGCCTGGCCATTCTGCCGCCGCGCTTGGTTCCCGAGCTCGGTGCTGTCCGCGAGCACCTGCTGGCGGCCAAGGCCGATGCCAGCTACGATCTTGCCGGCGCTCTCGAGAGCGACGACCTTTGCCGCAGCCACGCCGCATGGGCGGAGGACGTCTTTGCCCGCCGCGCCGATGAGCTTACGGCCGACAACGCCATCGACATCCTGCACGAGGAGGTCGGCGTGGTGTTTGGCCACGTGCTCGACAACGCCGGCGTCTTTAAATGGGACGAAGCCGGCCGCGCCGCCCAGCAGCGCTTTATCGACTCACTGTAATGATCCCTTGGGGACGGAAGAAAACGGATCACTTCGTCTTCAAGACAACGGCGCCCGCCGGCAACATCGCCGACGGGCGCCGTTTTTGAGTGTAGCCATTGGGGACGTTCTTAAACGACCAGTCATTAAAGAGCGTCCCCAATGGCTACGTCGATGTTTTGGCAACGACAGCGAAAACCCGCCAGAGCGAGCAAGGTGCCTTGAAACAAGGCGGCATTGACCTTCTGGTCATGCCGCCGCAGTTGAAAGGCAGATTGCCGCTCTGGCGGGTTTGCAGCGTCGGCTGGTTACGCGGTTTGGTAAAACCGCGTAACTCTACAGTTCAGTCACGACAACGTTGTTGAAGATTTCATCCCAGCGGTCCATGACCAGGTGGCCGGTCTTGGGATCCATGGCGTTGAGCTTGCCGCAGGTATTGGCGGTCTTGAGCACCGTGACATCGTCGGCACCAGCAGCAATGGCATGCGCAAAGCCAGCGATGGTCGAGTCGCCGGAACCCGTCGCGTTCACAGCCGCAATCGCGGGCGTCTTGGCGCGGAACGCGCGACCTTCATGGAAGCCTACCGAACCGGCAGCGCCCATCGAAACGACAACCCAGGGAATACCGGCAAAACGGTCATCGGCGGCAAGCGCCTCGCGCAGGGCATCGACATCATCGGTCGCAAAGGACGTACCCAGCAGGCCGTTAATCTCGGTCAGGTTGGGCTTTACGAGCTCGGGCTTAGCGTCGGACTCCAGCGCTGCCTCCAGCGATGCACCCGAGGTGTCGAGCAGCACCTTGGCGCCCGCCTCCTCGGCGATCTTGACGAGCTCGGCATAGTAGCCGGCATCGACGCCACGCGGCAGCGAGCCCGAAAGCGTCACAACGTCCGCCTTCGCTGCAAGCTCGGCGAACTTGGCCGTAAAGGCCTCGAGCTCGGCCGGGGCGATTTGCGGGCCGCTCTCCAGCAGCTCGGTCTGATTACCCTCGTGCAGGATATTCAGGCAGATGCGCGTCTCACCGGCGATGGGCACAAAGTCGTTCTTGACGCCGTCGGCATCCATAAGCTCGGCCATATAGGCACCCATGTGGCCGCCGAGCAGACCGGTCGCGAGCACATCGTCGCCCAACTGCAGCAGCACACGGCTCACGTTGAGGCCCTTGCCGCCAGCGGTCTTTTCGGGCGTCACACGGTTAACATCGTCGATGACCAGCTTGTCGAGCTGATAGCGCGTATCAATCGACGGGTTCATGGTAACGGTCAGAATCATATTGAACTCCTGTTCCGGGGCGACATGACCCACCCCAAACATACGATAGCTCGTTAAAGGATCTCGATCTCAAAGCCGCGGGTGACGGTCTCCCCCGGCTTGGCAACCAGGCAGCCACGCTTGTGCTCCAGAATATCGTCCTCGTCGGAGCAGGTAGACAGGCCACCCCACGGTTCCACGGCCACAAAGTCGCCCTCGGGCTTGCTCCACACAATCAGGTATGGCATATCGGGGAACGTCAGGCGCACGCCCTTGTCCTCGGTTTTCTTGGTCAGCGTAACCACGCGGCTCTCGAGCACGTCAAAGATGGTCTCCGCGAAGTCGAAGAGTTCGTGGGTCAGCGGCAGGTTCTGGTCGATCATAGGGTTCTTGCTGCGATGCTCAACATCAATCAGGCCCGTCGAGGGAACGGCAGTACAGAGCTCGGCGGCCTCACGCTGCTCAAAACGGAGCTCGTAATCGTCATAGGACTCGCCCTCGTCGAGCGGGCACTTAAAGCCGGGGTGACCACCCACAAAGAATGGCATATCCTCGGTGCCCTCATTGGTCACCTCGTACGATACGGCCACTTTTTCCGAATCGATCGTGTAACGAGCAACGATCTTAAACGGATACGGGTACTGCTCGAGCAACTCGGCATGGTCGGCAGAGCTTAGGCTCAGCGCAACCATGTTGTCGCTCTGCTCCTCGAGCTTCCACTCCTGCTTGCGGGCAAAGCCGTGGCGGGCAAGCTTGACCTCGCGGCCACCCATGGTCATCGCGCGGCCATCACGAAGGCCGCCGCAAATCGGAAAGCAAATGGGTGCCTGGCCCGACCACACCGCCGGATCGCCCTGCCACAGATACTCACGACCGTTGGCCGCAATAGAAGTGAACGATCCGCCAGCCGTGCTCAGTGCCACACGAATAGAACCGTTATCAAGAACAAACTCCATAGGAGCCTTCCCTTTCTTACGACAGCCCGCCAAGTCAATAGGGCTGATAGAAAACCGGCCCGCGCCCCCTCACAGAAACGCGAGCCGTCAACGGACTAGTAAATTACGCCGGATACCCGCTAGTCGTGGT
>CALJCO010000088.1 GCA_938023905.1 uncultured Collinsella sp. | reverse complement strand
TGGTAAACGATTTGGGCAGTATGGACGACCTCGAGCTGATGCCGCTGGGCGGTGGGATTTGTCCGAAGCTAAACGGCTTTGGGTCACCGTGGACGGGCAGGGGCCTCGACGCGGCTAGACACGAGACACATACATTACGCGACCTCGCCCTGGTGGCCGCACACGTTGGTTGCGGCCGACGCGGGCCGCGGGCAAGTGCTTGTAAGGGGAGCCTTGCCTCTCTTGTACGAGAAAGGACGCGTAATGAAGATCATTAAAGCTAAAGACTACGAGGATATGAGCCGCAAGGCCGCCAATATTATCTCGGCGCAGGTTATCCTCAAGCCCGACTGTGTGCTGGGTCTTGCCACCGGCTCCACCCCGATCGGTGCCTACAAGCAGCTCGCTGCTTGGTACGAGAAGGGCGACGTCGACTTTGCCGAGGTCAGCACCTACAACCTGGACGAGTATCGCGGCCTTTCGCACGACGATCCCCAGAGCTATCACTACTTCATGCGTGAGAACTTCTTCGATCACATCAACATCGACCTGAACAACACGCATGTGCCCGACGGTTCCAACCCCGACGCCGCCGCTGCCTGCTCTGAGTACGACAAGATCGTCGCCGCCGCCGGTTACCCGGATCTGCAGCTGCTCGGCATTGGCAACAACGGCCACATCGGTTTCAACGAGCCCGATGACCACTTCTCCAAGGGCACGCACTGCGTCGACCTCACCGAGAGCACCATTCAGGCCAACAGCCGCCTGTTCGACAGCATCGACGATGTTCCCCGTCAGGCCTACACCATGGGTACCCAGACCATCATGTATGCCCGCATGATCCTAGTCGTCGCCAACGGCGAGGCCAAGGCTCAGGCCGTGCATGACATGTGCTATGGTCCGGTTACGCCCGCGTGCCCGGCTTCGATCCTGCAGCTGCACACCAACTGCGTTGTCGTTGCCGACGAGGCCGCCCTTTCGCTCTGCGAGTAGCGCGAATCCTGCATCTCGACATAGCCTTGCCTAAGGCCTCCGCTTTGCGGGGGCCTTTTTGTTCAAGACTTTAGTCTGCTGGCCGCGCAGCGGCCAGCTTTAAACCACCCGCTAC
>CALJCO010000087.1 GCA_938023905.1 uncultured Collinsella sp. | reverse complement strand
CCATGCCGCAGCGCTCTGACCGTCTGATTGTTTCGGTCCAGCTTGTTCGCGACGTGCTCGCGATTGTTTCCGAGCACTATGCCACGACCCTTGACGTCACCTCGTTGCCGTACGAGCGTTTCGTTCGCCATCTGCAGTTTTTTGCGCAGCGAGCGCTCGATCCCGCGGCGGGGCAGGTCAATGGCGACGCGCTGTTCCGTATCGATGAAACGACGTATCCGAGGGCGTTCTCGTGTGCGGAGTCAATTGCCGCCCACTTAGCGTCTACCTATAACGTTGTCGTTACCGATGCCGAGAAGAGCTATCTCGCATATCACATTGTTAACCTGCTTGGAGAACCTGGTCTCTAGGCATAACGTGCCCATACATCGATTGATATAAGGCAAGGCTTGCGGTCTTGTCCAGGGCACAGCTATCTCAATTTACGGAAAAGGAAGGGGAGTACCGCTATGACCGCAAAAAAGAAGTTCAATTTCAAAGCGCCGTTGGAGGTGTTCGCGAAGTCGATCGTTCAGCCGATGATGTATCTCTCGGTTGCCGGCATCCTGCTCATCGTGGGCATCATTCTGACCAACAAGACCATCTGCGCCGTGATCCCTGTGCTGGGCTCCGGTCCGTTCCAGCTTGTGGGCGCCGTTGTCTATCAGTCGCTGATGTTTATCATCAACAACCTCTCGATTCTGTTCTGCGTGGGCATCGCCGGCGCCATGGCAAAGAAGAACAAGGGCCATGCTTCGCTGATTGCCCTGATGTCGTTCTTCCTGTTCCTGCAGGCTAACAACATCGTGCTCAACGCCACCGGCTCTCTTGCCGAAGCGAGCGGCATGCTCGGCCTTACCGGAACCGGCCAGAGCACCGTTATGGGCATTCAGGTGCTCGATACCGGCGTGTTTGGCGGCATCATTCTTGGTTGCATTACCGGTGCCGTGTTCAACAAGTACTCGAACAAGCAGTTCCCCATTGCTCTTTCGATGTTCTCGGGCGTTCGCTTTCCGTTCCTGATCATGATCATCATTTCCTGGATCATGGGCGCTGGCTTCTGCATCGTTTGGCCTCCGGTTCAGGGCGCCATCTCCTCCGTTGCCGGCATCATTAAGGAGTCGGGCAACATCGGTCTGTTTATCTACGGCATGCTCAACAAGCTGCTCGTTCCTACCGGTCTGCATCACCTCATCTACACCCCGTTCCAGTTCTCCGATGTGGGCGGCACCCTGACGCTGGGCGATCAGGTTATCGCCGGCGCCTATCCCATCCGTGTCGCCGAGATGGCAATGACGGGCCAGCCCTTCTCCGATAGCACCTACTTCAACAGCTACACCTTCAACAACCTGTGGCCCTACATCGGTATCGGTCTCGCCTTTATCTTCACCGCTTACAAGGGGAACAAGGATAAGACCAAGGCCGTTATCATCCCGCTGATCATCACCGCCGTGCTCTCCTGTGTCACCGAGCCCATGGACTTCCTCTTTGTCTTTGCCGCTCCCGTGCTCTTTGTCGTTCACTCGGTTCTTTCCGGTATCTTCCTGGTCCTGCTCAAGGTCCTCTCCGTGCCCGCTTCGACTGCAGGCGGCATCATCAACATCGTGGTCTCCAACCTGGTCCTCGGTGTCGATAAGACCAACTGGCCGGTTATGCTGGTGCTTGGAGTCGTCAACGCCGCTCTGTACTTCTTCCTCTTCACCTTCCTTATTAAGAAGCTCAACCTCCACACGCCTGGTCGCGAGGAAGAGTCCGAGCTCGCCGAGTCCGTTGCCGAGGGCGAGGCCGCCGCGTCTGTCGCGGTGAAGCAGGGCGCTGTTGCCGCGGCTCCCGCAGAGGGCGTCGATGCAGGCATCGCCGACCTGGTCGCAGGTCTTGGTGGCAAGGACAACATCGAGGAGCTCGAGAACTGCTTTACGCGTCTCCGCGTGAACGTTAAGAACCCGGACCTCATCAATGAGGACCTCATCAACCACGTGCCCAACAGCGGCATCAACCGCAACGGCAATAATATCCAGATCATCTTTGGCATGAAGGTCGCCGAGATGCGTGACAAGGTCGAAAACGCAATTGAGAAGGAGCAGTAAACAATGATCATTACTCTGTGTGGTGGCGGATCCACCTTTACCCCCGGCATCGTCAAATCCATCGCCCTGCGCAAGGACGAGCTCGACGTTGACGAGATTCGTCTGTACGACATCAACGAGGAGCGCCAGCGCAAGATCGGCGTGCTCGTGGACTGGATTTTGCACGAGGACCTCGGCCTGGACATCAAGCTCATGGTGACCACCGACAAGGAGACTGCCTTTACGGACGCGAGCTTCGTGTTTGCCCAGATGCGCGTGGGCGGCTATGCCATGCGCGAGCAGGACGAGAAGATTCCGCTGCGTCACGGCTGCGTGGGCCAGGAGACCTGCGGCTGCGGCGGCCTTGCCTACGGCATGCGCACCATCTTCCCCATGGTCGAGCTGATCGATGACGTTGAGAAGTACGCTAAGAAGGACTACTGGATTCTCAACTACTCCAACCCTGCTGCCATCGTGTCCGAGGGCTGCCGCGTGCTGCGTCCCAACGCTCGCATCATCAACATCTGCGACATGCCGATCGCGATCATCGACGTGGTTTGCGCCGCACTCGATATCGACAAGAAGGATGTCGAGTACGATTACTTTGGCCTCAACCACTTTGGTTGGTTCACCTCGATCCGCCACAAGGGCGAGGAGGTGCTCCCGCAGCTGCGCGAGTACATCAAGGAGCATGAGATTCTGCTGCCCGACTCCTACCTCAAGGGCATGGGCTCGCTCATGGCAAAGAAGCCCGAGGAGGCCACTGACGAGCACCCCGAGCAGAACCGCCACACCAAGGGCAGCTGGTACTACGTCTGGAAGGGCGAGTACGAGATCATGGAGTGCTTCCCGGAGTACCTGCCCAACACGTATCTGAACTACTACCTGCAGCAGAAGGAGTTCGTCGAGCATTCCAACCCCGAGCGCACCCGTGCTAACGAGGTTGAGGAGACGCGTGAGAAGAACCTCTTCGACGGCATCGACCACTACGAGAAGACGGGCGAGATCGACGAGAGCACGTTCTATGCGGGCAGCCACGGCGACTGGATTGCCGATTTGGCTATCGCTCTGAAGAACGACACCAAGCAGCGCTTCCTGGTCATTTGCGAGAACAAGGGCGCTATCCCCAACATGCCCTACGACGCTATGGTCGAGCTGCCTGCCTACATTGGCAAGAATGGCCCCGAGGTCATCAGCCGCGACAACATTCCTCTGTTCCAGCAGGGCCTCATGATGCAGCAGCTGAACTCCGAGAAGCTCGTGGTCGAGGCTACGATCGAGGGTTCTTACGAGAAGGCGCTCAAGGCCTTTACGCTGAACAAGACCGTGCCTTCGATGAAGGTCGCCAAGGAGGTTCTCGACGACATGATCGAGGCCAACAAGGGTTACTGGCCCGAGCTTAAGTAAAAGCAACAGGGTCGCTGGCCGCATACCTGGAGCAATGCCCCGTCCACGTGATTGCGTGGGCGGGGCATTGTCATTTGGTAACGCGTTTTACCAAATATGGCATTTATCTGCGGTAATGTTCTATTTCACCGCCGAGGGTGACATTTCATACCGCCTGCCGAACTGCGTGGAGACCTAACAACTTTTTAGGTCAGTGTTGTGCGTGTAGCAACTTCGCCCGGCCTCGCCTCCGGGCTGCCATGTGAGAGGGGATCTTATGGCTCGACTGCACGTAATGGAACGCAGCCACGCTCAGGCCGTCATGGACGACCTGCACGATGCGCTCGGACGTCGTCTGGCGGTGAGTTCGCTCGCCCCGTGCCCCGTTGAGTTTACGGCAGCGCTCGTCAATCTGTGCTCCACCCAGAGCTGCGGCAAGTGCACGCCCTGCCGCGTGGGCCTGAGCGCGCTGAGCGACCTGCTCGCCGATGTGCTCGAAGGGCGCGCCGATGAGTCCACGCTCAACTTGATTGAGCGCACCGCCCGCACCATCTATCTTTCGAGCGATTGCGCCATCGGCTACGAAGCTGGCGCCATGGCACTCACGGCCATTCGCGGCTTCCGCGACGATTTTGAGCATCACATCCGCGAGCGCTCCTGCGGCTTTGACCGCGAGGCCCGCGTCCCGTGCGTTTCGGGCTGCCCGGCGCACGTCGACATTCCCGGGTACATTTCGCTGGTCGAGGCCGGCCGCTATGCCGACGCCGTCAAGGTCATCCGCAAGAACAATCCGCTGCCGCTCGTCTGCGGCCTGGTGTGCGAGCATCCCTGCGAGATGCACTGCCGCCGTGGCATGGTCGACGACCCCATGAACATCCTCGCCCTCAAGCGTTTTGCCGTCGAGCACGGTGAGCTCAACGACCACAAGCCGCATGTAGTGGACAACACCGGCAAGCGCGTCGCCGTGATCGGCGGCGGCCCGGCCGGCCTTTCCTGCGCCTACTACCTGGCCGTGATGGGCCATAAGGTGACCATCTTTGAGCAGCGCCACCACCTGGGCGGCATGCTGCGCTATGGCATCCCCAGCTATCGTCTGCCGCGCGAGCGCCTGCAGGCCGAGATCGACTGGATTTTGAGCGCCGGCATCGACGTTGAGCTCGATCACTCCGTCAACGGCGAGGAGCTTGCCCGCCTGCGCGACGAGTTCGATGCCGTCTACCTGGCCATTGGCGCCCACAGCGATAAGAAGCTCGGCCTTCCGGGCGAAGAGGCGCCCGGCGTGGAGTCGGCCGTCAAGATGCTGCGCGCCATCGGTGACGACGAGCTGCCCGACCTGAGCGGCCAGCGCGTGTGCGTCATCGGCGGCGGCAACGTGGCCATGGACGTGGCGCGCTCTGCCGTGCGCTGCGGTGCCGAAAAGGTGAGCATTGTCTACCGCCGCCGCATCTGCGATATGACGGCTCAGGACGCCGAGATTGCCGGTGCCCAGGCCGAGGGCTGCGAGGTTCTGGAGCTGACGGCGCCGCTCGCCATCGAGACGGGCGAGGACGGTCGCGTGAGCGGCCTGCGCGTGCAGCCGCAGATTATCGGCGAGCCCCGTCGCGGTCGTCCGGCCCCGCGTGCCGCCGCCACGCCCGAGCGCGTCATTCCCTGCGAGCGCGTGTTCGTGGCCATTGGCCAGGACATCGATTCCAAGCCGTTTGAGGACATGGGCATCGTCTGCAAGTGGGGTCGCGTCGTCACCGATTCGGATGGCGCCGTGCCCAACTTCGACGGCCTCTTTAGCGGCGGCGACTGCCAGACCGGTCCCGCCACCGTCATCCGGGCCATCAACGCCGGCCGCGTTGCTTCGGCAAATATCGACCGCTACCTGGGCTTCGACCACAAGATCAAGCTCGACGTTGAGCTGCCGACCGTGCAGTTTAAGGGCAAGCACGAGTGCGGCCGCTGCGAGCTGGGCGAGCGCGAGGCCGGCGAGCGCATCCGCGATTGGAATCTGGTCGAGCAGGGCCTTACCGAGGAAGAGGCACGCCAGGAGGCAAGCCGCTGCCTGCGTTGCGACCACTTTGGCTTTGGCGCGTTCCGCGGAGGGAGGAACCTGGAATGGTAGAGCCCAACAAAACCACTGTCAGCGACAACACCGAAAGCGGAGCACTCAACATGGTCAAGCTCACGATCGATAACTGCGAGGTCGTGGTGCCCGAGCACACCACGATCCTGGATGCGGCCAAGTCCGTCGGCATCCAGATTCCCACCCTGTGCTATCTGCGCGATCTGAACGAGATCGGCGGCTGCCGTGTGTGCGTGGTCGAGGTTGAGGGCTGCGACCAGCTGGTTGCCGCCTGCAACAACTACGTACTCGACGGCATGGTGGTCCACACCAACAGCCCCAAGGCCCGCGAGGCGCGTCGCACCAACGTGCAGCTGCTGCTGTCCCAGCACGACTCGCGCTGTACGAGCTGCGTGCGCAGTGGTAACTGCAACCTGCAGACCATCGCCAACGACCTGGGCATCTTCTATCTGCCGTACGAGCAGCACCTGGCGCGCGAGGGCTGGGACTTCGACTTTCCCATCATCCGCGACAACGACAAGTGCATCAAATGTATGCGCTGCATCAAGGTGTGCGAGAGCGTGCAGGGCTTAGGGATTTGGGACCTGACCAACCGCGCCACGCATACCGCCGTGGGCACCCGCGGGCGTGCGCCGATCGGCAAGACCGATTGCGTCGCGTGCGGTCAATGCATCACGCATTGCCCGACAGGCGCGCTGCGCGAGCGCGATGACACCGAGGCCGTGTTCGACGCTCTCGCTGATCCCGACAAGATCGTGTTGGTGCAGATCGCGCCGGCCGTGCGTAGCGCTTGGGGCGAGGAGCTCGGCATTCCGCGCGAGGAGGCCACCGTCGAGCGCCTGGCCTGCGCACTGCGCCGTGTGGGCTTTGAGTACGTGTTCGATACTGATTTCTCGGCCGACCTCACCATTATGGAGGAGGGCTCCGAGCTGCTCGAGCGCCTGGGTAAGGCCGCCAAGGGCGAGGGCGACAGCCGCGGCTGGCCCATGTTCACGAGCTGCTGCCCGGGCTGGGTACGCTTTGTGAAGGCGCGCTATCCGGAGTTTGTTGACAGCCTGTCCACGTCCAAGTCGCCGCAGCAGATGTTTGGCGCTGTCGCCAAGACTTATTACGCCAAGGTTCTGGGCGTGGAGCCCGAGCGCCTGTTTGTGGTGTCCGTGATGCCGTGCACGGCCAAAAAGGCCGAGTGTGCGCTGTCGAGCATGGTGGGCGAGGACGGCGCGCCCGACGTGGACGTTGCGCTGACGGTGCGCGAGATGGTACGCATGATCCGCGCAAGCCACGTGAGCGTCGGCACGCTGGTCGAGGAGCCGCTCGATACGCCGCTGGGCTTTGGCACGGGCGCGGGTGTGATCTTTGGCGCCACGGGCGGCGTGATGGAGGCCGCCGTGCGCTCGGCATATTACCTGGTGACGGGCGAGAACCCCGACGCCGACTTCTTTACCGACGTGCGCGGCCTGGACGGCTGGAAGGAAGCCGTGGCCGATATCGATGGCACCAAGGTGCGCGTCGCCGTGGCACACGGGCTGGGAAACGCTGCCCGTCTGCTCGACGCGATTCGCGACGGCCGCGTGAGTTATGACTTCGTTGAGGTTATGGCATGCCCGGGCGGCTGCGTCGGTGGCGGCGGTCAGCCCATCCATGACGGCTGTGAGCTGGCAGCCGAGCGCGGCCAGGTACTGTGGGGCCTCGATGCGAACGCCAAGATTCGCTTCTCGCACGAGAATCCCGATGTCCAGGCGTGCTATCGCGAGTTCTTGGGTGCGCCGCTGTCGCCGCTGGCCGAGGGATTGCTGCATACCGACCATCACGCATGGACGATGCCTAACGAGGGGACGTGCTAGCGATGCGCGCGTTTGATTTTGAAATGTCGCGCCGGGGATTTGCCTCGGCGCTTGCCGCGGGCGCGTTGTCGCTTGCGCTGGTTGGCTGTGGCGGCGGAGCTGCGGGGGCGAGGTCTTCTGCGGGTTCGGCTGCTGGGTCTGCGGCGAGTGGCGCTGCCGCTGAGTCGGTCGAGGTGCGCGTTGCCTCGCTCAAGGGACCGACGTCGATCGGTCTGGTGCAGTTTATGGACCAGGCTGCCGATGGCGAGACGGACAATGAGTTCGACTTTGCGATCAGCGCCGCGGCCGACGAGATTGT
Source organism: uncultured Collinsella sp. (assembly GCA_938023905.1). Classification (GTDB taxonomy): domain Bacteria; phylum Actinomycetota; class Coriobacteriia; order Coriobacteriales; family Coriobacteriaceae; genus Collinsella. The sequence goes on along the minus strand of CALJCO010000087.1, from coordinate 8,353 downwards.
GCCCAAGGTCATTCAGGGCGATATCGACATTGCCCTGGTGCCGGCCAACTTGGCGAGCGTGCTCTACAACAAGACCGAGGGTGCGGTGCAGGTCATCGACATCAACACGCTGGGCGTGCTGAACGTTGTGACGGGCGACGCAGGCGTGGCCTCGTTTGGCGATCTGGCGGGTCGTACCGTCTACATGACGGGCAAGGGCACCACGCCGGAGTACGTCATGAACTACCTGCTGGAGCGCGCGGGCCTGACCGGTCAAGTGACGCTCGAGTTTAAGAGCGAACCCACCGAGGTGCTGTCGGCCCTGCTTGCCGACCCGTCCGCCGTGGGCGTGCTGCCGGAGCCATTCAAGACCGCTGCCATCGCCAAGAGCGAGGGCAAGCTGTCGGCACCGGTGAGCCTGACCGATGTGTGGGACGAGCTCGCGGGTGACACGGGCTCCCGTTTGCTGACGGGCGTGACCGTGGTGCGCCGTGCCTTTGCCGAGGAGCATCCCGAGGCCGTTGCGGAGTTCTTGAGCTGCCATGCGGCGAGCGTTAAGGCTGTCAATGCGGCGCCGGCAGACTGGGCGCAGGCCGTGGTCGATGCCGGCATCGTGGACAACGCCAAGATCGCCGAGAAGGCGATTCCCGGGTGCATGCTTGTCTGCCAGACGGGCAAGGATATGAAGGCGGCGCTCTGTGGGTACCTGCAGGTGCTGGCCGATGCGGACGCGAGCGCCGTGGGCGGTAAGCTCCCGGCCGATGATTTCTACTACATGGAGTAGCCCGTGCGTGCGTTTGCTCGACAAATGACAGAGCGTATGAAGGCGGTGTCGGCAGCAGGTGCCGTCGCCGCCTTTTGGCTTGCTGTGTGGGTGCTGGTGGCGGCGCTGGTGGCGCAGCCGCTGATTTTGCCGGGGCCGGGTGCTGTTGCCTTGGCGCTGCTGCGCCTGATATGCGATGCCGGCACGTGGGCGATTCTGGCGGGCTCGGGCGCGCGGATACTGGGCGGGCTGGCGCTTGCCGCGGTATGCGGCGGTTTGTTGGCCGGGATTTCTGTACGGTCGCGGGCGTTTGCCCGCTTGGTGGCGCCGGCGCTTTCGTTTGTTAAGGCGACGCCGGTTGCCTGCGTGGTGGTCCTGCTGCTTATTTGGTTGGGGTCGGCACGTGTGAGCATCGCGGCGGTCTTTTTGATGGCGCTGCCGGGCGTATATTTCTCACTGGTCGAAGGCTTGTCGCAGGTGGATAAGCCACTGGAGCAGATGTTCCGTCTGCATGGCGTGCGCGGCTGGCGACTGTTTTGCGCCCATACCTGGCGCGAAGTCCTGCCGTTTGTGCTTTCGTGTGCGCGTGCCGTGATCGGCATGAGCTGGAAGGCCGGTGTGGCAGCCGAGCTGATCGGCATGGCGGTGGGCACCGTGGGTGAGCGCATCTATCAGGCGAAGCTTTTGATTGAGACGGCTGATCTGCTGGCGTGGACCGTGCTGGTCGTTGCCGCCTCATGGGCGTGCGAGCGCGTGCTGGTGTGGCTGCTGCGGGTTTCGGGGCCCGTGGCGTGGGGTGCGGCCGTGCGGGCGCATGGGCATGGGCTGCGCGGGCGTGCGAGGGCTGCGGGCGATGGCGCTGCAGCGGAGCTTGCGCTTGCCGTGGGCGATCGCGCGCCCTGGGCGCCGGCGCTCGACGGGCTGGTGCTCAACGTGCCCGCGGGTGGGCGTATCTGTGTGATGGGCGCCTCGGGTGCGGGTAAGTCGACGCTCCTTGCCCTTGCGGCAGGGGAGTGCGCACCGTGCTCGATGGTGTTTCAGGATGCACGCTTGGTCGAGTCCGCCTCGGCGCTGGATAACGTGCTGGTGTGCGCCGATGCACGCGTGGACGCCTCGAGTGCTGCGGCCCTGTTGCGCTTGCTGGTGCCGGGGGTCGATGTGCATGCTCGCGTGGCCGAGCTTTCGGGCGGGCAGCGCCGTCGTGTCGAGATCGCTCGAGCCCTGCTGTGTCCGGGCGGCGCGGTGATTCTTGACGAGCCCTTTACCGGTTTAGATACCGCTGCGCGCGACGCATGCGCCGAGGTCGTGCTCGACTTGCTCGACGGCCGCATGCTCCTGCTTGCCACGCACGATGTCGCCGACGCTCAGGCCCTCGATATCTCGGATATCATCACGCTCTAAATACTAACTCAGCAACAAAATGATCCGTTTTCCTTCGTCCCCATGGGGTCGGGTGTGGTATTCTATCTGCGGGGTAATACTTAGGAATACCAAGTAATACCAACGCCGTAGAAACAAACTCCAGATGCGGGCCAATCGGGTTGCCTTCACAGCCCGTCGCCCAGCCGCGTGGCCCGCATCTATCCGCACTACCGTCGTTTCAAAAAGGAAGCGCCATGGCAGAACACATGACCCCCGTAGTCGCGAAGGTCTTGCCCGAGGAGAAGGCAGCCTTCGCGGCGGCAACCCAGCTCGTGGGCACCACGCCGTCCAACGCCATCCGCATGTTTATCGCCGCGTTCAATCGCTGCGGCACCTTCCCGTTTGACATCTCGCCCAACGGGGCTTTTGGCACTGCGCCCGATTCTCATCAATAATGACTGTCCCAAACTGCCGGCATTTGGGGACGTTCCTTTTCTGCCGGCAGTTAAGGAACGTCCCTAAGTGCCGGGTTTTGAGGAGGTTGGCATGCTCAATGCGATGATTTGGGCGCTTGCCTGTTTTGGCGTCGTCGCTGCCGATATCGCCCTGAGCGTGGTTTTGTTCTCCGCTCTGGGCGTCGCATCGGTGTTCATGGGCTTTTCGATTGACGGCCTCGATATTCAATTGCTTCAGGCTGTCGCGCAGACGGCATCGTTTTTAATGGCGCTGCTGTGGTGGCGTTATCTGTGGCCGCGTTCGTTTATGGCACGCCGGCAATGCGCGCATCCGCTCGGCGGGGGAGCGCGTGGGGCGTGGAAGCGCATCGCCTGCGTTATCGTGATCGGCCTTGCCCTGCAGGTGGTCGTTGGCTACGTGACCGACGCCGTGCTGTCGCTGTTGCCCGAGGCTGCGGCCGACTACAGCGAGCTTGTCGAGGAAACAGGCATGGGCGACACCAGCTATCTCGCCGTCCTGACTACGGTGCTCGGCGCCCCATTTTGTGAAGAGCTGCTGGTACGCGGCATTATTTTTGAGTTTTCGCTTCGAGCGTTTAATCCGCAGTGCCGCCCACTTTGGAAGCGCCGGCGTCGTGCGGGTGCGCAGGACGGCGCCATGGTGCCCTGGGCGGCCCCGAGCACGTGGGGTATCACCGCGGCGATTGTGCTGCAGGCGGCAATCTTCGGTTTTATGCACATGAATTGGGTGCAAGGTTGCTACGCGGGTGCCGCTGGCCTCATCTTTGGTTGGGTGCTCGTGACGACCGGAAAGCTCCGCTACACGATCCTGCTGCACTTCGCCTTTAATGCCGGGTCGTATCTCATGACGTTGCTCTGGTTTGTGAACACGCCGTTCGACGTGGCAATTACGGTCGCCATCGCCGGCGTCATCCTCGTTGAGGCAATGCGGTCGCTGCGCCGCGCGTGTGGGATGGATGCAGCGAGCGCACCGCTGCCCTAGTTGCGACGCCCGCCGCCGTTGGCGCCCTGTCGCCCCTGGGCCGCGCGATTGCGCCCGGCGGTGTTCTGCGCACGCGACATGCCACCGTGCCCCTTGCTGCCTTTGGGTCCCTTGCCAGCGCCGCCAACGCCACCGTGGGCCTTGCCGCCCTTCTTGCCGGTGCCATGCCCCCCGCCGGCAGATGTCTCGCCCGGGCGCGGCGGCACGGGGCGAATCAGGCAATGCTTGGTGTAGCCAATCAGATCGCGGCGGCCGGCTTTTTCCAGCGCCTCACGCACGAGCTTGTAGTTCTCGGGCTTGCGGTATTGGATGAGCGCACGCTGCATGGCCTTCTCGTGTGGGTCGCGTGCCACGTAGATCGGCTTCATGGTGCGTGGGTCCACGCCGGTGTAGTACATGCAGGTCGACATGGTGGACGGCGTGGGGTAGAAGTCCTGCACCTGCTCGGGCATGTAGCCCATGTCGCGCACGGCCTCGGCAAGGTCCACGGCTTCCTTCATCGTTGAACCGGGGTGGCTCGAGATTAGGTACGGCACCACATACTGCTTGAGTCCGTATTCGCGGTTCAGGCGTTCAAATTTACGGCAGAACGCGTCGTAGACGGCGCGGCTCGGCTTGCCCATCACGGAGAGCACCGCGTCGCTCACGTGCTCGGGCGCTACGCGTAGCTGGCCCGAGACATGGTGTTCCAGCAGCTCGCGCAAAAACTCGTCCGAGGCGTCGGCCATGGTGTAGTCAAAGCGGATGCCGCTGCGCACGAAGACCTTCTTGACGCCTGGCAGCTGGCGCAGGTCGCGCAACAGCTGCGTGTAGCCGCTCTCGTCGACCACCATGTTCTTGCACACGCTCGGCCACAGGCAGCGCTTGTTCTTGCACACGCCGTGCTTGAGCTGTTTGTCGCAGGCAGGACGGCTAAAGTTGGCCGTCGGTCCGCCCACGTCGTTGATGTAGCCCTTAAACTCGGGGTCGCGCGTGAGTAGCTCGGCCTCGCGCATAATCGAATCGTGGCTACGCATCTGCAGCACGCGGCCCTGGTGGAAGGTCAGCGCGCAAAACGAGCACTCACCAAAGCAGCCGCGGTTAGAGCTGATGGAAAACTTGATCTCGGCAAAGGCCGGCACGCCGCCTGCCGCGTCGTAATCGGGATGCCAATCGCGTGCGTAGGGGAGTTCGGCAACCTCGTCCATCTCATCGGTGGTGAGCGTCGCCGACGGCGGGTTCTGCACCACATAGACGCTGTTGGGGTAGGGCTCTACCAGGCGGTGTCCGGTGATGGGATCCATGTTCTGCTGCTGCACATTAAAGCTGCGCGCGTAGTTGAGCTTGTCGGCGGCAAGGTCGTCCCAGCTGGGCAGCAGGTCGTAGTCGTAGACCTCGTCGAGCGAGTTGGTACGGTAGACGGTGCCGTTGATATAGGTGATTTGGTCGACGGGCAGGCCCGCGTCGAGCGCGTCGGCGATCTCGACGATCGCGTGCTCGCCCATGCCGTAGATGAGGATGTCGGCGCCCGAGTCGAGCAGCACCGAGCGCTTGAGCTTATCCTGCCAGTAGTCGTAGTGGGCCAGACGACGCAGGCTCGCCTCGATGCCGCCGATGATGATGGGCGCGTCCTTGAACGTTTGGCGGATGAGGTTGCCGTAGACCGTGACGGCGCGGTTGGGGCGGTGCCCCTCTTTACCGCCAGGGGTGTAGGCATCGGTGGGGCGACGATGCTTGGTCACCGAGTAGTGATTGACCATGGAGTCCATGTTGCCGGCGGAGACCAGAAAGCCCAGGCGCGGCTCGCCGAGCACGGTGATACTGGCGGGATCGGTCCAGTCGGGCTGACAGATAATGCCCACTTTGTAGCCGTGTGCGTCGAGCACGCGGCTGACGATGGCCATGCCAAAGCTGGGATGGTCCACGTAGGCGTCGCCGCAGATGTAGACGAAGTCGCACTGGTCCCAGCCACGCGCATCCATGTCGGCGCGGCTGACGGGGAGGAACTTGTCGCGGCCCGGACGCCAGGGGCGGACGGGTGTCGCCTTGACGGTTGTGGCCTGTGCCTTACCGCCGCGCTTTTGCTGCTGGCCCTGTTTGCCCTGCTGACTGCGCTGGTTGTTCTGAGCGTGCTGAGGCTTTTTTGCCACGATCCCTCCCGGTGTTTGTATGCTGCACGTAATTGTAACCAGTCTTTTTAGGACGGGGCTAAAAAGACTGGTGGAGTACACGAGGTCTCGGGTGTCGGTGCCGCGCCCGCCGTTTGTTTCCAGACTGTGTATCTGCGCGTTGGAGAACCCGTCTCGCGCGTACGCCATGTTGTCAATGGGTTACAGTATGAACGGCGGCTATGTTTCCGCCAACGCACGAGAGAGTCGTCAACAAGGAGGATGCACGACGATGCAGCGTGCCAAACAGATATCGGAATCCATTGAGCTGGGCATCATCTTGGCGCTCGCCGGTGGCTTTATGGATGTGTATTCGTACATTGGGCGCGACCATGTTTTCGCCAACGCGCAGACGGGCAACATCCTGCTGGTGGGCGTGAGCATCTCGGAGGGCAATTGGGCACTTGCGGGGCGTTACTTCTTCCCTGTGGTTTCGTTTGCTGTGGGCATTATGCTTGCCGACCTGGTACACGAGCGTTTTGGCAGCGTGATCCACTGGCGTCAGGTGACGGTGTTCTTTGAAGCCGTCATCTTGCTGGGCGTGAGTTTTATTCCCGGTGGCGATTTCAACCTGCTCGCCAACTGCCTTACTTCGTTTGCCTGCGGTATGCAGGTCGAGAGCTTCCGCAAGATTCATGGACACGGCATCGCCACGACCATGTGTATCGGCAACCTCCGTAATGCCTTGCAAAACGTGGACGACTACATCATTACCCACAAGCGCGGCTTTTTGGAAAACGGCCTGCTGTACTTTGGCGTGATCTTTACCTTTGTGTTTGGCGCCGTGTTGGGCAACTGGTGTATTGAGCGCATGGGCCTGCACGCCATCGTCGTGGCGAGCGTGCTGCTGTTTGTCGCGTTTGCCATCATGTTTATCGACCGCGAGCGCGACTTGCGTTTTCGCTGGAAGGTTGCGGCCGAGGCTTGGAAAGAGGGCTGCCGAAAGTAACCGAATGCGGCAAAGAGACAGCCCCTTTGCCGCATTATTTTTCATCTCTATGTAGTACAGCTTCAGGAGCCAGAAAAAAACTATCTAGCTCCTGAATGTTGTTACGAACTGCTTTTTGCAATTTATTCGAGATGCTCTTCAATCCGAGCCCTCAGAAGGGCAATGGCTGTGGGTATTCCAATTGCGGCGGCTAATTCGGCTTTATCCAAAACCTGTATGTTAAAGCACGATTGTTTATCACATTGAAGGACGTTAACTGAAGATAGCTTCACTTCCCGTTGACTGAATATATCGTAATCTCCAAATAGGAAGTTACCTTTTATTGTGTAATTCGGTATGTTCGTTACGCACTTCATCTCAAGTCTGTTTAGGCCATAATCGAACACCGCAACTTCCTTGTGTTCGATGATGAGCGCAACCCTGGGCATGTTACTAAAACCACCGTCGACGACAGTAAAGAGCTTTTCATTTGCATCGTCATAAACGGTGTATTTAAGACTCAATAGCTGTCCTAGTGGACCCGTGAACCCATGTCTTTTGATGTTGAGGTTGTCTCCCGCTGGGTTGACGAGAGCCAGAGCATGCGGATAAGGGTTACCTTCAATTGAGATTCGATATTCGTTTGTAGCCGTCTTGCTCGATTTAGGACCAGTAGCCTTCACGCGTCATCGCCTCGATTGAATTGGAACCGTCTTCTGCTTCGTGCGGAGAATTACGCTGTATGTTGCAGTACATGCAGCTGCAATAACCGCATGGGCAATTTCTAACAAAATGAATGACACTATTTGCTGCATGCATATTAATTACTATAAAGTATCCTTTTATAAACGTATTGTCAAACATATATTGCTAAAACAGAAACAATTTATAGACTGAGTTGGTCGTATTCTTTGGGCAATTGCTCCTATAATCTAGCCTTCGCTGCAGTCGGGAGGGAAGGACTGGGGCTCCGTTATTATGTTGAAACGCTTTAACACTTTTGACGTTCTCATGCATTTTTTGTTTCAAAAGCGTTAGGATGGGACTCATAGCGTGGGGCGTAATGGGCGCCCCGCACACGATGGGAGGCTATCAATGGCTAATCGTTTCGTTCTCAACACCATTTCTTATCATGGTTCTGGCGCCATCAAGGAGATCCCCGGCGAGCTCCAGCGTCGTGGCTACAAGAAGATCTTCGTCTGCTCCGACCCCGATCTGGTCAAGTTTGGCGTTACCGCCAAGGTAACCGACGAGCTCGACGCCGCCGGTATTGCTTGGAGCCTCTACTCCGAGATTAAGCCCAACCCCACCATCCAGAACGTCAAGGACGGCGTCGAGGCCTTTAAGGCCGCCGAGGCTGACGCTATCGTGACCATCGGTGGTGGCTCCTCCATGGACACCGCCAAGGCTATCGGCATCATCATCAACAACCCCGAGTTCGCCGATGTCCGCAGCCTCGAGGGCGTTGCTCCGACTAAGAACCACGCTGTGTTCACCATCGCCGTGCCGACGACCGCCGGTACCGCTGCCGAGGTGACCATCAACTACGTTATCACCGACCCCGAGAAGGTCCGCAAGTTCGTGTGCGTCGATACCAACGACGCCCCCGAGGTCGCCGTCGTCGACCCCGACATGATGGCTTCCATGCCCGCCGGCCTGACCGCCTCTACCGGCATGGACGCTCTGACCCACGCCATCGAGGGCTACACCACCAAG
>CALJCO010000086.1 GCA_938023905.1 uncultured Collinsella sp. | reverse complement strand
GTTGCGCGAGCGCGCCAGGTAGCCGTCAACCTTATCGGTGCACGACAGGATGACGTACAGAATGAAGGCAGCGGCGGCGAGCGGGCCGTCGAAGGTGCTCCAATCTGTACCGGCAACACTCGTGTGAGAAAGCGCCGACACAATCATGAACACCGGGATAAAGACGATGCGAACGCACGTCACGATGTTGGCGGGCGTCCAAACACTCGTCAGTTCCTTATTGCTCTCGTTTGCCACGACGCTCTCCTACTCCACAACATGGCCGATAAGCTCATAGCAGAAGCTATCGGTAAACTCGACCGTCAGAATATCGCCCACGGATGCCTCGCTAGCGTCCAGATGCACCGCGCCATCGGAATCGGGCGCCTGGAACCAGGCATGTCCGATCAGCTCGGCGCCGTCCTCGGTCTCTTCGATACCGTCGACGATCACCTGGGCGCGCTCGCCCACATGCGCGGCAGTTGCAGCAAAACCGAGCGACTCGGCCAGGTCCATGGCCTCCTGGGCGCGCTCGAGCTTGACCTCTTCGTCGACCTGGCCCTCCATCTTGGCGGCCAGGCTGCCCTCCTCCTGCGAGTAGGCAAAGACGCTCGTGTAGTCAAAGCCGACGGTGTCCATAAAGTCGATAAGGTCGCGGAACTCGTCGTCGGTCTCGGTCGGGAAGCCGACCATGGCCGTGGAACGGATCACGATGCCGGGGATGCGCTCACGCAGATCGCGGAACAGGTCCTCGAGCTCCTGGCGCGAACCGGAGCGACGCATGGCCTTAAGGATGCGTGCGTCGCAGTGCTGCACGGGGATATCGATATAGGGCAGCACCTCGGGCGTATCGCGAATCGTATCGATAAGCTCGTCGGTCATGCCCTCGGGCTGCAGATAGAGCACGCGGACCCAGACGTTGTGCGGGCGCACGGCCTCGGCGACGGCATGCAGCAGCTGCGCCAGATTGCGCGGCGAGCCATCGGTGACGTCTTCGTCGGCAAAGTCGGTGCCCCAGATGCCCGTGTCCTGGCCGATCAGCACGATCTCACGCACGCCACCGGCAACCAGATCGCGTACCTCAGAAATAATGCTCTCGGCATTGCGCGAATGATAGCGACCGCGAATATAGGGGATCATGCAGAAGCTGCAGAAGCGGTTGCAGCCATCGGAAATCTTGACGTAAGCAACGGCGCCCTCGACAGTGCGCTTGACTTGCGGAATATAGGCAGCGATCTCACGCTCGACACCCAGCACGCCATCGATGACCGCCACGATGCCGTCCTCCTCGTCGGCCTTCACAAAGGCAGCGACCTCGGGAAGCTCGTCAGGCAGGTCGTCGCCATAGCGCGACGGCACACAGCCGCACATGACGATGGGACAAGAACGAACGCCGTCCTGAACCTCGTTGGCGAGCTCGAGCGTGGTCTCGATGCTCTCGGACGTTGCGGAGGCGAGGAACGAGCATGTATTGACGATGGCGATATCGGCATCCTGTGGGTCGAATGCCTCCTCGTAGCCCGCAGCGGTCAAAAGAGAACGCATGCGGTCGGTGTCAACCTCGTTCTTAGCGCACCCGAGGGTGATGTAGAGCACGGAGCCCAACGGTGTATCCATGTTGGAGAGCAGTCCTTTCGAATGAAATTAGCGGTAGTTGGTGAACTGCAGCGGCTGGCCGTAGTCCTGGTCGCGCAGGAACTGGATAACGGTCTGCAACGCGTCCTTCGAAGCAGAGGAAACACGCAGCTTGTCGGCCTCGATGGTCACCTTGACCTTGAGCTTTTGGTCCTTGATGTCCTTATTGATCTTCTTGGCGGTCGCTTGGTCGATACCCTCGACGATATGGCCGAGCACGCGCACGGTGCCGCCCGATGCCGCCTGCGGAGCATCCCACGAGACAGCCTTGAGGTCGATGCCGCGCTTGATGAGCTTGGAGCTCAGGACATCGATGATCTGCTTGGAGACAAAGTCGGCCGGGGCGTTGATCGTAAAGAGTTTGTCGCCCTTCGAAAGCTCGATCGTGGCGCCGGAATCCTTCAGGTCATAGCGCTGGGAAATCTCGCGCGTGGTCTGCTGGAAGGCGTTGTCGACCTCTTGCATGTTGACCTCGGACACGACGTCGAAGCTGGAATCTTTAGCCATGATGTTTCCTTTCGCGTACGAGCGGCTTAGTAGCTATCGTACGAATAGTCGGTAGAATCGGTGGGCGTCTGGCCGTCAGTTGCGGTATCGGCGCCATCCGTGGACTGGGCATCGGTGCCATCGGTGGTGTCGGCACCATCAGAACTTTCACCATTCTCGGAATCAGTCGTCTCCTTCTTGGGAACGGTGATCGTCACACGCGCTACGCCCGAGGTCTTAGTATCGTAACGGACCTTTTCGCCGTTCTTGGTAACGGTGACATCGGAAGGCTTGGACGTGGTGATCTCGATCGAGGACTCGGGCGTGTACTCCTGCTCAAAGGGGCCAGTCGCCTGGGCACCATAGACCGACTTACCGTCGACCTTGACCTCAATCCAGGCGGTCTTTCCCTTGGCAACGGAGACCTTGACCTTCGTTACCTCGTTCTCTTCCTTTTTAGCCGTCGTCTTGGTGGCATCCGAATCGGTCGACTCATCCGTCGCCTCATCGGTGTCTTCGTCCTCGTCGACCGTTTCGGTCTTCTTAGAAGACTTCTTGGTCGTCGTCTTGGTAGCAGTGGGCGTCTCGGGCGTGGTCTCGGGCGTCGAAGATGCGCAGCCGCGCAGAAGTACCACGATGAGCACGATCAGCAGCAACGCCACGGCACCGATACCGGCGTAGACGATACGCGGATCGAGCCCGTTGTTTTGAGGAGCACGGGAACCGCCGCGTCCACGACTGGAACTGCTGCGGCCGCCTCCCTGAGGCATACGACCACGATTGCTATCGGAACGGCCGCGATAGCCACCCTGGCCCTGAAGGCTGCGCTGACCCGAGCGGGGCGCAAGTTCACCGCGGCCTTGATAGCCACGCTGGCCCGCACGCGGAGCCGAAGAGCGCTGGCTATACGACTGTGGTTGAGAGCGAAGACGCGGCGTCACCTGCGTGGTGTCGGCGTCCGCATAGCCACCGCGAGAGCGTCCGGTGGAGATACCACGGTGACCGCGATCGGAATAGCCGCCGTCGCCGTAGCCGGCACGAGGGTCACGCGCCACGCCGCGGGCAGCGGGAAGTGCACGGTCCTCGGGCATCGGCGTACTGCGGAACCGGTCACGCTGTGAGCGAATCTCCTCGCCCGAACCCGTCTCGGTAATATAACCGGCCTGCTGAGGACGCTGTCCATAGCGGGTCGAACGACCGCCCTGAACCATCAGAAAGCGCCCGTTATCGACAGAGGAACGCGAATTGACGTAGCCGGCAGCGTCCTGGAAACGACCGCCCTGCTGCGACGTCTCGCGTTCGTATGCCATCAGGTCGTCAAAGTAGGCATTGACGACCTCACGCGGATTGAGGCCCAAAAAGCGAGCATAGCTCGAAATCATACCCTGCGCATAGCCACGCGGCGGCATCGAAGCAAAATTACCGGTCTCGAAAAACTCGATGATCTGCGGCCTGATTTTGATGGTGTTGGCGACCTGCTGAATGGAAAGGCCCATTCGGCGACGCTGCTCGAGCAGCATGTCACCAAAGCGTGCAGCCATCAGAATCCTCCAAACTCACGATCTTCACGTGCCATCTCGGCGTCGACAGATTCCAGCGCGGCAAGCCCCTCCTCGTCCAACAGGACCTCGCGCGGCTTGGAACCGTCGGGCGGGCCGACGACACCCTTTTCTTCCAGCATGTCCATAATACGCCCGGCGCGCGCATAGCCAACCTTCAGACGACGTTGCAGGCCAGATGTGGAGCCCAGCTGCGATTCCACCACAATATGGGCGGCTTCCCAGATGAGCGGATCATCGTCTTGCGGCTCGGCGACTCCGGTGCGGACAATGCCGCCGCCACCCGCCATGGACATGGAAGCGGGCGCCACGGCGGACAGAATCTCCTCATGATAGTCGGGCTCGCTTTGCGACTTGACAAACTCGACAATCTCGTTGATTTCGTCATCCGAGACAAAGCAGCCCTGGATACGGCGGGGCTTGCCCCAGTCGACCTTTGAGAACAGCATGTCGCCCAAACCGGTGAGCTTTTCGGCACCCATCTGGTCGATGATGACGCGCGAATCAATGCCCGTGGCGACGTTAAAGGCGATGCGGTTGGTGATGTTGGCCTTGATGAGGCCCGTCACCACGTTGGAGCTGGGGCGCTGCGTGGCAACGATAAGGTGAATACCGGCGGCACGGCCCAGCTGTGCAATACGCACGATCGAGGCCTCGACATCCTTACCGGCGACCATCATCAGGTCAGAGAGCTCGTCAATAATGATGACCAGGTAGGGCATCTTTTGCGGCGGGTTGTCGTAATGCTCAAACTCGCCGGCGGCCTGCTTTTCATTGTAGGTCGAGATCTTACGCACGTTGAGACGCTCGAAGACCTTCAGGCGACGCTCCATCTCGGACACGGCCCATTGCAGAGCGCTCGCGGCCTGCTTGGGCTCGGTCACCACGGGCACATAGAGATGCGGCAGACCGTTATAGCCCGCAAGCTCGACGCGCTTGGGGTCGACCATAATCAGGCGAACGTCCTCGGGAAGGGCGCGCATGAGCAAGGTCGTGATGATGGAATTGATCATCACCGACTTACCAGAACCGGTCGTACCGGCGATCAACAGGTGAGGCATCTTGGCGAGGTCGGCGACAACCGGCGTGCCCTCGGCGTCGCGGCCGATAGCGAGCTCGAGCGGACCGCCCTTCACATAGGGCAGCACGTCGCCCAGATTGACGTTCTGGCGCTTGCGGTTGGGAATCTCGATGCCCACGAGCGAGGTGCCGGGGATCGGGGCAAAGATACGCACCGACTGGGCAGCGAGCGAAAGCGCAATATCGTCCTCGAGGCTCGATATCTTGCTCACGCGCTCGCCCTCGCCAGGTTGCAGCTTAAAGGTCGTCACCGTGGGGCCGGCGATCCAGCCGACCACGCGGGCACTGCGGCCAAACTCAAGCAAGGTGGATTGCAGCGACTCAGCGGTCTGCTCCAGCTCCTTATCCGAAGACGCAGCGGAAGCCGACTGCGGGTTGGCATGCAGGATTTCGAGCGGCGGAAGCTTGAGGCCGTCCTCTTCTTCGCCCTCGTTATCTGCGGCGCCGTCGTCCGCTCCCCCATCACGAGCCGCAACCGAGTCGACGGCACTCGTGGCAGGCGCATCGGCAACCTTGGGATGCTTCAGGAAGTCGGGAATCTGAGGTGCGGCCGAGACGGGATTCACGGCAAACGGCGGCTCGGGCTCGTCGATCTTATCGGAGTCGTCTTCCATCGAAAGCTGGCCGGTTACCTGGCCGCGCTTTGCATGGCGACGCGGCAGCAAAGTTGTCTTTGCGGTCTCAATCGGAGCCTCGTCGTCCTCGTCATCGCCCTCGGTGAGCTCAATCTCGCTATCGGACCAAGACGGGTCGGGCTCACTTGTATTGAGCTTGGGCGCGGCCTTGCCCTTCTTGGCATGGCGGTGCGGCAACAGCGTGGTCTTGGCCCGCTCAGCTTCAACCGACTCGGATACGTCGACAAACGGGTCATCGTCCTCGTCGTCATCGTCCAAAACCGGGTCCACATCGTTGCCCATGACCGTGGTCACGGCAGCATCGGAGCCCTTTTGACGAAGAATGCTCAGGTGCGGACGGGCAACGCCGGGCACCGACAGGGCTTCGTCGTCACCCCAAGGGCTGGCGTTGACATCGGCACGACGGCGTTCGGCAAAATCTGCCGCACGATCGCGTGCAGAGCGCAGCACACCACCCACAGAAAAGCCGATGATGACAAAACCAACGACGGCCAGACCCAACAGGACCACCATCGCGATAGGCTTACCCAGGGCATTCTGCAGCGCACTCGCAATAAACGCACCGATGTAGCCACCCGAGGCGGACAGATTTTGCGGCGTAAACATAAGGTCGCACGAATCGCTAGTGCCCGGCACCATCAGCGAAAGAATGGAGACGACGGCGATAAAGACCACGGCGCCGCCCGCAACAGAGCGCACGTTGAGCGGCGAGTCCTCACCCAAAAAGAGCGTGGCGGCAAACAGCAAGATGACGATCGGCAGCACGTAGGCGCCCAGGCCAAAGCCCAGGTGATAGAACCCGGCAACAGCAGCCGTCACGGGCGCAGTTGCCGGTGAGATAACGGCAATGAAGGACGCGATCGCCAAAACGGCAATGACCACGCCGGCGATATCGCGATTGGCCGAAGGCTCGACCAAGGGCTCAAAATCGTCGAAGTCTGCCTCATGGCCCTTATTGGCACGCAGATGGGAACCGGCACCCTTAGCAGATGCCGGCTGGTTGTTGGCTTTATTGCCTTTGGCGTTTTGTGCAGATCCGCGCGCCAAACTAAACCTCCATGACGACCGGGATGATCATCGGACGGGTACGCGTACGGCTCCAAATGAAGTTGGAGAGCGAATCGCGCACGGCCTTACGAATAGCATCGGAGCCGCTGCTGGTAAAGCTAAACTTGCCCTTCTCGATCGTCTTCATGATGGACGCGGAGGCATCCTCGGAGAATTGATCGTCGATGGCAAACGAAACACCGCGGCCCGAGAACTCGATGGCCTCGATCTTCTTGTGCTTGAGCGAGACGATGGCAACGGCTGTGACCATGCCGTCGTTGGCGAGCTTTTGACGGTCGCGCAGGACGATGGGGTCGGTGTCGCCGATGCGCAGGCCGTCAACATAGACGACGCCGGACTCGACGGGCGTACCGCGCTTGACGATACCGCCGCGCATCTCGAGCGTGTCGCCGTTATCGAGAATAAAGATATGATCGTCCTTGAGACCCATCTTGCGGGCCAGCTGGGCATGGGCGCGCAGGTGCACGGCCTCACCGTGAACCGGCATAAAGTACGTGGGCTTGGCCATGGCCATCAGGAGCTTGAGCTCCTCCTGGCTACCGTGACCGGAGACGTGGACGAGAGCGCGGTTCTTATCCCACACGTCGCAGCCGAGCTTGGCAAGGCTGTTGACGACCTGCTGGACGGCTTTCTCATTGCCGGGAACAGGAGTTGCAGAGAGGATAACGGTATCGCCCTCGTGGATGGAAAGCGTCTTGTGCTCGCCATTGGCCATGCGGGACAGAGCCGACAGCGGCTCGCCCTGCGAACCAGTGCACATGACGACGATCTTGTCGTCGGGCAGGTTATCAATGTCGAAGGCATCGATGATATCGGCGTCATCAATGTTGAGGTAGCCCAGCTCACGCGCCACGCGGGTGTTCGTGAGCATAGAGCGACCGGTCACAACGACCTTACGGCCGCACTTGCGGGCGGCATCGCAGATCTGCTGCAAACGATGGATGTGGCTCGAGAACGATGCGACGAACACGCGACCCGGGGCGTTCTTGATGGCGTGCAGCAGGTTGGGACCAACCTCTGCCTCGGACTTGGTAAAGCCGGGAACCGTGGCGTTGGTAGAGTCGGAAAGCAGCAGGTCGATGCCCTGCTTGGCAAAGCGGCTGATAGCGGCATAGTCGGGCGTGACGCCGTCGATGGGCGTCTGGTCGAGCTTAAAGTCGCCGGTGTGCATAACGGTGCCCTGATTGGTGCGGATGAACACGCCCAGAGCGCCGGGGATGGAGTGCGTCATCGAGAAGAAGTCGAGCGAGATGCCGCCGAGGTTGACATGGCTGCCGCCCTTGACCTCGCGGAACTTGGGTGCGCGGATGCGGAACTCAGAAAGCTTGCCCTCGATAAAACCAAGCGTCAGCTTGCTCGAGAAGATGGGCACCTTGTTGTTGAGGTCCTGCAGCAGATACGGAAGCGAACCGGTGTGGTCCTCGTGGCCGTGGGTGACGACGATACCGCGGAGCTTCTCCTCGTTCTCTAGAACATAGGTGTAGTCGGGAAGCACCAGGTCGATACCGGGCTGGGAGTCATCCGGGAACATGAGACCGGCGTCGACGAGCACCATGTCGTCGCCGCACTCGAAGACCGTCATGTTCTTGCCGATGCCGTCAAGGCCGCCGAGCGGGATGATCTTCAAGGGAGATGATTTTTTAGTTGCCATAGGTTAGTGTGGTTTCCTTTCTTCGAAACAGGTCTGGAACAACCGACGGGGCGCTTCTGGCAAACCGACCGCCGGGAACGTACAAACATGCATCACCGAGTCGATGCAGTAACCACAGTATGATACCCATTTGCACAACAACAGACCACCCATGCATCAAAGCCCCATCTGAACCGGTCTATCCCGCCGGTCTGGTCTCAGCGGGCCCGGCACGGGCTAAGTTTCCTGCTCTACAGTCCTGCGCAAGACGGAAAGCACATTAAGTGCTTTCCTTTGCGTG
>CALJCO010000085.1 GCA_938023905.1 uncultured Collinsella sp. | reverse complement strand
GCCACTCGGGCACACAATGCGTGAGTTAGTTTATCACAGCTTTCTACCGATTAGTCCGAAAATGGAACTTCGAGCATTTCGATGAGTTCGACCGTGCGGAGCATCTCGCGCCGACGGCATCCGCGACCGTCAACCGAAGCCTCACCCATCTGGTTATCGTAAGGGTCCTCGCGCATGCCGTCGAAAGAGGGCTCAAACTCTGCCTGGAATCGATTGTTGACCACCATACGCCACGGGTCGAGATTGCCAAAGTAGTGACGGCGACGCCACTCCTCCCCCATCCTGCGAGCAGAAGATCCAAATGACACGTCGGCGTTGAGCCAACCGGTTTGCGGCGTATAGAACTCTGCCCAGTCGTGCGACCCCACCGAATCGGGCGCAACATACAGGCCGCTCTGCCAACGGGCAGGCACGCCCGCGATACGGCACATGGTGATAAACGTGAGCGCCATAACGCCGCAATCGCCGCGGAGCGAATGCGCGCAGTCATCGGCAATAGATCCCAAAAGCAAGTACGGCGGCTGATAGCGATAGTCGATATGCTGCGTCAGGTAATCATAGATAGCACGGGCGCGATCGAGCGGATCCTCGAACCCGTCAATAACACGCTCCGTCAGCTGTCGCAGGTACGGCGTAAACGCAATGTGCGGACAATCCTCGGAGGTGTCGACGGGCAGCGGCGCGTCCATGCAAGGATGCGCCGGAAGCGCACCTCCATAGATATCACGATAAGCGGCATCGATATGATAGCGATAGGTCACCGAGAATGAATGTTCGGTCGAAGATGACCAGGAGGCAGTACGAGCCGAAACGTTCTCAGAGGCAACGGTGCCCTCCGGCGTCATATCGAGAACCTCGACCCGAGACTGCTGACGGCAGGCAGCCGCGACGGGAAGCCAAGCGCAAACGGTCTCCCCTTCCAGAGCGCCGGGGACAGACACGGACGCTTTAAGCGTAATGACGCGAGCCAATCCGTTTTGCGACTCCATCTCCTTGAGCATCTCGTTGCGCAGTGCTACTCCGTCCGTAGAATCGGGCCGCATGCCGGGAACCTCTTTGGGATATACGCGAAGCGAATCGAGGAAGTTGTCGAGAACGAACAGTTCGCCATCGATAAAGCGCCAGTCAATACGCTTACGATTAATCAGGTCATCAAACTGCTCTTCGGTAAACTCTGGCCACTCCTCGCGAATCATCGCAATAGCCTGGTCGCGCGACACCGAAAAATGAAGCGGCGTCTCGAGCATGCGATACCGCTCGGCACGAACACAAGCAGCCAGCGAAGGCTCGGGGTTCTGCTCCAAAAGGCGATCGCAGGCAGCAACAGCCTGCGTCAAATACCCCGCATCCTTAAGACGAAGAATCTCGGGCGGTAGCCCAATATCGAGATGGCGAAAATCATCACAGCAGACATCAACAGAGCAACCAACAGGACCTTCGTCAATAACCTTCCCATCCGAAGGCAGCACATTAATAACAGCCATACCAAAACTCCAAGTCACTAGAACGCTTGAAGCCCATTGTAGCGAGATAAAAAGAAAGCCCCAACAAGGGAGCCATCAACACCGCTGAACGGTAACCATATAACTAAAATCAGACCAGTAACCCTGTAGCAAGTTAACAAAGGAGGCCCCGTTTCCCCGGAGCTGTTTCCGTCGCGCGACTTCTGGCAAAGCCAGTAGCCATCTTAATTCAGACTCGTAACCCTGCGGCGTTAAACGAAGGAAGCCCCGTCTCCCGGAACTGCTTCCTTGGCGCGACTTCTGGCAACGCCAGTAGCCATCTTAATTCAGCCCAGTAACCCTGTAGCGAGTTAACGAAGGAGGCCCCGTTTCCCCGGAGCTGATTCCGTCGCGCGACTTCTGGCGAAGCCAGGTGAGCGCGAGGGAATCAGCGTAGGGGAAACGGGGCCTCCGGCGGGAAGTTAAACCGCTACTTACGCCTTGTTGACGGAGCCAAACTCCTCCATGAGCTCCTTGGTGCGGGCAACGATGTTGTCGCGACCAGGCTTGAGGAGCTTGCGGGGGTCGAAGCCCTTGCCCTGCTGATCCTTGCCAGCCTCGATGTACTCGCGGACGCCCTTGGCGAAGACGAGCTGCAGGTCGGTGTTGACGTTGATCTTGGAGATGCCCAAGGAGATGGCCTTCTTGATCTGATCCTCGGGGATGCCGGTGCCACCGTGCAGGACGAGGGGCAGGTCACCGGTCTGGGCCTTGATCTCGCCCAGACGCTCGAAGGAAAGGCCAGCCCAGTCGGCGGGATACACGCCGTGGATGTTGCCGATGCCGCAGGCGAGGAAGTCGACGCCCAGGTCAGCAATCTGCTTGCACTCAGCGGGGTCAGCGAGCTCGCCGTTGGAGGTCACGCCGTCCTCGGTGCCGCCGATGCCGCCGACCTCGGCCTCGATGGACATGCCCTTGGAGTGGGCAAGCTCAACGAGCTCCTTGGTGCGGTCGAGGTTAAGCTGGAAGGTCTCCTCGTGAGAGCCGTCATACATGATGGATGTGAAGCCGGCCTCGATGCACTTGAAGCAGTCCTCGTAAGAACCGTGATCGAGGTGAAGGGCGACGGGAACGGTAACGCCCGTGGCCTCGACGGCAGCCTTGACCATGTCGGCGCAGACCTTGAAACCGCCCATCCACTTAGCGGCACCAGCGGTGCACTGAAGGATCAGCGGAGACTTGGCCTCCTCGGCGGCCTGGAGAATAGCCAGGGTCCACTCGAGGTTGTTGGTGTTGAAGGCACCGAGAGCGTACTTGCCGGCCTCGGCCTTCTTGAGCATGTCTGCTGCGTTGACGAGCATAAAAGAAACCTCCTGTAAGGTTGCTCCGATAACGCCTGAGATTTTACCACGGCGTACCCGAGCATAAACGTTCGTTTGTTCACGAATATCGTCCAAACAGACTTTTTTTGACCGTTTGCCCTACGGAATCGACCCGTTGGGGAAAAATAGCTTGACGTTTGGACGCTTCTCGTGCTTCAGGAGCTGACTATAAAGCTACACCTGCATGAAAGGGTTCTGCATGAGCTCGCGTGCCATGGATGTCGAATCGCCATGGCCGGTTAGGCAAACGGTATCGGGCGGGAGAAGCCGGGCGAGCTTGGAGAGCGAGCGCAGAATCGCTGCCTCGTCGCCACCGGCAAGATCGGTGCGGCCGTGGCTGCCCGGGAATAGTGTGTCGCCCACAAAAGCAATGTTCCCCTGCTCCGTGGCAGCAAACAAGACGATCCCTCCCGGCGTATGCCCTGGCGTCTCGATCGCCTGCAGGCAGATATCGCCCACCTCGATCGTATCGCCCTCGGCGAGCAGGCGCGTCGGCTCCCCGGGGTCAGGCGTCTCAATGCCCCACATAGCTCGTTGTTCCTCGATGTTCGCATGCGGCACAGCTGCGTCCTTGTCACACAGCCCGTACAGGGCGTCAGGGCCAACGGCGGCCCGAACTCCAGCGACACCGCCCACGTGATCGGCGTGACCGTGCGTACAAACGGCACCGAGCACATGCACATCGGGATGTCCGGCTCGAATATGCCCAACGATGCTCTCGCCCTCCCACGCGGGATCGATGATCAGGCATTCGCCGCTGGAAATCACGGCGTAGCTGTTGGTCTGGATGGGACCGTTGACAAGGGTTTCGATTGAAACCGAGCCCCGAGGGGTTAAATCCAAAGTCGCAACAGCCATGCGTACGTCCTCCTTCTATAAGCGTCGAGGCATCAAACGATGCCTCGAACGTAGCCAATGTCAAATCTGCTGCGCCGGCAAGCCTACACACGACGCTTAAGCTGAGCCCCACCCTCACCAGGCATCAAACGGCGTGCGTCATAGACCGAGTCAACGCTGCTGATAGAGGCCAGCAGCGGATCCAGACCACTCGCGTCCGAGATCTCGACCATAAAGCGCAGGGTTGCAATGCCCTCGCGGTTGGTCGACGTGGCGGCGGAAAGGATATTGCCGCCCGCATCACCAATGGCAATGGTGACATCCTTGAGCAGGCCCATGCGGTCCAGGCACTCGACCACGATCTCGACCTGGAAGAGGGTGTCGGCAGCGCCGTCCCACTCCACTTCGATCATGCGCTCGGGATGCTCCATAAGACCCTTGACGTTGGGGCAATTGGCGCGATGCACCGAAACGCCACGACCGCGCGTGATGAAGCCGACGATGTCGTCGCCCGTCACAGGGTTGCAACAATGCGCCAGACGAACCAGCAAACCGCTGTTACTCTCGCCCTTGACGATAATGCCGTTGCTGGCGCTCTTGCCGCGCTTTTGCGGCTTGCGGTTGGAGCCGCGGGCAGGTTGCTTAACAACTTCGGCGATTGCCTCGGCCTTGGTGAGCTGTTCCTCGGGTTTGGGGTCCAAGATTTGCTCGACCTTATTGCCCACGGCACGTGGGGCGACTTTACCCGCACCAACGGCGGCAAACAGGTCCTCGAGCTGCTTGAAGTTAAACTGCTCCGCAACGGCATTGAGCGCACGCGTCGAACGCGGCGTAGAAATGCCATACCCACGCTTGCGCAGGTCCTTGGCCAGCATATCGCGGCCGGCGGCAGCGTCGTCGTCCTTAGTCGCGGCGGCAAAGTAGCGACGGATCTTGGACTTGGCCGAAGGCGTCTTGACGATCTTGAGCCAATCGCGCGACGGTTTGGAACTCTTGTTAGTCAAAATCTCGACACGGTCGCCCGTCTTGATCTCGTGCGTGAGCGGGGCCACTGCACCGTTGATCTTAGCGCCGACGCAATGGTTGCCGACCTCGGTGTGAACGGCATAGGCAAAGTCGAGCGGCGTGGAGCCGGCACGAAGCGCCATGACCTCGCCCTTGGGCGTAAAGACAAAAATCTCCTGATCGAAGAGGTCAACCTTCAGCGAATGCAGGTATTCCTTGGCGTCGGTAATCTCATCAGACGCAGCCCAATCGAGCGAATGTTTGAGCCAGTTAATCTGATCGTCCAGACGCTGTGCGTCATTGGTCTTAGACGCAGACGATCCGCCCGACTTCTTATAGAGCCAGTGGGCGGCAATGCCGTACTCGGCCTGCTCATGCATCTCGTAGGTTCGAATCTGAATCTCGAGCGGACGAGCCGTGGGGCCGATAACCGTCGTGTGGAGCGACTGGTAGTTATTGACCTTGGGCATGGCGATATAGTCTTTAAAGCGCCCGGGCATGGGGTGCCACAGCGTATGCACCGCACCGAGCGTGGAATAGCAATCGCGCACCGAATGCGTGATGACGCGCAGTGCCACCAGGTCGTAGATCTCGGAAAATTCCTTGCCCTTGCGCTTCATCTTTTGGTAGATGGACCAATAGTGCTTGGAACGGCCGTTGATCTGAAAGTCCTCCAGGCCAATGCGGTTGAGCTCGTCGGTGAGTGTCTTGATGGTCTCGGCCAGATAGCGCTCACGGACCTCGCGCGACTCCGCCACCATGCGTGCGATGCGCTGGTAGGCGTCGGGTTCCAGGTAAAAGAAGGACAGATCCTCGAGTTCCCACTTGATAGAGCTCATGCCCAGGCGGTCGGCCAAGGGCGCGTATACGTCCATGGTCTCGCGGGCCTTAAACAGGCGACGGTCCTCGCGAAGGGCCGCCAGCGTACGCATGTTATGCAGGCGGTCGGCAAGCTTGACGATAATGACGCGGATGTCCTTGGACATGGCAAGGAACATCTTGCGCAGCGTAAGCGCCTGCTTCTCGTCCATGCTATCGACTTCGATGTTGGTGAGCTTGGTCACGCCATCGACGAGCTCGGCCACCGTATCGCCAAACAGGCCGGAAACATCGGCAAGCGAGGTCTCGGTGTCCTCGACGGTATCGTGCAGCAGCGCGGCGCACACCACATCGCAGTCCATCTTGAGATCGGCCAAAATGATGGCCACCTCGACGGGATGGTTGATGTACATCTCACCCGAGCGGCGCTTTTGGTTGCAGTGCTTCTCGGCAGCAAAGCAATAGGCCTGCTCCACCTTAGAGAAGTCGTCCTCATTCATATATTTGAGGCACAGGCGCTCCAGCTTGTCGTAGCTGTCCGCCATAATCTCGGGCGGCAGCTCATCGGCATGCTTATAGTGCTCCATCTCCGAGAACGGCTGGAGGGTGGAATCATGGGCGGTACGGGCTGCGGCATCCATCGAGGTCCCCTTCCCCTAGGCCCGCGGTACGATCGGGCGGTTAACTTTGGCTAGCATATCAGAAGCGCACGAATCGAGCGCCCAGCTCCGGAAAGCCGAGAACTCCATGCGCGAGCGCAAGCCCTCCAAATAGCGAATTGACCTGCTCAATTGCACGCGGCCAGGGTTTTCGGCCATCGCGATGCGACGGGTGTCGTCAAACCCCGAAACGCGACAGAAACCAAGCTCTTCGAAGATTCCCAGGCCGCTTTCCACCGAGCGCTCGTCGACCGGCGTGCGCGCATCGATGGCAAGGCACATCTGCGCGATGTCGATATCGCTTGCGCAGAATGAATCGTCCCCGGTCTTGCCGCGGTTGGAGCGCCACATGGTTTGCAGCGCGCGATAGAGCGTGACGAGCTCGTCGCGCTCGGGCGCATAGCAGTCGAGTAGGCGCTCGTTAATGCGGGCATCGCGCGACGAATAGAGCAGGTGAATCACGGCGGGCTGTCCATCGCGACCGGCTCGGCCACTCATCTGGTTAAACTCAATCGCGCCAAACGGCATGTGATAGAGCACGACATGGCGAATATCGGGAAGGTTGACGCCCTCGCCAAAGGCAGATGTCGAGACGATGCAGCTGAGGCTGCCGTCTCGAAACGCTTCCTCTACGCGATGGCGGTCGGTGCGCGTAAGGCCAGCGTTGTAAAAGGCGATATGCGACGCGTAGTCGGGAACGCGTTTGCGTAGCGTCTTGGCAAGCGCCACGGACTGGTCGCGCGAGTTGACGTAGATGACGGTCTTCTCCCCCGTCGCCACGATTGACACCAGGCGGTTCTCGCGGCTCGCAAGATCTCGGTCATCCTCGAGTTGCAAGTTCTCGCGCACGGTCTCGTCGACCACCGTACGGGTAATCGGCAGCACGCGGGCAAGCTCCGCAACGACCGGAGCCGTCGCGGTGGCCGTCGCCGCCATAACGACCGGATCGCCCAGGGCCTTGAGGATATCGGGCATGTCGAGGTATGCGCTGCGGTCGCCGCCCTTGGCAAGACCGGCATGATGCGCCTCATCGATAACGACAAAACCGATGCGCCCCGAACGCGCAAAGCGGTCGCGGTGAATGGACAGGAACTCGGGCGTCGTGAGCACGATGCCGGTGCGGCCCGAAGCCAAGCCGGCAAACACGTCATCGCGCGCCGCCTCCACGGTCTCGCCGGTCAGCACGCCGACGCCAATGCCGAGCGCAGCCATCGTCGATGAGAGGTGATAGGCCTGGTCGGCAACGAGCGCACGCAGCGGATAGACAAAAATGCTCGCACGCCCACGAAGGACCGCCTCGCGCGCAGCGTGCACATGGAAGATGAGCGACTTGCCACGCCCCGTCCCCATAACGGCCAAAACGCTCTGGTGGTCGGCGAGCGCGTCGAGCGCCTCGACCTGCGCGCGATGTGGCTGGTTCGAGCCGATAAAGCTATGGATAAGCGAGCGCGTGAGCTCGGTATAAG
Source organism: uncultured Collinsella sp. (assembly GCA_938023905.1). Classification (GTDB taxonomy): domain Bacteria; phylum Actinomycetota; class Coriobacteriia; order Coriobacteriales; family Coriobacteriaceae; genus Collinsella. The sequence continues at coordinate 3,545 of CALJCO010000085.1, read as the reverse complement.
AGAGCTGGGCGAGCGTCTCGCGTTTACGCGACTCCAGACGCAGGCCAGAATCCGCCGGCTGCACGCCGCGGCGAAGTTCACATGCCGGATCGTCGATATTGGACGCCGTGGTATCACGCACCAAGACATCTTTGATCATGAGCTTGGGCTTCACACGTCCCTGCCAATGCTCGGCCACGGCCTCGAACACCAAGTCGACGGCGCTGTCGCAATTGATGAGCCTATCGATCTGCGGCACGCGGAACATGATGGCCGGCACACTCGCGGCGCCATCGGTCGCCACAAAGCGCATGTGCTCGCCGGTTTTGCCCACCACGGCGCGATCGCACATCGTCACGCCCTCGGCGGCCAGCAGCGGCACCTTATTGCCCTGGCCAAACGGCTCAAGACGGGAAATCTGCTCGATGGTCTCGATATTTAGCTCGGAGAGGTCAACGGTGGCGGCAACCTCGTCAGTGTCCTCAAAGTCCTCGGCGGGAAGCTCCGATAGCACGGCCGAAAGGCGACGGCGGAACTCATCGAGCTTGGATGCCTCGATGGTCACACCCACCGCACCGGCATGCCCGCCGCGACGAATCAACAGGTCGGAGCAACGCTCGACGGCGTCGAACAGGTTGACCTTGCCCACCGAGCGGCCCGATCCGCGTGCAACGCCGTCCTCGATCGAAAAGAGCAGCGCCGGCACGTGATAGCGATTGGTCAGGCGGCTTGCCACGATGCCCTTGACGCCCTCGTGCCAGCCCTCGCCGCCCACGACGATTGCGCGCCCGCCGTCATAAGTCTCCTCGACCTTCGCCATGGCATCGCGCGTAAGCTCGGCCTCGATCTCACGGCGTTGGCGATTGATTTCCTCGAGCTCGGCGGCAAGCGCGCTCGCTTCGATGGGGTCGCGGGCAAGCAGCAGGTCGAGCGCCAGCTTGGGATCGGCCATGCGACCGGCGGCGTTCAAGCGGGGAATGAGCGAAAACGACAGGCCATCGGCCGTAATGCTAGAGAGGTCGGCCTTGGCGAGCGCTGCCAGCGCGATATAACCGGGACGGGCCGTCACGCGCATCTGCTGGATGCCCTCGGCGACCAGCGCGCGATTCTCGGGCGTGAGCGGCATCATGTCGGACACGGTGCCCAGCGCCGCGACCTCTATCAGCGAACGCCAATACGACGGCTTGCCCAAACGCTCACCCAGGACCTGCACCAGCTTGAGTGCCACGCCGGCACCGGCAAGCTCACGCGAGGGACCCTCGTCCTCGAGCTTGGGGTCGGTCAGGGGCACATCCTGCGGCACCTGGTCGGAGGGCTCGTGATGGTCCGTGACCACCAAATCGATCCCCAGGCTCTCCAGATAGGAGACCTCTTCCTTGGCGGCAATACCGTTATCAACGGTCACGATCAGATTGGGTTGGGCGAGCTCGTTGACGCGGTCGAGCGCCGCGCGCGAAAGACCGTAGCCCTCGTCAAAGCGATGCGGAATAAACGGCGTGACGTTGGCACCAAACGAACGCAGCGCCTCGGTCAACAGACAAGTCGACGTAATACCGTCGACGTCAAAATCGCCAAAGACGGCGATGCGCTCATGGTTGCGAATAGCACGCTCGACGCGGTCGGCAACGACCGACATGCCCGGGATAATGAGCGGGTCGGCCCAGTCGCGATCGAGCGAAGGCGTCAAAAACAATTGGCCCTCTTTGATGGAGCCGATGCCGTGCGCGACCATAATGCGCGCTACCAGTCCGGGAATGCCCAGACCAGCCGAAAGCTCCTTTTCGAGCCCGGGGTTTTGCTGAGCGACCGCCCAGCGATGCGTCGTCTTAAGCGATGACATAGGCGCCCACCCCCGATAGGGGCAGGTCGCCGCGATACCTCTCACGGTTCATAGCGATGAGTCCTCTGTGTATGCCCGCTTCGGCAGGCAGATCTGTTGAACGGATTTATTATACCGTGCAGTGCGGACGCCAATCGCCGCAGCACGCCGCGGTTTCGATAAACGATGCCGGTAATACCCTCGAAATAATCAAGCGTTTCTGACGCGCGGATGCATGCGAGCGTCTAGCATATCCATTCGAAACGGATTCACGAGCAAAGGGAGTCGCAAGCGCATATGAAGCAGTGGGTTGGACTGGGCAAATTTCTCGCGGGGCACATGCAAATCATCGTTCCGATTTGCGTGGCGCTCGGCGTGCTCTTTCCCCAGCAGATCGGCGTGCTCAAGCCCATCGTTCCCGCCCTGTTTGCCTTTATGACGTTTCAGGGTGCGCTCAGCAACACCTTCCACCAGGTAACCGAGGTGTTCCGCCGTCCCCTGCACCTGATTTTGGCGCTGCTCGTCTCGGCGGTGCTCATTCCCATAGCAGCCTATGCCATAGGGTCACTCTTCTTTGGCTCCAACCCCAACCTTGTCTGCGGCATCGTGCTCGAGTACAGCGTACCCGTGGCAGTCACTGCCTTTATGTGGATTAGCATGTTCGGCGGCAACGGCCCGCTCGCGCTCACCATCATCCTGACGTCCTCGGTCATCTCACCTGTGACGATTCCGCTCACGCTCAAGCTCTTGCTGGGTGCCACCGTCTCGATCGATGTGCCGAGCATGATGCAGGACATGGCCTTTATGATCGCCATCCCCGCCGTGCTCGGCATCGTGATCAACGAGCTCACGCGTGGATGGGGACACGAGAAGCTCTCCCCCGCGCTCTCGCCCGCCTGCAAGTTCATGATGATGGGCGTCATCGCGTCCAACTCCACCGCCATGAGCGAGTACGTGCTGCACATGAACGCAGTGCGCCTAGAAGTCGCCCTCTTTATTTTGACCTTCGCCATCAGCGGCTTTGTCGTCGGTTTTCTGGTCGCCCGTGCGCTCCATCTGCCATATAGCGAGACGACTACCATGTGCTTTACCTGCGGCATGCGTAACATCTCTTCGGGCGCCGTCATCGCCACGCAGTACTTCCCGGGCGAAGTCGTGTTTCCCGTCATGTGCGGAACGCTGTTTCAGCAGATACTCGCCTCGTTTATCGGGCATCTCTTTGAGCGCCTGACCGGCGAGGAGCGCGCCGCCCAGCGCAAGCAGGTCGAGGCCGGTCGCGACGCCATGGCGCGCTAGGCTGTCCGCATTACGCGGATGTTCGCATTACGACGTGAACGTTTCCAAATGCATGCGCAGGCGCTCAGCATCGATATCGAGCGTGGTCTCGGCATTGACCTGGGCCAGGCGATAACCGACAAAGTAGGGCGAAACCACCCAACGTGGCAGCGCCTTGGCAATGGTCCGACCGCCCAAGTGATAGAAGAACAGGTTGTACGACTCTGCGCGACCGCCATGGTGTTCGCGCAAAATGTAGCGCAGAACCACCTGAATCGCATCGGCAAACAGGTCTGCCTCGGCTTGGTCGCGAGCGTCATCGCTAGCGGCGATTCCCTGTGGAGCAGAAACGTTGACCTCGAAGAACCCCATAATCGGCTCGGTCGAGATGTTGACCGAGATTCTCCCCTGTTGCCAGACATTAATGCCTTCGAAATGGGCGGAAGTCAGCGAAGCATAGCCGTCTTCCTGC
>CALJCO010000084.1 GCA_938023905.1 uncultured Collinsella sp. | reverse complement strand
GAGCTGACCGGCTCGATCGGCGTGGTCACGCTCAACATGGCGCGCCTCGGCTACCTGTACAAGGGTGACGAAGAGGGCCTGGTCGCGCGCATGAAGCGCGAGCTGGGCCGCGACGATGCCACCGTTATCGCCACAGGCGGTCTCGCCGGCATCGTCGCCGATTCGACCGATGCCTTCGACGTGGTCGACGGACAGCTCACCATCAAGGGTATCTGCGAAATCTACCGCCGCATGCAGGAGCTGGGATAGAGCAAACGCCAGGTCGCAGCAACCAGCCTCCAATCCTATTCCTCAAAATCGAAAATTTTTCAGTTTTGAGGAATAGGATTTTTTGCTAAGCCTCGCCGCACAACCACCTCGCCAGGTCCACGATCTGCACCCCATCGCGATCCGTGGCCTCGTGATGCGTGCGGGCAAGAATCATCTTGGGATACGCATCGCCAATGCTCAGCAGTGGCGAAATCTCGCGTTCAAACGTCTTATCCGAGCTGATGTCGTCGCTCACCTGAATGTAGAGCTTCTCGCTTCGCTTGATTGCTACAAAGTCTATTTCCTTTTTATAGAGCACACCGACGTATACCTCGTATCCGCGGCGCAGCAGCTCGATGGCCGCCATGTTCTCGTATACGCGTCCCCAATCCATATCACGTGTACCAAGCAGTGCGTATTTGAACGCGTGGTCTGCCAGGTAATACTTCTCGCCGCTCTTAAGGTATTTTTTGCCGCGAATGTCGTACCGACGAACTTTATAGAAGGCAAACGCATCGCACAGGTACCCCATGTACGTGCCGACCGTCTTGTTCGTAATCTTTAGCCCATCCGCATTCAAAACATCTGTAATGTTGCGTGCCGACGTTATGTTGGAGACGTTGTCCATCATGTAATCGGCAATGCGCAGCAGTGCCGATTCGTTTCTCACGTTATGCCGCTGCACGATATCCCTCACGATGAGCGTTTTGAAGACGTTGGAGAGATATTGATAGCGTTGCTCCTGCAGTGGATAAGGATAAGAGCCGGACATACCGCCGGTTCTCGCGTACTCATCGAAGTCGCGATCGACCTCGCCCTCGTCGCTATAGAAGCGATACTCCTCAAACGAGAATGGGAAAACCTCGATCTCGAACGTGCGCCCCGTAAAGAGCGTCGACAGATCGCTCGACAGCAAAAAGGCGTTCGATCCGGTAATGAAGATGTCGTACTGCTCGGATGCATGGAGGCTGTTGATCGCGCGTTCAAAGCCGTCGCACATCTGAACCTCGTCGATAAGCAGGAAGTTTTGCTTGTCGGACACTCGATGCTCTTTCACATAGGCGAGCAGGGCATGATATTCGAGCAGGCCCTCGAACTCGTCGAGGTTGTAATTGATATGGATGACATTCGAATTGGACAGATTTGCCTCCACGTAATCGCGGAGGGCCTCGAGCAATTTTGACTTACCGCTACGGCGAATGCCCGTTATGACCTTGATGTCCGGTACGCCAATAAGGCTCGTCAACGTGTCCATATATGACGTTCTATTGATGAGTTTCATCGGTGCCTCCCTGCGGTCTTCTATCGCTATTCCTCAAAAACGAAAATTATTCAGTTTTGAGGAATAGACTCTGCAACGAATATACCTCGTTAAAGGCCGAGCTGGCTTAATTCTATTCCTCAAAATCGAAAGATTTTCAGTTTTGAGGAATAGGGTGCTGACAACCCATTCCCCAGACAACAAGACCCTCCCCGGCACAGCCGAGGAGGGTCTTGTTGTCATCGCTATCTTTGAGCGCGAGCGCCTCGCGTTACAGTCCGCGAATCCGTACGGCCTCGGGCGGAAACTCCTGCTCGCCGGCGTCGGTCTTGATGGTCGCGCGGCCCCAGATGTCCAGGCCCGCAAACACACCGATCGCAAGCGGCAAGCCGTTGGGCGACACCGCCGCAACTTGGCGACCGAGCAGCGGCACCATGTCGAAATACTCGCCCAGCACGGGAGCCAGCGGCCCTGCGGCGCCTTGCGGCGTGTTGGCAACAACCGCCCAGGTGTCCACACGGGTCAGCACGGCGACGGCCAACGCCTCGACCAGCGCTTCGTCAGCTACGTCCACACCAAGCTCGCTCAACGCCGAACGCTCAATATCCACCGTCACGGCACCGAACATGCCCGCGGCACCGGCGCCACCGTTGACGACGACGCGTGCAAACGAGGTCTCAAACGTAGGCGCGCCGCACACAATGTCGCTCGGCCACTGAATGCCCACCTTGCCGGCAAGGCCCAGGCCCGGCGTCGACGTCGTGCCCACAAGCGCGTCCATCATGCCCATCGCCGCCACAAACGGCAGGCCATGGAAGGCATGCATATTCACGTCCGGGCGCACGACCAGCGAAAACGTCAACGACGCCTCGCCCGCGCTCCAAGCGCACCAGCCCGCGGACGCGCCCTCGCGGCCCGCATCGCGCGCGGCGTCAAGCTCGGTGCCGGCGGCAACAGCATTCATCTCGATCATCTACATACGCCCCAATTCGCCCACGATATGGCCCACGCGGTCCTCGGGCTCCTTGACCTCGACGCCGTTGTAGCGGAAGAACCGCGCCGGATCGTGCATCAGATCCTCGAGCGGCACCAGCACAAAGTCGCGCTCGCCGATCAGCGGATGCGGCAGGCGCAGCTTTTTGCCGCCGTGGGTCTCGCCGTCCATCCACAGCAGATCCAGGTCGATGGTGCGCGGACCGTTGGCCTTGGCCTTTTTGGAACGGTCGCGGCCCAGCTCGGCCTCGATCTTCATGAGCTCGTCGAGCAGCACCAACGGCGCCAGCTCGGTCTTAATCTCGATGACGGCGTTGGCAAACGCGTCCTGGCGCATCTCGTAGGCCGGCTCGCTCTCGTAGATCTTGGAGGAGTTGGACACGCAGGTGAGTGGAATCTCGGCGATCATGTCGCGTGCGGCGCGGATGTTGTCACAGCGGTGCCCCAGGTTGGAGCCCACGGCCACAAACGCGCGGCGCGGCTGCGGCTTGGCAACCGCCCAGTAGCCGTTCAGGAACTGCGCAAAACCCGCGGCGTCGTGCACGCGCACGATGTTGGCACCGGCCTGGATGGCGCCCAGGCACACGCCAAACGTAGCGGCATCGCGCTCGGCGGCCTCGGTCACGCCCGAGACGGCGCCCACAAAGCGCTTGCGCGATACGGCGCACATGAGCGGATAGCCCAGTGACGCCATCTTGGCAGTCTCGCGCTGGATGACGATGTCCTCGTTGGCCGTCTTGCCAAAGCCCGGACCGGGATCGATGCAGATACGGTCGCGCGACACGCCGGCGTGGATGAGCGCGCGGGCCTGGTCGGACAGAAAGCCCATAACGCGGCGCATGATGGGCGCCGAATCGGGCAGGGTGAAGCGGCGGAGCTGAGAGGTGGGCACGTAGGCCTCCTCGCGGCGGGCGCTGCGGCGCATCATGGCCGCCAGGTGATCATTGGGCTCCGGCGCGGCCTCGGTGGCTGCGGGCGCGGCCTCGGGCGCGGGCGCGACGGTCTCGGCGGCAGCAGCCTGCTCGGCGGCCGGCGTCTCCTGCTCGCTTGCAGGCTCGGACGTGGGCTCCGGTTCGCCAAACGGCAACGAGGGCTGCACCACACCGCCCGGAAGCTTGGCCTCCGGCTTAGGCTCGCCCAGCAACTTGCCGCGACGGCGGCGAGCCGGCTTCTCGGCCTCACGCGCGGCCTCGGCAGCCGCCTCGCGCGCCTTCTCGGCAACAAACGCCGCTGCCGAGGTATCGAGCTGCACCGTTGCGTGCGTGCGGGTGGGCGCGGCGACCTCGCCGGCATGCATCACGATGACGCCGCAGGTGCTCGTCTTAACAAACTCGACCATCTTGGGATCGGTGAAGCCGGTCACGTCGTTGACAATCGAAGCACCGCAGCGCACCGCCGCCTTGGCAACCGCCACATGACGTGTATCGATCGAGACGATGGCCCCCTCTTTGGCGAGCGCGCGCACGACGGGCAGCACGCGACGCGCCTCCTCGTCGGGGTTGACCGGGGTAAAGCCGGGGCGCGTGGACTCGCCGCCCACGTCGATGATGTCGGCGCCGGCGTCGAGCATCGCCAGGCCGTACTCGATGGCGGCATCCGGGTCGAAGTGCTCCCCGCCGTCGCTAAACGAATCGGGCGTCACGTTGAGGACGCCCATGATGCGCGGACGGTCAAAGCTGAGCTCGTACTTTCCGCACCGCCATGTCTTGCTGTCGTTCACCATGAACATCCTCCTAAAATGCCCACGCCGCCGAGCTTGGGGAGCTGGCGGCGGGGTCGCTTTGCAATCAGTCTTTCTATTGTATCCGCGCGCGCGGGCTAGAACGCAAACGCGGCCGCGATGTCGCAAGAAATCAGCAGGTCGGCATTTGCATCCTGATCCGTGGGAGCAAGGTTGCATATGGCCAGCGTATCGCCGGTAAAGTATCGCGTAAGGCCTGCCGCCGGATACACCACGAGCGAGGTTCCGCCCACAATGAGGGCATCGGCCGCGGCGATGGCAGCAACGGCACCGGTCAACACGTGCTCGTCGAGCGGCTCTTCGTAGAGCACCACATCGGGCTTGATGCGACCGCCGCACGTAGGGCACACGGGCATGCCCGCGGCATCCTCGTGCTCGCGCGCGCAAATCCATTCGGCGCTGTAGACCGCGCCGCACGTCTGGCAGATATTGCGGTGGACCGAGCCGTGCAGCTCAAACACGCGCTGCGAGCCCGCCACCTGATGCAAGCCGTCGATGTTTTGCGTCACCACGGCGTCGAGCTTGCCGGCACGCTCCAGCTCGGCCAGCTTGGTGTGACAGCGGTTGGGCTTAGCGTTAAGCGCGATCATCTTGGTGCGGTAAAAGTCGAAGAACTCCGCCGGATGTGTCTCGTAAAAGCTGTGCGAGAGCATGGTTTCGGGCGGATAGGCAAACTGCTGGTGATACAGGCCGTCCACGCTGCGGAAATCGGGAATGCCGCTTGCCGTGGAAACACCAGCGCCGCCAAAGAACACCACGCGCTCGTGGGTATTGAACAGCTCCGCCAGCGCGGCGGAGGCCTGCTTGGGATCCGATATTGCCTGCGTCATATATGTCCTCCGTCCGTGTCTCCGGGACGGCGGCGTTCGCACTATCACTCGCGGACTCCGCCCCGCTCTAGTTGCGTTAATCTTAAGCCTGCCAACTCCGTCGAAAGGACACCATGCCTCAGACTTACACTTTCGCCTCGTGGAACGTCAACGGCCTGCGCGCCGTGCTCAAAAAGGACCCGAGCTTTATTCAGATTGCACAGGACCTCGATGTCGATATCCTAGCGCTGCAGGAAACCAAGCTGCAGGAGGGCCAGGTCGATATCAACCTGCCCGGCTATCACCAAACCTGGAGCTACGCCGAGCGCAAGGGCTACTCGGGCACCGCGGTCTTTAGCCGCCAGGAACCGCTGCGCGTGCTGCGCGCCGACGCGCTGCTGCCCCACGCCGGTGAAGGCGAGGCAGCCGAGCTCGTTGCCCAAGCCGCGACCGAGGGTCGTGTCTGCGCGCTGGAGTTCGACAAATTCTGGTTTGTGGATGTCTACACGCCCAACGCGCAAAACGAACTCGCCCGCATCGACGTGCGCATGGCCTGGGACGATGCCTACCGCGGCTTTTTGAACGCGCTCGAGCGCGAGACCGGCAAACCCGTGGTAACCTGCGGCGACTTTAACGTGGCACACGAGGAGATCGACCTTAAGAACCCCAAGTCCAACCGCGGCAACGCAGGCTTTTCGGACGAGGAGCGCGGCAAGTTTACCGAGCTGCTCGACGCCGGTTTTACCGATACCTGGCGCGCGGCAAATCCGAACGTCGAGGGCGTCTACAGCTGGTGGAGCTACCGTTTTAATGCTCGCAAGAACAACGCAGGCTGGCGCATCGACTACTTCCTGGTGAGCGACGCAATCGCCGGCAACGTACGCGACACCGGCATCCGCGGCGACATCTTCGGCAGCGACCACTGCCCCGTCACCCTCGCCCTGGAGTTCTAGCCCAACTGATCCCCTGGGGACGGAGAAAAAGGGGTCATCTTCACCTCGCGGGGGCATCCACGCGGCCCGCCCGCCACGAAGCCGGCCCATCTACTACGTTTAAGCCACTACCCTCAACCACGGCGAACAACGCAAAAAGAAAACCGCAGGTAGAAAGCCTGCGGTTTTTCATAAAACGCGGTCATGGTCGGGGGTATCAGGCTAAACGTAGTAGATGGGCCGATTTCGCAGCGGGCGGGTTCAGTTGACTCCCCGAGGACGTCTGGGGACGGAAGATAACGGATCAGCTTGGCTCTTGAGGGCCACGATGCCCGTCATATCAACCGGCCATTTCAAAACTATGCCGGTTTACGGGGCTAAATCGCAAACCCCCAACCATACGCAATTCCGAAATAATAAAACCGCAGGCAAACGGCTTACTCCATTTCGAAAAAAGCCGGTATGGTCTGTCTGTGCCAATCTAGCCCCGTAAACCGGCATAGTTTTGATATAACACCAAGACAGTATTGGTTCTTGCCTCGGCGCAACCACCACTACAGCCCGTACTTCACGACGACGCGGTTGATGCGGCGACACCAGGGCTTGTACAGAGCGGCCAAAAACACGCAGGTCGCGAGTCCGTGCGTGATATCGAACGGTACGGCGGTGGCAAGACGCGCTATGGCGCCTGCCCAGGTGAGCGGCTGCACAAAACCGATGATGTCATACGCGTTGATTACGACACCATACAGCAAGCCCGAGGCAAAGCCATACGCCAACAGCGCCGGCGTTCGCACGGTTCCATCGGCGCGGTCAAACGCGCCCGCATGCGCCAGCGCGCCACCGATATAGCCCACCAGACCCCAGGCATACATCTGCCACGGCGTCCACATGCCCTGCCCAAAAAAGAAATTGCTGGTCAGCGCTGCCAACGCGCCGACCATAAAACCATTGCGACGGCCAAGTGTCGCACCCGCGATAATGGCGATAGCGCTCACGGGCTTAAAATCGGGAATGGGCCCAAACAGGATGCGTCCCGCCGCGGCCAGCGCCGCCAGCACTAGCGTGGGCATGATCTGGCGCAGGCCTGGACGTGATGTCTCATAGCCCGCAAAGAACAGTGCGAGCACGAGCGCCACCACGACAAGCATGGCCAACGCTGCCTGCTCAACGCCCGCCAGCAACGCCGCAGCCATCACGGCTGGCACCGCCAGCAGCAGCGGGATCTCCAGTTTTGCAAGCAAGCGCGAGAAACGACAGTCCGTCATCCCATCACGCCCTATAAAACACGTTGTCGGCAAAGAAGTCGGTCGGCGGCTCCATGCAGGCGATCTCGCCATCAAACATCATGGAAATGTCATCGGCAACCTGCTCGGCAAAGTCCAGGTCGTGCGTCGCCATGACAACGGTGCCGCCAGCCTGCGCATGGTCGCGCAGGGCGCGGGCGATGATGCGGCGGCTGGCCAGGTCCAAACCCTTGGTGGGCTCATCGAGCAATAGCAGTTCGGGGCCGATCAACAGCAGCTTTGCCAACGCAAGCAGCTGACGCTGTCCGCCCGAGAGGTCGTAGGGGTGACGCGTCTCCAGGCCGTCCAATCCCAGTTGCGCCGCACGCTCCCGCGCCAAGTTCTCGTCATATCCGCAGGTCGAGGCCCATTCCATCAGCTCATCGCGAACCGTCTCGGCAACCAGCAGGGCCTTGGGGTTCTGCGGCAGCAGCGCCGCCGAGGCCGCTCCGCGCACCATGCGGCCGCGCTGCAGCTTGGCGGTCTTGGCCAGCACCGAAAGCATCGTCGACTTGCCGCAGCCGTTTCCGCCCACGACTGCATGCACCGCGCCAGCCGAAAACGACGCATCGAGCCCGCGCAGCACCCAACCGCCCGCGCGATCGTAGCGAAACCAGCCTTCCGACAGGGTGGTAGCCGACCCAGCGTGCATTTTTTGGAGTATTCTGCTTCCATCCGTGCGCGGGAAGGCTTCCGAGCCGTTCTCGAGCGACGTTTGCGCCACAAATTCGGACGATTTGTCCAATTCCGAGCTTTTTTTCGCGCTCGATACGTCCCCGGGTGGCTCCAGAGAGTCCAAATTGTCCTCACGCCTGCTGAATACTCCGTTTTTTGCACATCGGATGGCACCCCACCCCAACATGTCATCAGAAAACAGCGATTCTCGGCGTCCCAAAGAAGCCATATCTGCCACCTCGCGCACGCGGCCGACCTCAATCCGATACGCGCACGTCGCATATTCGAGCATCGGGCGCGGCTGGTGCGTTGCCACAACAACCGTGCAACCCAGCTCGCGGTTCACGCGAAACAGCGCGTGCAGAAAATTTTTCTCGGCAACAGGATCGAGCTGGGACGTGGGCTCGTCGAGCAGCAGCACGCGCGGGCGCAAGGCCAGCACGGCCGCCAACGACAGCAGCTGCTTGCGTCCGCCCGAAAGCGTATCGGTATCGCGGTGGAGCCAATCCTCCAGCCCAAAGAAATAGCTGGTCTCGGCTACGCGACGGCGCATCTCGTCGCGCGACATACCCAGATTTTCCAGGCCAAACGCCATCTCGTGCCACACGGTCTCGCACACGATCTGGTTCTCGGGATCCTGAAACACGTAGCCCACGCGCTCCGCGGACGCCCGGACGTCCATATCGGCAACGTTCTCACCCAGCACGCGCGCATCACCAGTGCGCTCGCCCGCCGGAGCGATCTCGGGCTTGAGCAGCGACAGCAGCGTCGATTTGCCCGACCCGGTACCGCCAACAAGCAGCGCAAACGCACCTTGGGAAACACGCCAATCAAGTCCCTCGAGCACCGGTGCCTCGGCCCCGGGGTAGGCAAAACTAAGGCCTCGCACCTCAATCGCCGGCGCGGCCGAGCCATATGCCACACCCGCCGCCGAGCTCCTATCAAACCGAGCCATCAGCCAAACCTCTTCTCATCAATCGCATGCAACGCACAAGGCAGCACCATCCAGGCAGCGTACACGACATAGCCTGGCCACGGCGCCGGCACCGAGAGCTGCGGATAAAACGAATACTGCGTCGTCGCGGTCCACGCCACTGCCGCCGTGGCCACGCCAAACAACGCAAGCCCAACCAGCGCGGCAACGTCGCTGCGCCCCAGTCGATACCGCGCATACGTCGTACGACGCGTCGCGGCACCCCACCCGCGCGAGCGCATCGCGTCCGCGCGCTCCAGCGAATCTTCCATGCCCCAGCCCATCAACACGCTCGATGCCCGTAGGCGCGAACGCACGGGGTCGGCCGGCGCACGCCCCGGCACATCAATCGCATCCTGCACCGCCAACACCATACGACCGCGGCGCAAAAACTGCGGGATAAGCCGCATGCACATCGAGATCATGAGCGCAATCACCGGTGCGGCATTGCCCAGCAGCGCGAGCACCTTGTCGTATTCGAGCATCGACGCCGCCGCCTCAAACCACAGCACGCTCGCCACAAACAGCCCGCCCATGCACAGGCCGTATACCATGCTCTCCAGATACACCGCGCGCATGCCAATACGGAACAGCTCCGTCGAGCCCGAGGCGCTAAACAGCGGATTGAGCACCGCGACGATCAAAATCACCGGCAGCTGCCAGCGGAGCGCGCCCAGCGTGCGGGCAGCCCCACGCGTCGCAAATCCATACGCCAGCCCGCCTGCGAGCGACAGCGCGATCAGTACCGGCTGCATCGAGAACATAGTGAGCCCCAGCGTCAGCACTATATAGAGTGCCGGCACAGCCGGATGCGACATCGAGAATGCCGCGACGGGCTCGATGGCCGACCTCTCTCGCATATTGTCCACGGGCACCCGCCCTCTCACCCAAATACCAATGCCGCAGCGCCGCAAACACCGCACAAGCAGCGCAACTGCCGCGCCGGAACCACAAACCCAGCCGCCGCGGCCCAAACGTTACGCGCTCGTCATATGCCTGCGGTATCATATTGCGCCGTGTATCGTTTCCAAACACACGTCTCTATAACGTAACAGGAGATCACATGGACGCAACCGCAATTATCCTCGCTGCCGGCGAGGGCACCCGCATGAAGTCGAACCACTGCAAGGTTTCGCACAAGATCCTGGGTAAGCCCATGGTCCAGTGGATCGTCGACGCTACCATCAAGGCCGGCTGCAGCCGCGTCGTGGTTGTCATCGGCAGCCACGCCGACGAGATGCGCGCCCTCATCGACGGCGCCTACGCCAACAGCGCCACCAAGGTCGAGTGCGTCGAGCAGACCGAGCGTCTGGGCACCGGTCACGCCGTAAAGGTCGCGCTCGAGGCCTGCGGCATCGCCGAGGGTCCGGTCGTCGTGCTCAACGGCGACCTGCCGCTCATCACCGCCGACACCGTCGCCAAGTTCGCGCAAACCGTCGCCACCGGCGAGCTCGCCTGCACCGTCATGACCATGACCCCGCCCGATCCTTTCGGCTACGGCCGCATCAAGCTGGGCGCCGACGGTCAGATCGAGCGCATCATCGAGCAGAAGGACTGCACGCCCGAGCAGGCCGCCACGCTGCTGGAGTGCAACGCCGGCTGCTACGCCTTCGACGGCGCGCAGCTCGCCGCCCACATTGACGAGATCGGCAACGACAACGCGCAGTCCGAGTACTACCTGCCCGACATGCTCGAAATCCTCAAGGGTCACGGCCAGGCAGTCTCCATCTTCCACTGCGACGACTACCGCGACGGCCTGGGCGTCAACAGCCGCATCCAGCTCGCGCAGCTCACCGCCATCGCGCGCGACCGCATCAACGAGCACTGGATGGCCGAGGGCGTCACGTTCATCGACCCCACGCAAGCCTGGATCGGCCCCGACGCCACCATCGGCCGCGACACCGTCGTGTGGCCGCAGACGCACCTGATCGGCCACGTCACCGTGGGCGAGGAGTGCCAGCTCGGTCCCAACAGCCGCCTCACCGACACCACCGTCGGCAGCGGCTGCACCATCGATGAAACCATCGCCATCGAGGCCGTCATCGAGAACGGCGTCGACTGCGGCCCGCGCGCCTACCTGCGCCCGGGCACCCACATGCTCGACGGCTCCAAGGCCGGCACGCACGTGGAGATCAAGAAGTCCACGATCGGCGAGGGCTCCAAGGTGCCGCACCTGTCCTACATCGGCGACACCACCATGGGCTCCGGCGTCAACGTGGGCGCGGGCTCCATCACCTGCAACTACGATGGCGTGCACAAGCACAAGACCGTCATCGGCAAGGACGCCTTCATTGGCTCCGACACCATGATGGTCGCGCCCGCCCAGATCGGCGACGGTGCACTCGTGGCCGCCGGCTCCGTCATCACCGAGCCGGTCCCGGCCGACGCACTTGGTCTGGGCCGCGCCCGTCAGGTAAATATTGAGGGCTGGGCCGCCGATTATCGCCGTCGTCTGCACGAGGACGACGAGGTATAACGTTTTACCAAGCACAAAAGGAGCTGCTCCATGGGGGCGGCTCCTTTTTCTATCGTGACCTGCGCAACCGGATGAGTGGTCGGTTCGTGTCCGTTGACGGTAAAGACGTTATCAAGACCCGATAAACCCCGCCGCGCGGTTACAATGCAACAAGGCATCTATATGGCATTCGATATAAAGGAGAAGGGTAATGCCGATTAATGATCCCGAGAAGTCGGAGAATATGCGCAAGTCCATCCGCGTGTATTCCGGTTCCTCCAACCGTCCCCTCGCTCAGAAGATCGCTGAGTACCTTGGGGTCGAGCTTTCGGGCCTTACGCTAAAGCAGTTCGCCAATGGTGAGATTTACGCCCGCTACGACGAGACCGTCCGCGGCGCCGACGTCTTCCTGATTCAGTCCGTGGCCGGCGGCAACGTCAACGACATGCTCATGGAGCTGCTCATCGCCACCGACGCTGCCAAGCGCGCATCTGCCCGCTCCATCACCGCCGTCATCACCCACTACGGCTATGCCCGCCAGGACCGCAAGGCCGGCCCGCGCGAGCCCATCACCGCCCGCCTCGTCGCCAACCTGCTCGAGCGCGCCGGTGTCAACCGCATCATCACCCTCGACCTGCACCAGGGCCAGATCCAGGGCTTCTTCGATATCCCGGTTAACCACCTGTCCGCACTGCCGCTGTTCGGCCAGTACTACAACGACATGCACTTCGACACCGACAACCTGGTCGTCGTCTCCCCCGACGTGGGTCGCGCCAAGGCCGCCAAGAAGCTGTCCGACATGCTCGGCTGCGACCTTGCCATCGCCCACAAGGGCCGTCCGCGCCACAACGCCGCCGAGGTCATGGGCATCATCGGTGACATCAAGGGCAAGACCTGCATCATCAACGACGACATGATCGACACCGCTGGCACCCTGTGCGCCAACGTCAAGGAGCTCAAGGCCATGGGCGCCGGCGACATCTACGTCTGCGCCACCCACGGCATCTTCTCCGGCCCAGCCATCGAGCGCCTGAACGACGCCCCCATCGTCGAGTGCGTCGTCACCGACGCCATCCCCGTCGAGGTCGGCGGCAAGATCAAGACTATCTCGGTCGCCGAGGAGTTCGCTCAGGCCATTTCCGCCGTTTACCACGAGGAGCCCGTCTCCACGCTCGTCGGCGGCGACTTCGCGCTGTAATCCAACGCACATCGCATCATCTTTGATGTTTCAAAGGGGGTCGGAAGTTCGCTTCCGACCCCCTTTCTATTCCTCGCCAACCCGCCTTGGACAGTTAGTTCAAATTTGTATTTTTCTGAGCGCTCACACGGGTCACTTGATACGCCAAAAGCCCTCTTGTCGGCATAATATTGGCCAATCTCTCTTCTAGCGGACGTCTTCACTATGTCATTTGCTCCATTTTGCCCACTGAACCCTTCAGTAATGGCAAAATGCCCCGGTCGTTTTATACAAATCTGAACTAACTGTCCAGCACCCATCTCGGTCCATACCTTCAAGGCCAAACCAGCGCCCCGCGCTCCGTTTTTCAAGGCCCCTCGCACAATCGCGCTACCGTCCGCGGCACACGACGCTCCTTTGAGCGAAAAGAACGGCACAGCCATATCATTTCGCCAACGGCTGAGTACCTTATAGCTATGACCGCCGTGATCTCACATTTCTCCGCCCTCCGCGCAATTCGCCGCGCTCGACGGGCGTACTCTGCGCTTCCCTGGAGCGCCATCAACGCCGAACAACAAGCACAAGCCCTTGCGGGCTGCGTTCCCAATAAAGACGCCATAGACTTTGCGGCTCTTTCGATGCTTGATGCCTGGAACGAAGACGACTCCGAGCGCTTAGACCTCCTTGTTGCGGATGGTAACAACAGACGCCCCGACGAACGCCTTCTCCAGCACTCCATCACCGCCCCGCTTCCCGCAGGGGCAATCATGCACATCGAAGCCGACATCTACGCAACGTCTCCCGCCATGACAGCCATGTTGTACTCTAGGAATGAGCCCGTAGCCAAGGTCCTGATGCTTCTCATGGAGCTACTCGGCTCTTACTCCCTCCCGCCCGAGGCAACCTATCCCATCGCCCATGACGACACGTGGCCCAAGGCCGATAGCTTCAAAGTGCTGGACGATCTTGATTGCCAGGGCGACCAACCGGCAGCCGAAAAACAAAACGAAACCCGCTACGAGCAGGCACACTACAAATGCGAGCCTGCTACAACCATAAAAGAGCTCGAGGCAGTCGCACAGTTTGCCAAAAGCAGCTCCTACGCCTCGTTTCGCACGGCCGTCAGGCTCGCCCGAGCCGGATCCGCATCCCCAGCGGAATCCTTAATGTTCGCCGTCCTAGGCGCACCCATGCGTTTTGGCGGATTCGGATGTTGCAGCCTGCCCATGGGAGGTCTGCTGCTCAACTATCGAATCGACTTCGACACCCTTGCAGTCAACATGTCCTCGGGCATCCCCTATGCCATCTGCGACTTATATTGTCCGGCCGCAGGAGTCGACAACGAATACAACGGAATTGGACACGAGCTCCAGAACGCTCGCATCCACGACGGAAACCGCAACAACGGCCTTAAAGCCATGGGCGTTCACGTTCTGGTTATCAATCGCGACCAAATGAAAGACCTTGTTGCACTCGAAGCCTTCGCCCAGACGATGTATCGACTTGCCGGTATTCGATTCCGCTATCGCATCAAGGGCTATCGCAAGCGTCAAGCCGCATGGCTCAACGCTCTTCGGGCCGGAATCGGCCTCGCGCCGGTCTAGAAAGCGTATCTCGACAACATCGCCGAGCAAGGCTGGACAGTTAGTTCAGATTTGTATAAACAGACGGCTTATTTCAAGGCGCTTTGCTGCCATCTCGGGGCCAATCACCTCATTTAAAGGCTCGAATGGCTTCGAAATAGCGCAAAACGTGCGCCCCAAAGCACCGAAACGGCTCCATGTCTCCGATTTTGGCAGCCGAGAGCCTCTTGCTTTATACAAATCTGAACTAACTGTCCACCCCGGTTTCCTGCAACCGCTCAAACGCCCTCAACTCACCTCAATCGCCCTCAACTCACCTCAATCGCCCTCCATTTGACAGCGGCAACGGGGTCGCTCACCATAGCAGACGATAAATCGACGAAAGGAAGCACATGGCAGCTGCACAGCCGCTTAAGATTCGCATGGTTGCCGGACTTGGCAACCCTGGCGATGAGTATGCCGAGACCCGCCACAACGCTGGCTTTAAGGCAATCGACGAGCTGGCCCGTCAGGCCGGTGTCACGTACTGGAAAAACCAGGCCGGCGCCGAGGTCGCACTCATCAACATCAACGATCCCGAGGAAGAGGGTGGCAAGCGCCAGATTGTACTGGTCAAGCCGCAGTCGTACATGAACACCTCGGGCGGACCCATCTCCAAGCTTTGCCGCGAGTACAAAATCAAGGCCGAGGAGCTGCTTGTAATCCACGACGAGCTCGACATTCCCGCCGGCGACGTACGTGTCAAGGTGGGCGGCGGCCACGCCGGCCACAACGGCCTGCGCTCCATCATCGACAAGATGGGCAGCCGCGACTTTAGTCGCATCCGCACCGGCATCGGCAACCCTCCCGGCAAGATGGCCGTGGCAGACTATGTGCTCAAGCAGCTGCGCGCCCGCGAGGCCGAGGACTTCCAGGACACCTGCGCCCGCGCCGCCGACGCCGCCGGCCTGGCAATCGTGCACGGCGTGATCTATGCCCGCGACCACGTCAACGGCGCCGCCTCCGCCAACGGCAAGCACTAAAACCTACCGTTTAGGGACAGGTTTATTTTGGCAGGTTCTATCTACAGAAACGCCCCGGTGGCCGCATCGCAATAAACCCCGCGCCGCCATACACGCATAACACCCCAAAGGGGGCCGGCCTCATCACAACCCGAGGCCGGCCCCCTTTGCCGTTTTGCCTGATAAAACCGACCAAAATAAACCTATCCCTATTTGGTAGGTCGAAGTGGATAAACCCTTTTCCCAACCGCCGAAGACACACGTAAACAGCATGTCCATGAGGGTATAATTTGTACCGTATGTCTGCACAACGCCTGTGCGCGTACGGTTTTATTCGGGCTACCGTCCATTTCCGTGGAGGCACGGTTCGGCGGCCCTAACAAGAGAGGGGTTCTATGTATAAGATCCTGGAGAAGACGCAGTTCTCGGAGAAGGTGTTCAAGTTCCGCATCGAGGCGCCCGCAATCGCCAAGCATGCGCACGCTGGACAGTTCCTCATGGTTCGCGCCAACGAGACGGGCGAGCGCGTCCCGTTTACCCTGGCCGGCTGGAACGGTGACGAGGGCTGGGTCGAGTTCATCTTCATGGTGATCGGCAAGACCACCGAGATGCTGTCCACCTACGAGGCCGGCGAGTCACTGCGCGACGTCGTGGGCCCGCTGGGCGTTCCCACCGAGATGGCCGAGGGCCCCTGCGCCGTCATTGGCGGCGGCGTCGGCCTGGCAATTGCCTTCCCGGTCGCCAAGCACCTGGTCGAGACCGGTCACGAGGTGCACGCCATCATGGGCGCCCGCACCAAGGACCTCCTGCTCATGGAGGACCAGTTCCGCGAGCTCCTCGACGAGGACCACATCCACATCACCACCGATGACGGTTCCTACGGCGAGCAGGGCGTTGTCACCGCTCCGCTGGAGCGCCTGCTGCAGGACAAGGCCGTGAGCCAGGTCTTCTGCGTCGGCCCCGTTCCGATGATGAAGTTCTCGACCCTCACCGCCCAGAAGTACGACACCCCCATCACCGCGTCCCTCAACCCCATCATGGTTGACGGCACCGGCATGTGCGGCTGCTGCCGCGTCGAGGTGGGCGGCGTGACCAAGTTCGCTTGCGTCGACGGCCCCGACTTCGATGCCACCCTGGTCGACTGGGATGACCTTCGTGCCCGCCAGGCCGCTTACCGTTCCGAAGAGGGCGAGTCCCTCAAGGCTTATGAGGAAAAGAGCTGCGCATGCCACTAGTTAACGGTCGTTTCGTTGCCGATATGAAGTCGCCCCGCACCCCCGATAACGAGGAGCCGGCTGCCGAGCGCGCCTGCGACTTCCGCCCCGTCGACAAGGGCTTCACCGAGGAGATGGCGCTGGCCGAGGCCGAGCGCTGCCTCAACTGCAAGAAGCCGTTCTGTGTTGAGGGCTGCCCCGTCAACATCAACATCCCCCGCTTTATCGAGCAGATCCGCGCGAAGGACTTCGGCGGCGCTCTCGATACCATCCGCGAGGACTCCATGCTTCCCGCCATCTGCGGCCGCGTCTGCCCGCAGGAGAACCAGTGCGAGGGCAAGTGCATCCGTGGTAAGAAGTCCGAGCCCGTGGCCATCGGCCAGCTCGAGCGCTTCCTGGGTGACCGCCCCGAGCTCGCTTCCACGCCCAAGATGGCCCCCAAGAACGGCAAGAAGGTCGCCGTCGTCGGCTCCGGCCCGTCCGGCATCACCTGCGCCGGCGAGCTCGCCCGTAACGGCTTTGACGTTACCGTCTTCGAGGCCTTCTTCACCGGCGGCGGCGTGCTGGTCTACGGCATCCCCGAGTTCCGCCTGCCCAAGGCAGTCGTCAAGCGTGAGATCGACGGCTTGGAGGACATGGGCGTCAAGTTTGAGTACAACTCCGTCGTGGGCAACATGGCCACGGCCGAGGAGCTGTTCGAGCAGGGCTTCGACGCCATCTACGTGGCGACCGGCGCTGGCCTGCCCAAGTTCCTCAACGTCCCCGGCGAGAACCTGCCCAACGTCTTCTTCGCGAACGAGTACCTCACCCGCGTGAACCTGATGAAGGCCAACAAGTTCCCCGAGTACGACACCCCCACCAAGCACGGCAAGAACGTCGTTGTCTTTGGCGGCGGCAACGTGGCCATGGACGCCGTCCGTACCGCCAAGCGCCTGGGCGCCGAGCACGCCATCATCGCCTACCGTCGTACCGAGGACGAGATGCCCTGCCGTCGCGCCGAGCTGCACCATGCTAAGGCCGAGGGCGTCGAGGTTCTGCCGCTCGTCTCCCCGCTCGAGTTTGTCGCTGGCGAGGACGGCTCCGTGTGCGCCGTCAAGGTCCAGAAGATGGAGCTCGGCGAGCCTGACGAGTCCGGCCGTCGTCGCCCGGTGCCCATCGAGGGCGCCATCGAGGAGATCCCCTGCGACGTCGCGATCTCGGCTATCGGCACCAACGCCAACCCCTTCGCAAAGAAGATCGGCGGCAAGATGGAGCTCAACAAGTGGGGCTACATCGTCGCTGACGAGGAGACCGGCCAGACCACCGATCCCCGCATCTGGGCCGGCGGCGACATCGTCACCGGTGCCGCTACGGTCATTCTGGCGATGGGTGCCGGCAAGAAGGCCGCCGCTTCGATCACCAAGAGTCTGCTGGGCGAGTAATCACCCACAGCGCTAGCCATCAAACGGCAGAGTCCCCGTCGAGCACACGCCCGGCGGGGACTTTTTATGCCGGCCGACCAAACCACCACGATGGGGCAGACACCTTTGTGGTGGTTTGGGACTTGCCCGGTCGTTTTGTCTCAATCTGTAACAGCTGGAGTCCGTTGAGCCCTGCAGTTGTTACAGATCGAGATATTGTGCCGGCCGCCCCCGCTTTGTCTCAATCTGTAACAGTTAGAGACCAAATATGCCGCCTGGTGTTACAGATCAAGACGTTGGGCTGACGGCCGAACGGTTCATCTAAATCTGTAACAGTTAGAGCCATTTTCGCTGGCTTGGTGTTACAGATCGAGACTATGCAAAAGCCGAGGATAGACACTGCCGCCAAGGCCTTTCCCTCGGCCTAAAACAAAAACCACCACAAAGGTGCCTGCCCTTTGTGATCGTTTTGGTCGGTTAGCCTTCGAGTTGGGCCACCTTGTAGCGGTAGGCTGCGGCGATGACGTCCTTGCAGCCTTCGCGGCCCAGCTTGGCGCGGTTGACGACGATATCCTTACCGCTCGTCATCTTCCACTTACCGGCGCTGTAGCGCTTATAGAACGCCTCGCGCGCCTTCTGCTGCTGCTTAACCAGCTTGGCACCCTTCTTTTTGTTGAGGCCGCGCTTTTTGCGCACGATCTCGACGCGGTCCTCAAAGGGAGCGGTCACCAATACGGCAATGTGATTGGGGTTGTTACGCAGCAGGTAATCGGACAGGCGGCCTTCGATAATGCAGCTCTCGGTCTCGCCCAGGTCCAAAATCACCTGGCTCATCTTTTGGAATAATTTGTCCGAGTACGAACGGGCATCGTAGCGGTCGGGCAGAAACGCCATGTTCTCCACAGCCAGGCGCTCGTCATAGGCGGCCATCTTATCGAGCGACTCGCCCGCGCGCAGCGACGCACGCACCAGCAGCTCGTTATCGTACAGCGGAATCCCCAATTCGTTGGCGAGGATGCGTCCAATCTCGTGGCCCTCGGCACCAAAGTCGCGCGCGATGGTAATGACCACAGGACTCTTCTTGTTCTCCAGATCGCTCATCGCGATTCCTTTCTAACAAATGAGAAAAAGACTGTCTATCGCCTTTTCCCACGATAGCGTACCAGGGAAAGCCAGGCTATGCGGCCACAATACGGCGCTGATAGGCTCGGACCAGCAACGAGATACCAAAGTTGAGCACAAAGTACATCGCAAACACCAGGCCGTAGAGCATAAGCACCTGCGACAGATCGATCGCGTGGGCCATCACGACGTTTGCCGTGTACATGAGCTCGGCCACGTTAATGCCCGAAAGATACGAGCTGTCCTTGATGACAGTCGTGCACTGGCTAAACAGCGCCGGAATGATCGTCTTAAACGTCTGCGGCAGAATAATGTAGCGCATGGTGGCAAAGAAGCCGAAGCCCTGACTCTGTGCCGCCTCAAACTGGCCACGCGGAATCGAGTTGAGACCGCCGCGCACAATCTCGGCCATAACAGCACTGGTAAACAGCGTAAAGGCGATGGTCGAAATCACAATGTCCAAACCCTGCACCGTAAAGTAGATAAACAGGATCCACAGCAGGTTGGGCGTACAGCGGAACAGCTCGATATAGGCGCTCACCAAAATACGGAATGGGCGGGGCGCATAGCTTTTAACGAGCGCCAGCACCGTGCCAAAGATGAGCGAGAAAAAGATCGACAGCGCCGAGATCTCGATCGTCTTAATAAAGCCGCCCCAAATGTAGAGCAGGTTGGTCGCGTTGAAGATTTCCATGCGCTAGGCCTCCTCTACGTTGTCGAGCCCCAGCTCGGCCAGGCTCACGCCGCGCGGACGCTCCTTGGAGCGGCGCTCGAGCCACTGCACCAGCATGGCGAGCGGAAAACAGATGATGAAATACATAAGGCAGCAGACGATGTATCCCTGCAGATAACCGTACAGACTCACAAAGTTGTCGGAACGGTACATAAGGTCGCCGCCGGCCACAAGCGCCAGCACCGACGTGTTCTTGACCAGGTTGAGTGCCTGGTTACACAGCGGCGGCAGAATAATCTTGAACGTCTGGGGCAGCACGATGTACCAGTATGCCTGCGCGCGGGTGAAGCCTTGGCTCTGGGCCGCCTCCATCTGACCGCGTGGAACCGCCTCGATACCAGTGCGGATGACCTCAGAAATGTAGGCCGCGTGATACAGGCCCACACCCAAGAAGCCCAGCACGAACGGCGCGATGCGCACCGGCTGGTCGGCACCGGTTATGGCCTGCAAAAACTGCGGACCGGCCATGTACATAAAGAGCACCTGCACGGGCAACGGGGTGTTCTGATAAAACTCCACGTACACGCGGCTTATGGCGCGCAGCACGCGTGAGCGAGTGGTAGAGAACACACCCAGCAGCGTGCCCAGCACCAGCGACAGCAGCAGGCCGGCAACGACCACTTGCAGCGTCACGCCAAAGCCCTCCCAGAAGGGCCCCATGTTTTGAAATGTCGTCGACCAACGGTCGGCGTCAAATAATCCTTCGAGCATTTGATTCCTTCCTTGGACGATGCGCCTATACAAGACCCCAGGTCTTGACCTCTTGGTCGAGCCAGCCATCGGCCAGGCGATCGCAAATCACCTGATCGACCACGGCGGAAAGGTCGCAGCCCTTCTTGGTCGCCACGCCGTAGCCCTGCTCGCCAAACTTGACCTCGGGCTGCAGCAGCTCAACGGTCTCGTTCATGTAACCGGCCAGCGTGGAGCGATCCATGGCAAAGACGTCGATATTGCCGGCGTCGAGCGAACTCTTGATGATGGGGTAGCCGCTAAAGGCCCTAAACTCGGGCTTGCAGCTAAAGCCGTTGTCCTTGATCATCTGCTCGATCAGGCCCTGCGTGGTGGCGCCCTGGCTCACGCCAATGACCTTGCCATCCAGATCCTCAATCGAGGTAAAGCCCGAACGCTTCTTGACCATGAGTCCCACGTAGTCGGTGCGGTACGGCGTCGAGAAATCCCAGCTCTTCTTGCGCTCGTCGGTGATGGTGTAGGTCGCCGCGACCACGTCGAGTTGGCCGTTATCGATCAGCGGGCCGCGCGTCTTGGGCGTTACGTCGGTAAACTCGACCAGCTCCTGGGCGCGGGCCTCCTTGTAGCTCACGCCAAAGACGGCAGCGGCGATCTGGTAGCACAAATCGACTTCCATGCCCTCAAAGCGGCCTTTGGCGGTGTCGTAATAGCCGTAACCGGGAACGTCCTTCTTGACGCCGGCATTCAGATGACCACGCGACTTAATGGCCGCAAGCTTGGACCCCTTGTCGGAGCCCTCGCCGATGGTAGAGTTACCGCAACCGGTAAGCGCGGTCCCCGTCAGCGCAAGCATGCCGGCGCCCGCCAGCTGCAAAAAGTGACGGCGCGACACGGCCGCCCTCGTCATATCCGTCATGTCCATCACCGCGCCTAGTGCAGAATCTTGGACAGGAACTCGCGGCAGCGCGGGTTCTCGGGGTTATCGAAGAAGTGCTCGGGCGTACCCTCCTCCAGGATGCGGCCGTCCTCCATAAAGATGACGCGGTCGGCCACCTGGCGCGCAAAGCCCATCTCGTGCGTCACGCAGATCATGGTGATGTCCTCCTGCGCGAGCTCAATCATAACGTCCAGGACTTCCTGGACCATCTCGGGGTCGAGCGCCGAGGTCGGCTCGTCAAACAGGATGATGGGCTGCTTGGTGCACAGGGCGCGGGCGATGGCGATGCGCTGCTGCTGACCACCCGAGAGGTTCTGCGGATACTCGCCGGCCTTATGCGCCATGCCGACGCGCTTGAGCGCGGCGATGGCGATCTCGGTCGCCTCCTCCTTGCTCTTCTTCTGCAGCTTGATGGGCGCGAGCGTCAGGTTGCCGAGCACCGTCATGTTGGGATACAGGTTGAACTGCTGAAACACCATGGAACTATACTTGCGAGCCATCTCCAGGTGGTTCTTTTTGGTAAGCGGCGTACCGTCGATGATGACCTCGCCCGACGTGGGCTCCTCCAGATAATCGACGCAACGGATGAGCGTCGACTTACCCGAGCCGGAAGGCCCGATCATTACGAGCTTCTCGCCGCGCTTGACGGTGAGGTTGATATCTTTGAGCACATGCAGGTCGCCAAAGTACTTGTTGAGATGCTTGATCTCGATCATGTCTGCCATGAATGTCCCTTCCCTGCGTTTACACGAGTTGAACTATTGTACGGAAAGAACCACGTTTCCGCAGCCCACACTACATTCCCGTAA
This sequence comes from uncultured Collinsella sp., assembly GCA_938023905.1. Lineage (GTDB taxonomy): Bacteria > Actinomycetota > Coriobacteriia > Coriobacteriales > Coriobacteriaceae > Collinsella. Next base: position 23,618 of record CALJCO010000084.1, on the reverse strand, counting down.
AGAACCCGCAATCTTCCACCCACTCATTGGGCACTCGGGCACTCATTGGGGACAGACTTAAATGAGTACCCGGGAAGTGGGCACTCATTTAAGTCTGTCCCCAATGAGTGCCCTTCAGCTGCCATCAAAAAAGGGGCGCGACCTCGTGGTCAGCGCCCCTCACTATCAGCTATGTGTCGATCGGCCCCTACGCGAGTTTGGCTCCAACGATCTTTGCTGCTGCCGGCTTATCGAAGTTGCCGCCAGTGGCCTTACCCAGAGCGCCCATGACCTGGCCCATCTGCTTCTTGGACGTGGCGCCCAGCTCGGCGATGACCTGCTCGATCAGAGCCTCGAGCTCCTCGCCCGAAACCTGCGCGGGCAGAAGGCTCTCCAGAATCTTGACCTGCTCGGTCAGGTTGTCGGTACGCTCTTGATCGGTGCCGGCCTTGATGGACATCTCCAGCGTCTCGCTCGTCTGCTTGATCAGGCGCTTGATCATGCTGTTGACGTCTTCCTCGGTCACATCGCGGCGCTCATTGACCTCGATATTCTTCACCTCGGCCTTAACCTGGCGAATGATGGACAGACGAACCTTGTCCTTGGCCTTCATGGCCGCGATCATTTCCTTCTGCAGCTCTTCGTTGGTCATCTGCAAATCCTCTCTAATAGCGTGGGCGGCACTCGCGCGAGCACCGCCCCATGATTACTCAGTCGTCGACGAATCGTCGGTCGAACTCTTGGTGACGCCCTTCAGACTGACGTTGTATGGCACGTCTTTGGGCATGGGGTTGACGGTGATGTCGGCATCCTTCTTGTACTGCTCCAGCCACTCGCTGTACGCGGTGCTGGCCGCTTGCGTCTTCACCACGTTGGAGACGTACTTTTTGATGGCCTTGGGCACCTGGTTGATGTCATCAACCTGATTATCGACATGGAAGTAGTCAGTGCATTTGATGATGTGGTAGCCATAGGTCGACTCGATGACTTCGCTCACGTCGCCCTTGTTGAGCCCCTCGAGCGCCGTCTGGTAGCTGTCGACAAAGGTGGTGAGCTTATCCCAGCCCACATCGCCCTTCTTCTCCTTGGAACCGGTGTCCTCGGAGTACTGCTCAACGGCGTCCTCAAAGCTCAGCTCACCGGAGTTGATCTTGTCCAGGCACTCCTGCGCCTTGGCCTTGGCGGCAGCCTTGTCCTCGTCGAAAGCGTCGGAATCAACCTTGATCAGGATGTTCGACGAGCGGCGGGCGTCGTTGTAGCTGGACAGGTTTTCGTTGATGTAATCGACGATCTCGCTGTCCTTGGGCTTGCTCGTGGGCGCGACGGCATCCTTAAGCTTTTGCTGCGCCAGGCTCTCCTTGAGCGAGTCCTTGTAGGTATCCTCGGTATAGCCGTAGGTCTTAAGGGTCTTCTTAAAGGCCTTGGCACCGCCCGCGCTCTTGCACGCGTCCTTCCAAGCCTTCTCAACCTCCTCGTCCGACACCGTCACGCCGTTCTCCTTCTGTGCCTGTTGAAGCAGAATCTGCTGCGTGTAGGAGTCGATGAGTTGCTTGCGGTACTTCTTGGGCGTGAGGTCGTTGTCGACCAGATACTGCGCCCAGTCCTTGTCCTTGGTGTAGCCGTAGGACGTGCGCATGCTCATGATCTGCTTGGTCACGGTGTCCTCGGTGAGGTTGGTGCCGTTGATAGTGGCAGCAACACCGCCGGTCAGCTTGTAGCCCGAGGTGTCCTCGGCCTGCGACATAAGGCCGGAGCACGCCATGGCCGAGACAGAAAGCAGCATTGCCAGCACGCCAATAACCACCAGGACGATCTTGACGGTCTTGGACACGCGGGTCTTGCGCTGCTTCTTGCGAGAGCTGGAGGCGGCGCGAGCCTGCTGCTCGGGCGTCGGCTCGGGTGCGGGGTTCTTTTTCTTATTTGCCATAGTTGGCCTTTCGCATAACGAATCGAACAAACGCCATTGTGTCACAACGCAGCCCCCGCGGCACGCTTGGTGCATTGGGGACAGGTTAATCTGCACCATTTTGGTGCAAAGGGGACAACTCTGGCAGCCGGCAGTTAGGGACGTTCCTTTTCTGCCGACAGTTAGGGACAGTCCCCAAGTGCCAGCACATAAGGAACGTCCCTAGGTGCCGGTTTAGCCCCACCTTAGAAGTGACGGCGGATAGCGTCGACCATGCCCTGGGACGTGGTCTGGCCGAGCACGTCGGCCGCAGCGTCGGCATCCATAAAGATGTTCATGAGCGCCTGCAGGGCCTCGACCTGGCCGCCCGGCTCGGCAATGCCCAGATTGATGACGATCTGCGCCGGCACCGGAGCGCCCATGCCAGCCATAGCGTTAAATGTCACGGGCGCGGCGGGCTTCACCACCGCGATATAGGGCTTGGCCACAAACCCCGAATCGGTATGCGGAATGGCAATGTTTGCCGCCGGCATGGCAAGACCCGTGGGATAGGCATCCTCGCGCGTGCGAACGGCGTCGAGCCAACCGTCGGCAATGTAGCCGCGCGGAGCAAGCTCGCCCTCAAGCCGTGCGAACACCTCATCCGGCGTCGCACACTCCCAATCAAAAAACACCAACTCAGGCGTAAACAGCGCTTCGTTATCCGCCATGCGCTCACCTCTCTCACCTAGTCATTCAAGAACGTCGCAGGTGACTACCCAAAACAAAAGGTGGCCACGCGCGCCTTGGCGCCAATGACCACCCTGACTACTCGGCTAAATTGTACTGTGCGCCACTAGCCGCGAGGCGCGTCAATTGCGACCTTGCCGCTCTCCAGCACGTGGACGCGACCGTCAGCGAGCATTTGCACGACCTCGGGATACAGCACATGCTCAATCGCGTGGATGTGCTCCTCGAGCGTGTCGACATCCCAGCCCTCCTCAACAGCCAGCGCACGCTGGGCGATGATGGGACCGTTGTCGTAGACCTCGTTGGCAAAATGCACGGTCACGCCGGTCACCTTGACGCCACGCGCAAACGCATCGTCAATCGCATGGGCACCGGTAAAGCTCGGCAGCAGCGCCGGATGCAGGTTGACCACGCGATTGGGGAACGCCGCCAGCAGCGGCGTGTGCACCATGCGCATATAGCCGGCCATGACCACATACTCGCAGCCGCGCTCGAGAAGCTCGTGCGCGATGATCTCGTCGGCGGCAATAGGATCGGCGTAGACATCCTTGGACAGCGTAAGCGTCTGGATGCCCGCGCGCTCGGCGCGCTGCAAACCCTTGGCCGAAGGACGGCTCGACACCACAAGCTCAATCGAAGCGTTGAGCTTGCCGGCGGCGATCAGATCGATCAGTGCCTGCAGGTTGGTACCCGAACCGCTGATAAGCACGCCAATCTTAAGCGGCTCAGCCGTATCGGTGCCGGTCGGGCGGGTGTAGGGCACAAAGCCCAGGCCCTCGGCAGCAGCCATCTGCTCGTTAGCGCTCATCGGAGTACACGACCTTACCGGAACCCTCGACGCACTCGCCCACGCGGAACGGCTTCTCGCCCAGCGCGACCAGAGCCTCGGTCACGGCAGCCTCGTCCTCGGGGGCGACGATCAGGCACAGGCCGACGCCCATGTTGAAGGTCTTGCATGCCTCGTTGGGCGCGAGCTCGGCCTGACGCGACACGTAGGTGATGACGGGCGGAACATCCCAGCCCATCTCGGCGCCGTTGCGGGTGACCACAGCGTCGACGTCGTCGGCAAGCGCGCGGTTGAGGTTCTCGGTGATGCCGCCGCCGGTGATGTGGGCGATGGCGTGCACGTTAGCGCCACCGCGCAGCAGCTCCAGAATCGGCTTGACGTAAATGCGCGTGGGGGCCAGCAGAGCATCGGCCAGCGAAGCACCGCCGAGCTCCTCGAGCGGGCGGCTCAGCTCCTCGGCCTTAGCGGCGGCCTCGGGCGTGCCCGGTTTGATGCCGTCGACGCCGATGACCTTGCGCACGAGCGAGTAGCCGTTGGAGTGCACACCGGTAGAGGGCAGGCCCAGGATCACATCGCCGGGGCGAACGTTCGCGGGGTCGAGCATCTTGGGACGGTCGACGACGCCCACGGTAAAGCCAGCGAGGTCGTAGTCGGCCGGAGCCATGACGCCCGGGTGCTCGGCCATCTCGCCGCCCACGAGCGCGCAGCCCGCGAGCTTGCAGCCGTCGGCCACGCCCTTGATGATCTTTGCCATATGCTCGGCCTCGATGTGACCGATGGCAACGTAATCCAGGAAGAACAGCGGCTCGGCGCCCGAAGCCAAAATGTCATTGACGCACATGGCGACCAGGTCCTGGCCCACCGTCTCGTGACGGTCCATGATCTGGGCGAGCACGAGCTTGGTGCCGACGCCGTCGGTACCGCTGATCAGAATCGGGTCTTCCATATCATTAAGCGCGGCGGCCGAGAACAGGCCACCAAAGCCACCGATACCGCCGATGACCTCGGGGCGGTTGGTGTCCTTAACCATCTGCTTAATAGCGTCGACGGCGCGGCCGCCCTCGGCGGTATCGACGCCGGCATCCTCATACGTCACATGCTTGCTGTCGCTCATCTGAGCCTTCCTCTCCCACTACCGTGGCGCCGCGCAGGCGCCAAACGGTACTCATAGTTGCGTTCATTTCGGCGCGCGCCATAACAGCACGCGCCGTCATATCAACAAAACAGCAGGTAAAACCTACCAAAATAAACCTGTCCCTATATGGCAGGTTTTAGGCCTCGCCGTGTTCCTCTTCCCAACTGCGGTCGTCGTATTTCTCGACCACGGCGTCGTCGTCAAAGTGAAGCGGCTTGTCCAGGTTGCGGGGCTTAAAGCCCTCCATGAACTTGTCGCGGCCAAAGCTCTCGGGAATCGCCACGGGGTAGCGTCCAGTAAAGCACGCATCGCAGTAGCCGCCCTTGGGCATGACCTTAAGCAGGCCCTCGACCGAAAGGAAGGCCAGCGAATCGGCGCCGATATACTCGCAAATCTCGTCGACCGTCTTGTTGGCGCTGATAAGCTGCGACTGCACGTCGGTATCGATACCATAGAAGCACGGCCAGATGACCTCGGGCGAGTTGATGCGAATATGAATCTCCTTGGCGCCGGCGTTGCGCAGCATCTTGACGAGCTGCACCATGGTGGTGCCGCGCACGATGGAGTCGTCGATGACGACTAGGCGCTTGCCCTCGATGTTGTCGCGCAGCGGGTTGAGTTTCATGCGCACGCCCATGGCGCGCAGCTCCTGCGTAGGCTCGATGAACGTACGGCCCACGTAGCGGTTCTTGATGAGGCCCTCGCCAAAGGGAATACCGCTCTCGTGCGAATACCCCTCCGCGGGCGGCAGGCCGGAGTCGGGCACGCCGATGACCAGGTCGGCCTCGACGGGCTCCTCATGTGCCAGCTGACGACCCATGTCGTAACGGCAGGCATAGACGCTCTTGCCGTTCATGATGGAGTCGGGGCGGGCAAAGTAGACCTGCTCAAAGATGCAGTTGGCGGGCTCTTCGGCTGCAGGCACGCCCTGCTCGGATACCAGACCCTCGGCGCTGATGCGCAAGATCTCGCCGGGACGGACGTCACGGACGTACTCGGCACCCACGATGTCGAGTGCGCAGGTCTCGGAAGCAACGACCCAACCGCCGGCGCGCGTGACATGGATGGCGGAGTCGACCGTCGCGGCGCCGTCCTGCGACGGCAGCTGCGAAACGGATGCGGCATCGGCCTGGTCCAGGCCCTCGTCCACCAGCTTGCCCAGCACGAGCGGGCGAATGCCGTGCGGATCGCGGAAAGCGTAGAGCGCCTGCTCGTTGATGAGCGTCATGGCGTAGCCGCCGCGCACGAGCTCCATGGTCTTGCGAATGCCCTCGCGCAGATGGCCTGTACGCTGAGTAAAGTAGCCGATAAGCTTGGTCGCGACCTCGGAATCCGAATTGGAGAGGAACGGCACGCCCAGCTCGATCAGCTGGCGGCGCAGCTCGTCGGTGTTGACCAGAGTGCCGTTGTGAGCAAGCGCGATAATGACGCTGTTGATGGTGGAAAGATGCGGCTGCGAGGCTTCCCAGCTCTTGGCGCCGGCGGTGCCATAGCGCACGTGGCCCACGGCCAGCTGGCCGGAGAGCGTCGACAGGTCGGCGTTGGAGAACACGCGATCGAGCAGTCCCAGGTCTTTGCGAACCATAACCGTGCCGCCGTCGCCCACGGCGATTCCCGCCGATTCCTGGCCGCGATGCTGTAGCGCGCGCAGACCAAAGTACGTCAGTCGAGCCACGTCGCGATCGGGCGCCCACACACCAAAAATGCCGCATTCCTCATGCAGCTGGTCGGAGTCCGGATCATACGTCGACATGGTCTTCACCTGTCCCGCGGCGCGCTCGGCCGCGCGGATGGTTTCTTGAGACATGGCATCCCCTCAGAGCCTCGTTATTTGGCGTTACCTGCCCTATTATACGCACGGCAAGACAAGCACTCCCGCGCATGAACAGCGCTTTTTAAAAGCCCACCGAGCTTATAATCCGTTTTGCAGCCAAACATTTTATTGGGCAATCGCCTCGGGACCGACGATCCCGCACGCTTCCGTTGCGGCGCGTCTCGCCCGCCGTTAGGGCTTACATTGTTGCAATTGGGACGTTCGTCCTGTCTTTTGGCAGGTCGGCGGCGTATCCTTATAACCTACAACAAAGCGAGAAAGGTTCTGTATGGATCGAAACGAACTCGACCCCAGCGTCCCCAGCGCCACGGAGGTCAAGAAGATCCCCCTCATCATTAAGGTGTACGCTGTCCTGTGCATCCTTTCCGGCGTGGGCACGCTCCCGTCGGTCGCTGCCTTTATGTGGCAGGTCATCACGGCACTTGTTAACGGCAACGCCACCGAAAAGCTCGGCGACAACACGCTCGTCGCAGTCGGCCTTATCGTCGCCGGCATCATGCTCTCTGCGGCAAGTGCCGTCATCCTAATCATCTTTGGCCTGGACCTTATCAAGAACCAGCGCCGCAACGCCGCCCGCCTGTCCTACATCCTTATTGCATTCACCGTCGTCGAGCTTTTGGTCGACGTGATGCTCCAGGGCATCGGGCCCTTCCTGCTGCGTCCCGCGATCCAGCTCGGCATCCTCGTTGCACTTTCGGCAACCGTCGACCCCACGCTTCGTCAGGAGCGCGAACTGCAGCGCCGCCTGCAGGAGATGCTCGACCGCGACGCCGCCGCCGAGGGCATGCTCGGGCGCGATGAAACCGGCGAAGGCTACATCAAGCTCAACTACTTCAACCTGTTCTGGGTATTCTTTGTCTGCTGCGTGCTCGGCCTGATCGCCGAGGACATCTGGCACATGACGGTCGACGACCCGGGCGTCTATCAGAACCGCGCCGGCATGCTGTTTGGCCCCTTCAGCCCCATCTACGGATTTGGCGCCGTGCTCATGACCATGGTGCTTAACCGCTTCTACAAAAAGAACCCCATCATCATTTTCCTGGTGAGCGCCCTGCTCGGCGCCAGCTTTGAGGTGTTCGTGGGCTGGTTTATGCAGACCGCGTTTGGCGTGGTCTCGTGGAGCTACTCGCACATAACGCTGTTCGGTTTGCCCGATCCGCTCGTGGTCCTCACGGGCGGACGCACCTGCACGGGCTTCGCCTGCCTGTGGGGCCTGGGCGGCCTCATCTGGATCAAGCTGCTGCTGCCGAGGCTGCTTAAGCTTATCAACAAGATCCCCTGGAAGAGCCGCTACTCGGCCACCGTCATCTTTACCGTTATCATGCTGGTCGACGGCGTCATGACGCTGCAGTCGCTCGACTACTGGTACCAGCGCGTTAACGGCACGGAGCCGGACATTCCCGTCGCACAGTTCTACGGAGAGCACTTCGATAACGAGTACATGGAAAACCGCTTCCAGAGCATGACCATGAGCCCCAAGGATGCGACGCGCGTGTAGCGCTCACCGCGCCCAAAACGCAAAATGCCCGCCGGTATCACACGTACCGGTGGGCATTTTTATAAACGATACTTCTATCGACGCAAGCCTCTACGCCTCGCGCTCGACCTCACTCACGCATTCGTTCTTGATGGTGCCAACGAGCGCCTGCAGTGCATCGACCACGTGCGGGCGAATGTCCCCGCCGATAAGCACGAGCATGATGTCGTCACCTACGGCAAGCTCGCCGCTTGCCAGCCACACGCGCACATAGCCGATACCCGGCATCGCGCGCGTGGCCTCGATAGCAGACCGTACCTTTTCGGCGTCGTAGTCAAAGACCATGCCGCCCACCCTGTGGCCTGGCGCCACGCCATCGGTCTCGACTCCGCGCACCTCGGCCTTGGGCGTCGCGCGCACCACACCGTTATGCGTCAGATACATCCCACAGCCTGCCGCCGAAGCATCGGCCTTGGCCTCACGCAGCCAAGCATCAATCGAAGGCATCAATTTGCCACTCTCGAGCATCATTTCTCCCTTACCGTCGTCGAGTAGCCAATTTGGGACGGGGCCTTTTTAGCTACTCTCGAACAACTTATTCCTCGACCGGCGTGAGCACCATGACGGCGCGTGTGTTGCTCAGCGACAGCGAACGACAGGTCACAAGCGTTACAACCTTAGTTGCCGAAGCGGCACGATCGGTAGCATCACTCGCCACGGCGGAAGCGCCGTCGAGCATCTCGGACAGGTAGTTCTTGAGTCCGTCGTCGCCCTCAAAATTGGTCGTGCGCGCCTTGGCATACGTGTCCTCGACCACCTTGGTCGCCAGCGGACGCAGCTTATACGTCGCATCGCGCGTGATGTAGTACACAAACTCGATGCTATCGAACGTCGCCTGATCAGTGGTGTCCGAAATCACGTTGAACATCGATCCGTCGTTCATATGGTGGCCGTAGATCGTGGTCTGCTGGTCGACCATTCCCGGCGCGGTGTCATCGCTATCCAGGAAAATGGCACCGGACGCGTTAGCCGTTCCGTCGAACAGCGTGTTGAGGTATTTGGAGTTGTTGTTGGTCTGCACCACGGGATAGTTGATATTGGTTCCCGGCACGTAAATCCAACCCACAATCTCGGGGTTCGTCTGAGCAAGCGCATCAAAGTCGATAATCGGCACGCCGCTGGCGTCCTTATCGCTTACATATTGCTTCTCGATTTTCTGATACGAATCGCTCGCCTGCTTATAGCCAATCTGGGCATTAATAAAGATAGCGGCGGCGGCGACAATCAGGCCGATACCGATGATGATGAGCAGAATGGGAATAATGGAGCGGCGCTTTTTGCGCGGCGGCTCGGTGTAATCCGACGGCGCGGCATGCGATGAAGACCGGGGCGGCTTCTTAGCGGAGCTATAAGACGAAGGACGATATGCGGCCGGCGCGTCCTGTCGACGATACGTCGCCGGTGTCACGGGGCGCGGCGCGCGCGGCTGCTGAGGAGAGGATGTCCGACCCTGCTGCGCCGCATGGGCGGCACCCGGCTTCGACGGATCGGGAATCTGAGAAGCCTTGAATCGTTTTCCCTGATAATCGGACATGGCTCTCCTTATACTGCGGCGAAACGGCGGAACGCTTAGGCGTCAGCCATCTCCTGCTTCATCTTCTCGATAACCTTGCGGTACTCGGGGTCGCATGCGCCCAGAATCTGCGTGGCGTAAATGGCAGCGTTCTTGGCGCCGTTGATGGCAACGCAGGCCACGGGCACGCCGGAGGGCATCTGCACCATCGACAGCAAAGAGTCCATACCGCCCAGGTCACTCGTCTTCATAGGCACGCCGATAACCGGCAGCGGCGTAAAGGCAGCCACGACACCACCCAGGTGAGCGGCCTTGCCGGCGGCGGCGATAATCACCTTGATGCCGCGATCGGCGGCAGTCGAAGCCCACTCGTGGACCTTCGCCGGCGTGCGGTGTGCGCTCGCGATCACGAGCTCATAGGGCACACCCAGTGCCTCGAGCTCGGCGGTGCAGCCTTCCATAACGCCCAGATCGGACTTGGAACCCATGATGATCCCGACAACCGGCTTTTGATCTGCCATAAACATAGACCTCCTGTTGAGAGCGGTGACGCAGCGAATCCGCGACCCTTAACTACAAATAATTCAAGTATAGCCGCCGATGCTGATGTGTTCGGCGGGAGACGGAACGCTTTGCGAGATTAAGGCCGAAGGGTCGGAGCTTTCCACCTACATTCAAAAAGCGTGCCCACCGTCCTTGGGTGGGACGGCGGGCACGCTTGCTTAGCTGTTGCTGGGGCTACTTAGCCTTGCTGCGACGATGGAAGAAAGCGCCGATCGCGGCGATGATGGCGCCAAGACCACCGACGGTCGCGACGGTCGCTGCCGTCCGGTCTCCGGTATTGGGAATCGCCGAACCGTTCTTCTTGCTGCCCTGGGCCTTGTCGCCTGCGGGCTTGCCCGCCTGGTTGCCGCCGTTCGAGCCATTGCCGGAACCCTGGTTGCCCGAGCCGCCCTGATTGCCGGAATCGGCATCCTTGAGGCTCTCAATAGCCAGCTTGAGCTGGTCATAGGCCGCCTGGAGCTGGGTGTCGGAAGCATTCTCACCACCCAAGACGTCCTCGGCGTAGGTAATGGCATCCGTCAGGGCCTTGACAGACTCGGCCGTCTTGCCCTTGGTGTCAGTCTCCTTCGCCTGCTTGACCAGGGCCTTGAGCTGCTTCTTAGTCGGATTCTCGACCGGGGCCACCGGGGTCTTCTCGAGCGCGCCGCGGGCGCTCTCGAGCGCCCTGAGCGCCTGGTCGACCTCGCCCTGCGTGGCGTTCTCGTCGCTCAAGATGGCGCGGGCGCTCGCCAGGGCGTTCTCGAGCGCCGTCCAGGAGGCCTCGGTGTAGTCACCGGCCTTGAGGTCGCCGGCAGCAACCTCGGCATCAACCTTTTCGATCGCGGTAGCGAGATCATCCTTCGCCACCGGATCGGGGACGGCCGTACCGTAGAACTTGAGCTCCGCCATGCTGCAGTAGGCATCAACGTTGCCACCGCCGGCATGAATCACCTTGACGGTCACGTAGCGACCGCGCACGGCGCCAAAGCTCATCTGTTTCCAGTCGCCACGGTCGGTGAGCACGCGGCCGTCGTTGTCGAAGGCGAACGTACCCATCGACGCGGCGGTGCCCATCTCATAACCGTCGGCAGTGTCGGAGACCAGTATCTCGGCCTCGAAGATATCGCCGTTAGTGCCGCCGTCCTGGCGCGGCAGGAATGTAACGTCGGTGAGATCGTAGTCGCGGCCCAGGTCGACACTCAGATACTGGGGCATACCGGTCCCATGGGCCCAGTCGCTGTGCCAAAGCGTCCGCTCGTCGCCGTCGAGAGCGTTGACGGCGTTGCTGCCCTCGTAGTCGGCCTCACTCGAGAAGCCGGCCACCTTGACGTTCTTGCGGTTCTCGGGCGTGTTGATGAGAATCTTCTCATCGACAGGGCGCATCTTGAGGCCGTCGATTGCCTTCTCGATCTTGGCTGTGGCGTCTGCGACATCCTTCTTGCTATAGCTGCCTTGGCCGCCGTCGAGGAGCTTCCGAGCCGCCTCGACCGCAGTGGTGAGAGCTGCATAGGAATCCTTAGTGTAGACGGACTCGCTGTAGCCCGCGGCCTTGGAAAGCGCTGCCACGAGCGCAGAAGTATCGACACCAGCCTTGACCTCGACCTCATAGGATGCGGTCTTGGAGGGGTCGAGTACCGACGCCACCGTGATCTTTGCCTTGCCGGCCTTGTTGGCACGCAGGTAGTAGCTCACGCTATCGCCAGCCTGAACAGCGGAGACGCTTACCACAGAGGGGTCGGAGCTCTCGACCGTCACATAGGGGTAGCCGGCGCTCTCAGGCGTGGCCTTGGCGTCGACGAGCGTAACGTCGCCTTCAAAGAACTCGGTCTGGTTCTTGCCTAGCTCGACACCCTCGATGGCCTCGACACCCTGCGTGTAGTTGAAGTTGACCTCACGCAGTGTGAGCATCTGGTCACCCGATGCCTCAAGCGGCGTGACCTCGACCTTGGTCGCCTTCTTGCCCTTGTTCTCGGCAGAGAGGCCAAAGGTGTAGCGAGCCCGGAAGGAATCGTACTCCCCGCCCGCGAACTCTTGGGTCGAGCCATCCTCGAACGTCACGACAGCCTTGATCTTCTGCACGGTTCCGTTGCCACCGTTGCGGTTAACGACCTCGACACTATCGAGTTTCGACGGCGTCTTAAATGCGAATGTCATCGTGGTGGGAAGCTTCACGTAACTCGGAAGCTTACCCTCGCTGTCCCAGTTGTCGGGCCAGTTCCATAGGAACTCAAAGCCGTTGTCGCCCTCGTTATTATCGAACAGCGCGTTATAGCTCTTCTGCTGGATAAGTTTCTCGACGTTGGTCCCGTCGTCGGTCGTGAGCTCATCGTTGGTCATCGTGATGTTGAAGGCATCCTGACCGTACTCGGCGACCGTTGGCTGAGGAACATCCGGTATCGTCACCGTGCCGTCGCTCGCAAACTCAAGTGCGTCGCATGCCGGACCGATGAGCCAAGATGTCGAGGGCAGTTCGACCTTGCCGGCGGTCTTGGCCTTGAGCTTGAAACTCGCCACCGCGCCGGTACCGTTGTAGAGCTTGCCATCGCCGCGGTTGGCAAAGGCGAGATTGATAGTCTGCGTTCCGTCCGCGAACTGGACCTTCTCGCGAGACAGGTTCTCCATGCCGGCGGTCGAGCCGTCCTGCGCGATGCTCTCGGACACAAACTCGAACTGGTCGCTCTTGAAGTTGACTAGAGCGCCCAGGGCGTTGACGTTCTTGGCGTCGGCCGCATAGACATCAACGGTGATCTCATCACCGGCCTCGACCTCGGTCTTGCTCGGAATCACCGCGAGCGAACCTGCGACCTTGCCCTTTTGTTTAGTGCCGCCGTCAAGACCCGCCATGGTGAACGAGTAATCGTAGACGTCGTAAACGCCGTTATCGTTGAGGTCGGCGAAGTGGTCGCGGATCTGCGAACCGAACGTCGAGGTATCGGGCTCGCGATTCTCGAGGCCCAGATAGTTCTTCATGTTGGAGTAGTCTCCGTCGGAGATCGTGGCCTTGTTGAGGTTGGAGCCCACGGCGAAGCCATCCGTGCCGTCGGTCTTGTAGATGGCAATCTCGGACGCGGAGAAGAAATTGCCGACCGAGGCGAGCGGTGTCATGCGCACGTAACGGGCGGCCACGGTGCCGTCAAACGCTACCGTCTTACAATCAGCGGAACGTGCCCAATCGACCTCCTGGCTCGTCCAGTGGACGCCATCGAGACTCGTCTCAACACGCATCTTGGTCACAGTGCCGTTGCCGGCGTCATCGCGCGGATAGTACTCGAGCTTATCGAGCTTGTAAGCGCGTCCATAGTCAACGGTAAGCGCCTTGCCCAGATCGTTGCCACCGGAGTGGAAACCGCCGTCGCCCGACTGGAACTCATGGTCGAAGGCGAGCTCGGCCTTATGGCTGCCGTAAAGTGAGCCCTCCCAGGTGATTTGCTCGGCGTCGGGGACGTTCCGCCACGGATCGAGTGCGGAGTTCGCCTCGAGCACATCGCTCCAGGCGGAGTAACCCTCGGCGTTGCGCGAACGAATCTGGTAGGTGTGCTTGCTATTGTAGGCGAGGTCGGTGTGCGTGAACTCGGCCGCATCACCCACGGCAAACACAGTGCCGTCGACCTTAAGGTCGTAGGAGGTAGCACCATCGACCTTTCCCCAGGTGAGCTTGATGCTCGTTGGGGTCGTGACGTCCTCGGGGGCAGCAAGGTTCGTGGGTGCGGAGAGGTTCTCGTTGAGGCGATCGGCTGTGAGCGTGGCGTCGGCGTTCACGAAACCGCCCAGCTCAAGCGTCTGCGCCGCTGCAGCAACATCGGTCTTCGCGAACTTGACGTAGACCTTGGGGTTCGTGGTGATCTTGGTGTTGTTGAAGCTCTCGCCCTGCTCGGCCTCGGTGCCGTCCGCATCGCTGCCGTAGTGGTTGAGGTTGGGGGTCTCGCTGTAGAAGTAGACCGCCTGGCCGGCCTCGGGGGTCACGGTGTCAAAGGCCTCCTGCGAGTCGACCTCAACCACGTTGAGTGCGGATCCGCCGTTCTTGGCGACGACGCTCGTGGGCTTGGCGGACACGTTGGCCACGAAGGTCGTGGTGCGGTTGGAGTCGTAGCCGTTGTAGCCGCCCTGCGAGGCCTCGGCGGTAAAGGTCGCGGTGCCGCCTGCGGCCTTGGAGCTGTAGACGGTGCTTACATGCTCACCGTAGGAGATATTGTCGATCGTGCCGTAGGAATCGTCCTCAGTCGTGTTGTTCTCGATGGAGGAGCCGTCGTCCTCGTACTGCGTAAAGGTGCCGTCGCCCTCGGTGGCGAAGAACTCGACGATACGCTGGCTGCGGTCGGTACCCTTGGTGTTGGTGTCGCTCACGGCCTCGGGGTTGTTGTTCTCGGCGTACATCGGCACGATAGCGTTGGCCTTCACAAACAGCGGCAGCTTCCAAAGCGGAGCCTCGTAATTGTTGAGAACCTGGCCGCCGCGATACTGCTTACCCGAGAAGTAGTCGATCCAGATGGTGGGATTCTCGTCGGTGCCGTAGTTGGGGAGGTAAATCCCATTGCGAATGTCGTTGCCGTTCTCATCTGCCTGGGTATCCTGATACACCGGTGCCACTAGGAAGTTCTCACCGAACATATACTGGTACTGCGTCGAAGTGCTTGCGGCGTACTCGGAGTTGTCGGAAAGCAGCATGGCGCGGATCATGGGCAGGCCGGCATCGCCGTTACCCGTGTCGATGTTTGCCGCCGAGGCCGCGCTCGTGTAGATATAGGGCATGAGCTGCGCCTTGAGCTTGAGGTAGAAGCGCGAGATGCCTGTGTAGGGATCGCCGTGCGTCATGGGCGATTTGCGGTAGGTGCCCCAACCGTCCATGTCGAGCATAGAGGGCGTGAACGTCTTCCACTGGTAGTCACGCGCAGAGATGATGGGGGCGCCGCCAAAGATGCCATCCATGTCGGAGCCGATGTTGGGGTTGCCCGAAAGACTCTGACCGATATACGTGGGGATATGGAAGCGAATGTACTCCCAGTTACCGCCATACTGGTCGCCGGTCCAAATGCCGCCAAAGCGCTGCGTGCCGGCCCAGCCATCGAGCGTGATGATGTTGGGGCGCTTGTTGGCGCCGGTCGTCACCGTGTCATAAGCTGTCTTGATGCCATTAAGACCAAAGGAGTAGCCAGATCCAACCCAGGCGACGTCGGTCTTAAGGGTAGAGATGCCTCCCGTCTTGACCTCGGCGTCGAAGTCGCGAAGCAGGTGCCACGGGGTCTCGGAGTTGCTGTCGGGCTCAAGGTTGGACTGGGTCCACAAGCCCGTGCTCACACCCTTGGAGTTGGCATACTCGGTGAACTTCTTAAGGTTTTCGACATTGGCACGCACAGCGTTAAGACGGTCAGCCGAGCTCGTTCCGTCGGAGTTGACGCCGCCGGTCTTGTAGTAACCGTTCTGGCCATAGCCGGCGCCGTAGCCGTCGTTCGGCAGGAACCAACCGAGCGGCATGTCGTTGTCCTCGTAGTCATCGATAACCTGCCGAGCAGAGAACTGGCGGTCGAAATCGGTCGCTTTCATGTTCTCGGTATCAACCGAAGGGCCCTCACCGTTGAGCGTCTCGGCCGCAAGTGTGCCGTCGAGCTTGTAGCCCGTCGACATGCCAGACTCGTACTTAACGTCGCCCTTCTCGCTCGAGGACTTGCTGCCCTTGGTCTCCCACTTCTTTTGACCCGAGGTCGTTGACCAGCCATCACGGTTATAGGCATTAAGATGACCAAGGTAGAACCCGTACTCGGGCAGCAGTACCGGGTTACCGGTCACCTTGTAGTAGTCCTGCAGCATCTCGGTTGCCACGTTCGAAGCGCCCTCGTTGGTCGCCACGAAGTAGTAGGCATCAAACTCATTCTCGCTGTGCAAAGTCGTGACCGTCGATGAGTCCGTGGAACCGAAGTCGTAGGAACCCTCTGCAAACGTGTTTCGGAGTACGCCGTAGCCGTCACTCGTCCAATAAAACGGGTTGGGCGAGGCAACGCCGCCATCGGTCCAGTTGTTCGTGTTGGAGATGGCGATGGTCTGGTTGGTGTGCAGGAAGCGTCCGTTCTGGGTGCCGCCGCCAAAGAAGTTCTCGGACTTCTCCTTGGCGAGCGTCTGGACGGTACCCTTCTTATCAAGGTCGAGGGACGCGGACTCGGAAACCACGACACGGTCGCCTGACTTGATACTCATCTTGCCAGTCGCCTTGTCCAGGATCACGGTCGCCTTTCCGCCGGTGATCTCGATAGTGTCGCCCTTGTCGGCAACCGTCGCACTCGGCTTGCTGTAGGTGTCCGAGGTATCGGGCTGAGCCTGGATTTTAGCCGTGTGGGACTTACTGCGCGGTGTGGCGTAATCGGAAAACTCACCCTTGGGGTCGACGTTATAACGGAAAATACCGTCCTCGAGGAACGTAATACGGCCCTTGATGCCGTCAGCGAAATCGATGTCGACGACATTCGAGGCAGACTGGGACACGGTCGCTGAGTCGACGCCCTTGAGTGGCGTGGCAATCGCCTGCTGGGGATTGGCAAACACGAGCGTCGCTGCAGTGGCAACGAGGACCGCGCTTCCCTTCACCCACCGTTTCGTAAAAATGGAATTCCTGCGCACCTGGTCTCCTTTCTTCCGAGATGCTGAGGTGCCGAGGACGCCCATTACAGTCTGAAATAGGCCATCGATAAATTTCGATGGCGAGCATTCGGCGCATTGCCTACGATACGGGCAAGCCCCGAGGGGCCGCCGATCGGGCGCCTCCGGATGGCCGTCTGCCCCTGCCCCGTAGAGGGCCCGGGGGGTGTTGCCACCGGGGGCGCTCGCCGCTCCGGACGACTGATAGGAAACTGCCGGGCGCAAGCGCCACGGCCAGGTAATGTGGGTGTCGCGGGGAGGGGTTCCGATCGGCCTACCGATTGGAGGATACCACCGTGGCACCAATTAGAATGCCGGAAGCCGTCATCGGGCTCGATGTCGGGAAATCGTCCCACTGGGCATGCGTCGCGACCCGAGATGGCGAGGTGCTGCTGAGCACCCCCGTCGCGAACAGGGAGGACGACCTGGACTCGCTGTTCGGCCGCTTCCCCGATGCGCTCGTGGTCGTCGACCAGTCGCGCAACATAGGCGCCCTCGCGCTCGCCCGCGCCAGGGCGGCCGGGATGTCGGCGGCGTACCTGCCGGGACTCGCGGCGCACGGGGCCGCCAGGCTCTTCGCCGGCGACGCCAAGACCGACGAGCGAGACGCGATGGTCATCGCGAAGACGGCGCTTGGCATCCCCGACGCGCTCCTGCCGGTCGGAGACCCAGGTCCGACAATTGCGGCGGCGAGGGCGCTGGCCGCCCAGAGGAACTTCCTGACCTGCGAGAACACTAGGAATAAGAACCGGCTGCGCAGCATCCTGCTGGAATCGTGCCCCGCCTTCGAGGCACTGGTCGACCTGTCCGACGGGTCCCAGCTGAGGCTCATGGCATCCCTCGGCGGGGCCTGGTCGGTAGCCGACGCCGGGCCCCGCAGGGCGGCGGCGCTCACGCGTGGGGCGGCGCGCGGTAAGATCGAGGCCCTCGTCCGCTCGACAACCTCCTCGACAAGGCCGGATGCGTCGGTCGTCGCCGCCGAGGACCGGGCGGTGAAACTGCTCGCGCGCAGGATATCCGAGAACTCGGCGGAGATCGAGGCGATCACGGCGGAGATCTCCGCCCTGCTCGAGGGCGACGATACCTACCGATGCCTCCTGACGGTGCCGGGCATCGGGCCCAAAACCGCTTCCGAGCTTGCGATCTCCATCGACATCGAAGACTTCCCCAGTCACGACAGGCTCGCGTCGTACTGCGGCTTGGCGCCGCGCAACCGCCAGTCGGGAACCTCGATCTCCTCGGTGACGGCATCGCGCCAAGGCAACAAGAGGCTGAAGAACCTGCTCATATTCTCATGCAACTGCCTTACCCGGACAGAGGGGAGATGGGGCGACTACTACACCAGGTGCCGAGAGCGGGGCATGTCGCACGGCAGGGCGCTCAAGGCGCTGGCGCGAAAGAGACTGAAGGTCATCTACGCGGTCATGCGAGACAGGGTGCCTTACGCAGCCTAGCCGAAACGCACCGAGCAGACTGAAGCCCACCGGCCTAATGGCTTGGCGTCAGCATGCCGCGATCCGGTCGCACGGAGAGCATTTCCCAGTTGACAAAACTATAGGAACACCCCCCGGCAGCATGGGAAAACGTATCAAACGGGGATGTTCGGTACATTCCGCACAATGGGGGCCACCCGTTACCAAGGGGCCAACTGGTAGTAACCAGATAGCCACCTACTAGGTGATATCAATATATGGGAGCACCTGCGCAACCAAGTTCAGAAGTCCACCAGCGGCAGTAAAATGAGCGTCAATGGCAAGGTGGGCTTAATAAGCCATACCAATTGGTTCTTCAGTCAAATACCAATCTAGCAAAAATGTACTGTTTATCTGGTATTACACAGACCATACCTTTCCCTCGGGAACTGGGCTTCGCGAAGTTTCCCGAGGGAAAGGCTCAGCCGCCACCCTGCGACCTACCGGGAATTGCTATGACATACGTTGGCTGATTTGGTTTGGAATGAGATGTTGACGGTGGCTGATGGGCACAACTGTCCCGGGTGCATTTCATGATGCACCTAAATGTCTGTCTTTATCCTTATAGATTGTCCAGGTAATCGTCGGCATCATAGGTAAGGCTATAGGCTTTATTCAGAATGCGCACGAGCTCCTGGGCATCGTGCTCGCCGAGCGCTGAGAGTTGTTTCGAGAGCGATGCCACACTCTCGGCATTTTTTTTCGCCGCGAAATCACGGCCTTCCTCGGTAATGCTCACCAGCACACGCCGACGATCGTTTGGATCGGTCCTGCGCTGAACGTAACCCTTGCTCTCGAGTGAATCCAAGATATGCGACATGCGCGCACGGGAGAATTTCAGCTTCTTGGCAATCTCGGAGGGAATGACATCACCGTCAATACCCGATAGATACTGTAAAACCGGTGCCTCGCCCACACTGGCGCCGCCGGCAGCACTCAAGGATCCCTTGGCAAGGGAACGTGAGTACACAATCAGTTTTCGAGCGACGTCATCGTAATCCACTGGGGATATTGTCCTTTGCAACTCTAGAGGGGCCATAAAACCGTCATTTGCCGTACATTAGTTAACATTCGCAACAATTATTTATGATACCCCAACGCGGAAGTCTATTGCTCGTCCTTCTTGCGTCGCATAAGCTCCTCAACGTCGATACCCGCGGCCTCGAGCATGCGCTCGACATTCTTTTTGGCGTTGGTCGTGCCAACCTTAAGCACGATCGAAAGCGGAGTGCCCACCACTAGGCACACGATGCCCACGGGGACACCCCAGCCGGGGCCTCCCTGCATACCCCACATCCCCATCAAAAAGCCAATCGCCACGAGCGAATAGCCCAGGCGCAGCCAAACGTTGAGCCGCTGAATAGCATCGGTCTGCATCTTTGCCTCGCGGATCAAGTCGTCGCGCGAAAGGTCGTGTCCGTGTTTCTCGTGCATATGGGTCCTCCTCGTGCAAAGCGTTCATCATGTGCAAGTACATCGTTTTTCGAATACGTCATCTTTCAAGAGCAATATAGCGGGTGTCGTGTAGGCGATGGAGGTCGCTGGCCATATTGCCCTTGAAGGGCGGCGCAAAATCAGAAGGCCGTGCGGTTGAGGCCGCACGGCCTTACAGGGGGCCAGGGGATGATGACTAGTAGCTCAGTGCCGGGTCGAAGAAGCCAATGAGAACGCCCACAAATGCGATCACAACGAGGATCAGCATCATGACGATGGGGTTGACCTTCTTCTTGGTCATCATGTACCAGCAGAAGATGATGAAGATCATGGGCAGCAGGTGCGGATAGATGCCATCGAGCGTATCCTGGAACTTACCGCCGCCGGGCAGCACCAGGTTGGGGCTGCAGGTGATGGAGACCCAAGTTGCGCCCACGGCACCGATGACCATGGTACCGACCATCACGATGGAATCACGCAGAGCCTTGGCCTTGGGGCCGACGAGGGCCTCGACTGCCTTGCCGCCGAGCTCATAGCCCTGGTTGTAGGCAAAGCGCATGCCGAGGTACATGAGCAGGTTCCACACGACGATATAGAAGATAGCGCCGAGCGGGGAGCCGCCGGTCGAGAGACCGAGGGCGATACCGAGCAGGATCGGGATCAGGGTACCGACGATCAGCGAGTCGCCAAGGCCGGCGAGCGGGCCCATGAGGCCGGCGCGGATGCCGTTGATGGCGTCGTCATCGATGGCCTCGCCGTTTGCGCGAGCCTCCTCGAGGCCGGCGGTGACGCCGACAATCATGGTGCCGATCTGCGGCTCGGTGTTGAAGAACGCGGAGTAGGTCTGAAGGGCCTGCTTCTGCTCCTCGGGCGTGTCGTAGAGCTCCTCGACAATCGGAAGCATGGCGCACAGGTAACCGAAGGTCTGCATGTGCTCCTGCGAGAAGCAGGTCAGGTTGCCATAGGACCAGTTACGGAACGACTTGGCAAGCGTTTTCTTAGAGAGCTTTTTCTTCTCTGCCATTAGATGTCCTCCTCTTCCTCATCATCGGAGCCCGAGGCAATAGCTGCCTTGGGAGCGTTTGCGAGGTCGATCTTGAGCGAAGCGATCTCATAGTTGATCAGGGCGAAGAAGCAGCCGATGCCGGCAGCGGCGATCAGGTTGCAGCCCATAACAGCGGACAGGGTGAAGCCGAAGAAGAACGTCAGGAAGTCCGTGGGCTTAGAGATGACCTGCTTGAGCAGGATGGCGATACCGACGGTAGGCAGCAGCGAGCCGACGGTAAACAGCGTCTTCATCGCGATGCCGTCCATGGGCATGTAGGTCTTCATGAGGTCGACCATGGCGGTGCCGCCCATGGTGATGATGAACGTCGGGAGGAACGAGCAGACGATGTGACCGATCCAAGGCAGAACGTTGTTGACCAGGTAGAGCTTGTGGAGATCGCCCTTCTCGAGCCACTTCCAGCCCATGCCCTGCCACACCAGGTTGATGGTGGCGGTGCCATAGAAGAGCACAGTGCCGAGCGTGCCGACGGCGGCACCGAGGGATGCGGCCATGCCGGCAGCCTCAGCGGAGGCGGGATCGATGCCCGAGTTCTTGATGGCGAGGATCGCCAGCGGGATGCCGATATAGGACACGGCGCGGACGTCGGCGGAGACGGTTCCGCCGGGGGTCACGAGAGCGATGTAGACAACCTGGATGGCAGCGCCGACGAGGATACCCGTCTGCATATCGCCCATGATGATGCCGACGATGAGGCCGGCGACCAGAGGACGACCCAGAGTGTAGTTGCCGATCGTCGTGCCGCCCATGCCAGGCAGTGATGCCAGGCAGGCGAACAGGCCGAACAGCGCGGCTTGGAATGCATTGATTGCCATGCTTTCCCCTTTCTTTATTCCTCAGCCCCTTTCACCAAGGGCTGTAGATACCAAAATGCGGCTGGCGCCTAACTAGAAGCCAAACTGACCGCGGAACTTGGGCCACTCACCGATGGACTTCTCCTTGATAAGGGCGAACTCGACCGTGTAGCCGGCGTTGGTGAGATCCTCGAGCGCCTGGGCCTCTTCCTGCGTGATCGACTGGTTGTTGCCAAGCTTGGTGGTGCCGGGACGATCGTTGCAGGGACCGACGATGATGCGGTCCATGCCGGGCTTAAAGCCAAAATCGACGAGAAGTTCCTTCATGTCGAGCGGGTTCTTGGTGATCAGGAAGTACTTGGTGTCGGACTTGAGAACCTTCTCGGAGACCTCCTTGAAGTGCTCCTTGGTCCACACGAACGTCTTCTTGCCCGAGGCACTCTTGTAGGCCTCCTTGAGCACGGGGTTGGACGCTGCAGCGTCGTTGACGGCGATAAGACCGTCGCAGGGATACTCGAGGGCCCAACGGGTAACGGTCTGTCCATGGATCATACGGTCATCAATACGGATGAACGAAATCATGCGTTCTCCCTTTCTTTATCACCGGGGGTCTTTCCTCTTAACCCCCGCTCCATCACGTAAATTTGGGCGGATGCGCTGCCTAGATGTCGTCGTCCTCGTCGTCGGCGTCATCGGTCGGGACAACGAGCTCGGACATACCGTTCTTGCCCTCCTGCAGCATCATCTGCTTGAGGGAATCCAGGTCCATGGTGGCAAGCCCCATCATGGCGGTCATAGCCATGGGCAGATTCATACCGCCGAAGGCAATGGTGTGGGCGAGCAGACCCTTCTCGGCCAGCGTGTTCATGGCATTGGTGAGCGGCGATCCGCCCAGGATGTCACCAAGCAGGACAACCTCGTCATCGGCGGTAACGGGAGCGAGCATCGCCTTGACGTTCTCGACATACTCGTCAGCGCCCATGCCGTCCACGAGACTCGTCGACAAGATGTTCGGGGCGTCATTGCCGAGCATCTTGAGGACACTGTGCAGTCCGGGAGCGAGCGTTCCGTGACTGACCATTACCAGATACCGCATGCGGTCTCCTCTCGACCTGCCGTGTGTCGCACGGCTTTGCTTTTTGCTGAGATTATTGTTGCGCCGGGGCATGTTCGGTACAAGAAAATAGTTGCGAACGGCAACTATTCATCGGTTAACGGTAGCAACTATTTTTGTGCCTAAATTTTTTTTTCTTCTAATTATTTTTAAAATAGCAGGTAGATTGTCTGATAAATGTTTTATGTTCCTTATGCACCATACATACCAGCAAGAATCGGGCCTGGCATCTCCGGTTTGCCCCGCAGTGTCAGACCATGTCACGTACGCCCACGATATGGAGGTACCCCATGGATATGATCTCGTTTCTCGCCTCCGAACCCTTCGACCGCAGCGGTGATACGCCGCTCTATGTCCAACTTAAACATCGAATCGCCCTGCTTATCGCCAGCCAGGCGTTCGACACCAAGACGCCGCTGCCACGCGAGCTAGAAATCTGTGAGCGGCTAGAGTTATCGCGCGCGACCGTGCGCCGTTGCTTCCAAGATCTCGTCATCGAGGGGCGCGTGGTGCGCAAACGTGGGCAGGGAACGTTCATCAAACCCCAAACCTCAGCACCCGGCATCGACCTGGCCCTGAATTTCAGCGCGCGGATGCGCGAAGCGGGACGGGTTCCGAGCTCGCAGATTCTCGCCTTTTCAAGCATACCGGCCGTCCGCGGCATCGCCTCTGGGCTCAAAGTGCCCGAGGGGACACCCGTCTGGGAGATTCGCCGCCTGCGTCTCGCCAACGACAAACCCATGGAGCTCAACTACGTCTATATCCCCGTGTCACTTTGCCCCGAGCTCACACGCAAAGACGTGGATGGCTCGCTCTACGCCTATATCGCGGAAAAGACCGGCATCCTGCCCGCAAGCGTCGATGCCGTCTACGAGACGGTCAACCTCGACAAGCATGAGGCGCGCCTTTTGGGACAGAACACCGGTAAGGCGGCGATGCGCATCGTGCGTTCGACCTACGACAAGACGGGAACCCCGTTCGAGGTAGGCGTGCTCATCAGCTGCGACGGTCAGGCAAAGCTGAACGTGCACATCGCCGCCGACAAAACAACCTTCACCGCCACAGCCCAATAAATCCAAAACGTGGGCGCCGTCGTTCAAACGAACGACGGCGCCCACACTCATTTTCTATTCAGCCCTAGTCATCGC
>CALJCO010000083.1 GCA_938023905.1 uncultured Collinsella sp. | reverse complement strand
GCGGCTCGGGCCTTGAGCCGGCGGCCCAGATCCACAACGAGGTGACTGCCGAGATTATCGAGCGCCTGCACGAGCAGGGCACCATCTCCAAGCGCTCCACGCTGCAGTTCTACGATGCCAAGGCCGGCACGTTCCTCAACGGCCGCCAGGTCATCGGCCGCTGCCCCATCCAGGGCTGCAAGTCCGAGAAGGCTTATGCCGACGAGTGCGATCTGGGCCACCAGTTTGAGCCCGAGGAGCTCATCGCGCCCAAGAGCCAGCTCACCGGCGAGGTGCCCGAGCTGCGCCCGGTCGACAATCTCTACTTTGACCTGCCGGCCTACCTCGACTTTATGAAGACCTACACCGCCAAGCTCGCCCAGAACCCGCAGGTTCGCTCCGTGGTCTCCAAGACCATGGAGGAGTGGCTGCTGCCGGCTCAGCTCTACATCCAGAACAAGTTCCGCGAGGCCTTCGATGCCGTCGAGGACCAGCTCCCCGAGCACACCGTGCTGGAGCCCGAGGGCAACAAGAGCAGCTTTACCGTCACCTTCCCCAGCTGGAAGGAGCGCGACGACGCCCACGCGGTGCTCGCCAACGGTGGCGTGCGCTTCCGCAGCGGCAAGGCACTCGTGCCCTTCCGCATCACCGGCAACATCGACTGGGGCGTTCCGGTGCCCGAGGTCGATGGCGTCTCCGACGTCACCTGCTGGTGCTGGCCCGAGAGCCTGTGGGCGCCCATCAGCTATACGCGTACCGTGCTCGCGCGCGATGCCAAGGCCGCCGGCGTGACCGAGGGCGTCGCCGCCCAGGATGCCGCCCTCATGGGCGAGCCCGCCGCCGACTCCACGCAGGTGCCCGCACCCACCTACCAGCACAGCTCGCTCGACTGGCGCGACTGGTGGTGCTCTGACGACGCTCAGATTTACCAGTTCATCGGTCAGGACAACATCTATTTCTACTGCATCGCGCAGACCGCCATGTGGGAGGCCCTGGGCTGGGACCTCACGCAGAGCACCGTCAGCGCCTGCTACCACCTGCTCTACATGGGCAAAAAGGCCAGCTCGTCCTCGCAGACGCCTCCCCCGCCGGCAGACGACCTGCTCAACCACTATACCTGCGAGCAGATGCGCGCGCACTGGCTGTCGCTCGGCCTATCCGAAAAGCCGGTGAGCTTTAGCCCCAAGGCATACGACACGCGTGTGACCGGCAAGGACAAGGACGGCAACGAGGTACGCGCCTGCGACGACAAGCGCGTTATCGACCCGGCCCTTAAGGAGAGCGCGCTGCTGACCGGCGTGTTCAACCGTCTGGCCCGCAGCTGCTTCTACGGCGTCGCCGTCAAGGAAGGCGACGAGAGCCCCTACCGCAACGGCTGCATCCCCGCCGGTGCCGCTTCTGACACCGTGGTCGAAGCCGCCGAGCAGGCAGCTCTCGCCTTTGAGCAGGCTATGTACAAGTTCGAGACGCACCGCGCGCTTGCCGTGTGCGACGACTACCTGCGCGCCGCCAACAAGCGCTGGAGCGACGCTTCCAAGGCCGCCAACAAGCTCGAGGGTAACGAGGCAAACGCCGCAATGACGCAGGCGCTCGTCGACGCCTTTACCGAGCTGCGCGTGGTGACCGTGCTCATGCACGGCATCGTCCCTGCCGGCTGCGAGCTCATCTGCGAGTACTTCGACATCGACCCGGTCGCCTTCTTTAGCTGGGATAACATCTTCGCCTCCACGGATGAGTTTGTGGAGAGCTTGGGCGAGAAGCCCGGCGAGCACCGCGTAAAGCCGCTGCCCCAGCGCTTCGACTTCTTTAGCAAGCACGAGAGCCAGTACTAAACACTCGACATGTAATGGAATGGGAAGGAAAGACGGATGTCCAAGCCGCGTCGTCGTAAGCAGAAAAAGCAGGTCAAGGCCGAGCTCAAGCTCAGGCAGTTTGCCGCCACCGAGCCTTCCGACCAGCTTGCCGCCCTTCCTTGCGCCGCCGACCTGCCGCGCTTTATGGTCGACACGGTCGCCGGCGCCTATGCGCCCGCCGATGCCGAGCTCATGATCGAGGGCTTCGGCGCCGCGGCCACACGCCCGGTCACGCTGCGCGCCAACACGCTCAAGGCAACCGCCGAGGACATCGCTGCGGCGCTCGATGCCGCCGGCATCGCCCACAACGCTGTCGCCTGGTACCCGGACGCCTTTATCCTGCCCGAGGCCCAGGTTTCCGATCTGTGGGATCTCGACATCTACCGCGACGGCAAAATCTACCTGCAGAGCCTGTCGTCCATGATGCCGCCGCTGGTCCTGGGCGCACAGGCAGGCGAGGACATCCTGGACATGTGCGCAGCCCCCGGTGGCAAGACGACGCAGATCGCCGCCCTCACGCAGGGGCAGGCGCACCTTACCGCCTGCGAGATGAGCATTCCCCGCGCCGAGAAGCTCGAAGCCAACCTCCACCGCCAAGGCGCAAAAAACGTGCCCGTCATGCGCATCGACGCACGCGAGCTCGACGAGTTCTTCCGCTTTGACCGCATCCTGCTCGACGCCCCCTGCACCGGCACGGGCACCGTCATCAGCGGCAACGAGAAAAGCCTGCGCGGCCTGACCGAGCAGCTGCTGAGCAAGTGTGCCCGCTCGCAGCGAGCACTTCTGGACCGCGCCATGGGAGCCCTTAAACCGGGCGGCACGCTCGTCTATTCGACTTGTTCGATCTTGCCGCAGGAAAACGAGGACGCCCTGCAAGAGGCCCTCGACAAGCACATGGATTGCGAGCTTATCCCCCTCGACGGCACGCCGAGCGAAAGTGAAACGCGCCGTGCTCAGGAAGTTGGCGAAGAGCCACGCATCGAGTGCAACGCCCTCACCGAGGCCATCGCCGCCAGCCACGTCTCGTCCGTCGCCAACGGTATGCCCGGCACGCTGACCATTCCGCCTAGCCGCGACTTTGAGGGCTTCTACATTGCCCTGATCCGAAAACGCAGCTAGCGCACGGATCCAAAACTCAACAAGCTATCTCTGTGCGCGTTTGCCCTGCTGGTCGCGATGCTGTTTAAGCATCGTGCGCTCCTTGCGTTCGGCCCTTTTGCCCTTAATGGCCGTGACCACAAAGTAGATGACCGCGGCGGCTACGATTGCGCCCACGCATAGGCCAATCGAGCCCAACATTGCCGAAAATTCCATACCGCGTCACCTCTCTTTTAAACGGGACTTTCAAGATAGCACCCCGATCACCGCCACCACAGCTCCTTCACGTTCGCCGCCCTTCGGTCTAACGGAGGACGCGGCGGGGAAAAATCAACTCGTCAAACGGTTTAGCATTCGCAATTCCGGCTGCATCGCGCCGGCCGTCATCACATAGAATCGAGCTTCCATGGATACCCTCAACGATCTAAATGAGCGCGTCGACGCCTTCGTCGGCACCAGCTCTTTCGACACGCCTGCCGCGGCAAACGACCAAGCCCCCATCGATGTGCCCGCCGAGGTTCACGAGGACATTGTCGCCTCGGTCGATTTCTCCGAGGTCGAGCTCGCAGACGAGTTCACCGAACCCCAGGTAGCTGTGACCCCCAACGGACTGCTTCCCATGGAGCCGCTGCCCATCGACGGGCGCCTGCGCAAGGCGGCCCTTCGCATGCCTGACGAGATTGAGGAGGCCAGCGGCTTCACGCTCTTCGGCCGTCGTATCAAATCGCTCATCTACACCACCGACGTCGCGGTCATCCGCAACTCCAACGCCGATGCCGTCTTTGCCGTTTACCCCTTCACGCCGCAGCCCGCCATTACGCAGGCGCTGCTGACCGTCGCCGAGTGCCCGGTCTTCGTAGGCGTGGGCGGTGGCACCACCACCGGCAAGCGCTCCGTTCAGATGGCAGCCGTCTCCGAGATGCAGGGCGCGGCGGGCTGCGTGGTCAACTCCCCCGCCACCGCCGAGATGGTCGAGCACATCACCAACATCGCCGACATCCCCGTCATCGCCACGGTCGTACGTTGCGACGACGATGCTCACGCAAAGGTGCGCGCCGGCGCCAAGATTCTTAACATCGCCGCTGGCAAAAACACGCCGCAGGTCCTGCGTGAACTGCGCGAGCACTATCCCAACCTGCCGCTCATCGCGCCGGGCGGCAAGACGCCCGAGAGCATCCGCGAGACCATCGCTGCCGGCGCCAACGCCATCATCTGGACGCCGCCTTCGGCACAGCAGCTACAGACCGACATGATGCAGCGTTATCGCAAGATGAAGGAAGACGCCACACCTGTCATCTCGCACGACGATGTGCCCATTATCGACCAGGTCTCCGCCGCCGAGGTCAGCCAGGTCGAGAACATGAATCCCGACGTGCCGATTCCCGACGAGGTCATCGAGCGCGTCGCTTCGATCCACGAGCGCGTCGAGGAGCGTCGCGCCAACCGCGGGCTCAAGCCCTCACTGCACGGCTTTTTCTTCCGAGGAAAGAAATGCTAACCCCAACAGCAAGGCCCGCCCCACAAACGTGAGGCGGGCCGTTTTCGTTTGAGCAATCATGCAGCGATGTGATGGGGCAAATTAATCCACGCGCTTGTCGCCCATAAAGAAGAGCGCCACCGTACCAGGTCCGGTATGCGAGCCAATCAGAGTACCGATGTTATTGATCTCAATCTTGCCTTTAAGCTGCGGAACCTGTTCCTCAATCAGCGCCGCAACTGCCTCGGCATCCTCGCGGCACGCCGAGTGCGACATGATGCACTTACCCGAATAATCCGCACCGTCCTGCACGTGTGCCATCATGGTCTTAGCCATCTCGGAAATCGCGCGCTTCTTAGTGCGAATCTTCTCACGTGGCGACAGCTTACCTTCGCAATCGACCGTCATAAGTGGGCAAATCTTAAGCGCCGTGCCGATGATCGCGCTCGCAGCCGAAATGCGACCGCCGCGCAGGTAGCTCGACAGATCGGTCGAGAAGAACCAGTGGTGCAGGTTGAGCTTATGCTCCTCGATCCAAGCGGCCGTCTCGTCGAGTGAAGCCCCGCTATCGCGCACGTCGGCGGCACATTCCGCCAGCAGGCCAAAGCCCGAAGACGCTGCCAGCGAATCGATGACGCGCACCTTGCCGCCCTGGGGATAGCGATCCGCGAGCATCTGCGCCGCAACGCAGGCCGATCCATACGTGCCCGAAATACCCGACGACAACGTCAGGTGCAGCACGTCTTTGCCCTCGGCAACAAGCGGCTCCCAAAACTCTTCGTACTCACCCACGCTCACCTGAGACGTCTTGGGCATGGCGCCCGCGGATATCTGGGCAAAAAACTCGTCCGGCGTAATCGACTGATACAGATCGTCCGTATAGACAACATCGTCGATCTCGTAATGAAAACACACGACGGGGATATTGCGCGATTCAAAGAACTCACGGGTTCGATCGGCGGCAGATTCACAGGTCAGGACAAAATCACTCATATGAGGCTCCTTAAGTATTGCTGCGCAAATTATCGCACAGCAAGCCTAAATACGATACAAATGTCCGCTATTTACCAATGCGAACCATTTGCATCCAATATCTTTATCATGAACATCCCCATCCCCCGCCATGGGCCAACGTGGGCAAAATCACCCGCTTCGTCTCCACTCAACCGCCATATCTACCTCCACTAAATCGATTTAGCAAACCGTTCGGCTAACAATTCGGCCGCCCATCCCCAATCGAAACAAAAGCGGCGCATACTGATAAACGTTTGACACTGTTTATCAGTTTTACCAGCCCTATCGGAAGGTGTTTCATGGTCGCATTCGATCGCAATCCGCAAGACTTCAAGTATCTGCGCCTGCTGTCGAGACAGTTCCCCACCGAACAATCCGCATTTACCGAAATTATCAACCTCTCGGCCATCCTCAACCTACCCAAAGGCACCGAGCATTTTATGAGCGACGTGCATGGCGAGTACGAAGCCTTTATGCACATCCTCAACAACTGCTCGGGCGTCGTGCGCGAACATGTCGACGAGATTTTTGGCGACACGCTTTCCTTTGACGAAAAGGGCGAGCTGTGCACGCTCATCTACTACCCGCGCGAGAAGATCGACCTGGTCCGCAGCCGGCGCGAAGACTCGCCCACCTGGTACAGGACGATGCTTGACCAGCTCATCATGGTCGCCCGCTCGCTTTCGAGCCGCTATACGCGCTCCAAGGTGCGTAAGGCCATCCCACGCGATTACGCCTACATCATCGACGAGCTGCTGCACACGCATCCGGACGAGAACAACTATCGCGTGCGTTATCACGAGCGCATCGTGGAGTCCATTCTGGAGACCGCCAGCGCCGACGACTTTATCGAGTCGCTCGCCTCGCTCATCAAGCGCCTGGCCGTCGACCACCTGCACCTGGTGGGCGACATCTTCGACCGCGGCGGCGGCGCTGCCAAGATTATGGACCGCCTGCTCACCTACCATTCACTCGACATCCAGTGGGGCAACCACGACCTGCTGTGGATGGGCGCTGCGGCCGGTGAGCCCGCCTGCATCGCAACGGTGCTGCGCAACAACCTACGCTACGACAACTACGAGATCCTGGAGAACGACTACGGCATCTCGCTGCGTGAGCTTGTCGCCTTTGCCGATGCCACCTACACCGCCGGTGAGTCCATCACCCCACTGATCAAGGCCATCAACGTCCTGCTCTTTAAGCTCGAGGGCCAGATTATCCAGCGCCATCCCGAGTTCGACATGACCGACCGTCTGTTACTCGACAAGATCGATCACGGCACCGGCACGGTCACGCTCGCCGACGGCAGCGTGTGGCCGCTCACGACCAACGACTTCCCCACCGTCGACCCGGCGGACCCCTATACGCTCACGTCTCAGGAGCAGCACATCATCGACAAGCTCGTGTCCGAGTTTGTCACCGCCGATCACCTGCATCGCCATATCGATTTCCTCTATTCCCACGGCTCGATGTACAAGGTCGCCAACGGCAACCTGCTGTTCCACGGCTGCGTGCCGCTCAACGAAGACGGCACCTTTAGCAGCATGAACTGCCTGGGCACCTGGCACGCTGGCCGCGATTATCTCGATTTTTGCGACCACATCGCCCGCCGCGCCTGGCGCGTGGGCGACCGCGACGCTCTCGACTGGATGTGGTACCTGTGGATTGGCTTTAACTCACCCGCCAGCGGACGCCTGGTGCGTACCTTTGAGCGCGCCTATATCGCCGACAAGAGCACCTGGGTCGAGCCGATGGACCCGTACTTTACGCTTACCAAGTCGCCCTCGGTCTGCGACGACATCATGCGCGAGTTTGGCGTCGCGCCCATGGCATGCTCACCGACCGGTCACATCATCAACGGCCACACGCCCGTTAAAACCACCAAGGGCGAGCAGCCCATCCGCGCCGAGGGCAAGCTGCTGGTCATCGATGGCGGATTCTGCCGCGCTTACCATCCCAAGACGGGCATCGCCGGCTACACGCTTATCTCGAGCTCGCGAGGATGCCGCCTCAAGTCGCACCAGGCCTTTACCACCGTTGCCGAGGCACTCACGCGCAACGTGGACATCGAAAGCGAGACCAACCGCTTTGACGAGGCCGACCGCCGCCGCATGGTGAGCGACACCGATACCGGCGCCAAGATCCGCAGCCAGATCCAGGATCTGCGCCAGCTGCTCGATGCATATAGAAACGGTGCTATCGAGGAGCGCGTCTAGCCCCACCCGCGGGGATTGGCTAAACTTGCTGAGTTTGTCATCCCCGCGGCGCCCCGGCGCCACCATAAGGCAGGTACCATGCAAAAGCTCCTTGCGCAGATCATGAAGTTTGGCGTCGTCGGCGTCATTGCCACGGTCATCGACTTTGGCATTATGAATCTGCTCCACTACGGTCTGGGCCTTAACATCCTAATCGCCAACACCAGCGGCTTTATCATCTCACTCATCTTTAACTACCTCGCAAGCATGAAATACGTGTTTGCGCACAAGGAAGGCATAAGCCGCCGCCGCGAGTTCATTATCTTTGTCGTGCTGTCCGTGATCGGCCTGGCACTCAACGACGGTATCGTGTTGACACTCAACGCCGGCCTGGGACTCGAGGCCAATATCGCCAAGATCTGCGCCACCGCGCTTGTCATGGTCTACAACTTTGTGACCCGAAAGATCTTCCTGGAAGGCGACGAGACCAAGTAACTCGCAACCTTACAGCTTTACAATGCCCACGGATGACGCGCGTCGAGCGCCGTGTTGTTCGCGGGCATTGCTCGTTTACGGGCAAGTTTTCAACGTTTGCGGATTAGCTCTTGAAAATTTGGCGAGTTCGTATAGTTCTTGGCAAGGACCTTACGTTTCCCTTGCAAAAGCTCTAAAGTATCCTCTGCTCGATTCATCAACGCATTGGATGTGATTACGTGCGCAAGGCACTGGCACAACCTCATACCAAGCAGTTCCTCAAGTTCGCTGTCGTGGGTCTTGTCTCCTTTGGCATCGACTGGGGTATGCTCATTGCGCTCGTCGAGCTGTTTCACCTCGACTTCTTGATGAGCACCACGGTTTCGTTCATCACGTCCGTCGTGGTCAACTACTGGCTCAGCATGAAGTACGTGTTCGACCACCGCGAGGGCATGAGCCGCAAGCGCGAGTTCACGATCTTCACCATCCTGTCGGTGATCGGCCTGGGCCTCAACGACCTGTACATGTTTGTGGGCGTCACGTTTTTGAGCATCGGCTACCAAGCCATGAAGGCCATCGCCACGTTCCTGGTCACCTGGTACAACTACTTTAGCCGCCGCTTCTTCCTCGAAGGCGCACAGTCGTAGACGACTCAATATAATCTCGCTTCGCAGCCGGTTGGAATTCACGTTCCAACCGGCTTTTTATTTGCCGAGAGACCCAGCGAACCAGTCCCATTCGCATGAAAAACGGGCGGCCCGGATGTTTGTCCGAACCGCCCGTTTGGCGCGTTATGTCGAAGCCTCTAGCCTGTAACGTAATACCAGACTACGTTGTCGCCGTTTGAGAGAACGTAGTTGCTGCAGGCCGTCATAGGCGTTGTGCCGTTGACGGAGTACATCCAGCCGCTCGTGCCGCCATACTGTTTCTCGGCCAGGCCGCCGATAGCGGCGACATACGTGCCGTACGACGAGCCATGTGCGTTGACAGAAAGGCCCAGCGCGCACAGGGCATCGTAGACGGTAGCGCCTTCATTAAAGGTAAAGGTGCCACCAGAGGACACAGGATTGCCCACAGCGCTCGATGTGACCGAAACCGTCACCGTAACGTAGCCGGACTCCTGCGAGCCGCCCTGATTGCCCGCAGAGGCGTTGCCACTGTTGGATGCAGACCCACCGCCGGTCGCCGAGCCACCGCCCGAAGACGAACCGTTAGAAGCGTTCGATCCGCCAGCGGATTCGGAGCCCTGTCCGGCAGACGTGTTGTTGGACTTCTTGCCGCCCTTGCCTCCGGACTTCTTCTCCTTCGAATCCTTGTCAGATTTCTTGTCCGAAGATTCAGACTTGTCCTTGGAATCAGATTCATCCGAATCCTTCGACCCGTCCTTCGCATTGTCCGAAGATTTGGAGTCCTTGGACGCAGCCTTGCTCGAAGCGGTAGTCGAGCCGGAAACCGACGCATCCTTGGCGACGACGCTTTCCCCTGTCACAGCCCGCGCAATCCAGTCGATGGACCATGCACCGCTGACAGAGGGGTGGACAAAACCCAACGAAACGACAATGAGTGCAATACTGGCGGCTGTCAGGACGCCAACAAGCGCCTTGCGACGGGGGGCGGACGCCGCCGAAGCGGCGCCCTTTTGCTTTGCATCGTCAAGCTGAATGAACGACGAGTCGGGTTGCTTGGAGTCGGCGTCCTGAGGCTTATTGGACACAGCCCTCACCTACCGACGCTTGGTAAACACGAACACGCCGATAACAGCAAGCCCGATCACGCCAGCCGCAACACCAACGATGGCAAGCGGATTGAAGCCAGACTGCTGCACAGGAGCCTCAGCGGACTTCTTAGCGGTAGTCGCGGCAGCCGAGCCTGTATCGGACTTGGAGCTGGACTTGCTGGACTTCTTATCAGACTTCTTGCTGTCCTTCTTGTCGGACTTGTCGGAATCCTTCTTGGAATCCTTGCCGTCCTTGGTCTCGGTCGTGGTCGACGACACCGGCTTCTGCCCAGGCGAAACAGCACCGCCAGCCTGCTGGCCGTTTGTGCCGTTGCCGGAGCCAGAACCAGCGCCGCCATTGCCGTTGGAGCCGCCATTGGAGCCAGAGCCACCGTTACCGCCAGGGTTAACAGCATTCTTGACCCACTTGGCATACAGCGTCATATCAGCCGTCACCGCAACGCTAAAGTCATACACCTTGGTGCAGGCAGCATCGGTGTACCAACCGGCAAAGGTGTAGCCCTTGCACTGCGGCTTAGTCGAGGGCTCCGTCGCCGCCTTGCCTTCCTTCACGCGTTGAGAATCGGGCATCGCTGTATCCTTACCGTTAGCGTCAAACGTCACGGTATAGCGTTTGGCCCTTTGACCATTGCCCTTGACAGCAAACAGCTTGCCCGAGTCATTGACATAGTAGAGCGAGCCATCGGATCCGACCGAAATAGAAGCCATGCAGTACTGCTGGTCTCCGGCCGCCGGCGTATAGAGCAGCTCGGCCTCGTCGTCACCAATACGGTAGCGATAGATGCCGCCCGGGTTGTTGTTGGACGTAAAGTAGATGTACGTCTCGCCATTCTGGACAGAAACAACCGGCTGAGACTTTACGTCACCGCCTCCCGAAGTTCCCTGGCGAATGTAGCTACCGTCTGCCTTGTAAATGGAATAGTCCACAACAAGCGTCTCGGCATCGATCACTGCAAGCTGACCGTAGTGATACGTGTACTTGTTCTGATAACCGCCCATAAAGGACTCGGTCGATGCGCCTCCGACCACAATCTTGCCGTTGACCAGCACCGGCGTCGAGGTCGAGCTGCTACCAAACGTCACCTTGCCAAGCTCGGAAAGCGCTCCGTCCGCTCCAACCGAAAGCTTATGCAAAACGCCATCAGCACTCACGACATAGGCGATCGACCCATCGACCAGCACGGTCGCGCGCACGCGCTCGGCAATCTTGAGCGACGCAACAGTCTTTCCAGTTTCGGGGTCGACCGTGCTCACCGTACCGGAATCATCTGCGATGACGCCATAATTGCCCGAGAACGTCAAGCCGGCCCAATAGTAGCCCTTGCTGTTCTCGTTCTTATGCTGCCACATAACCTCGCCGTCAGAAATGCGCACGCAGAGCAGATAGCCATCGCTCGAATCAGTCCAGCTGGCCGAAGCGGTACCAAAATAAGCATAGCCGTCACGAACCGTAACGGAAGCAAGAGACTGCTGGGTGCCATCGGGACCGGCCGGCAACTCATCGGTAACCCAAACCGTCGCCAGAGCATCAACTGTCAGCGCCTGAAGGCGACCGCTCGAAAGCGGCACGAGTATCACGCCGTCGGTGTATACCATACGCGAGGTCGTATCGATCTTTGCCGCCAAAGGCGATTCGGCAACGGTCTCACCCGTGTCGGCATTCTTCTTGAGCAACTTGGAACCAACGGCCACATAGAGGTAGTCACCGACCAGCAACGGGTCGGAAATACCCTTGTTCCATTCGTCCGAGCCCTTGAGCTCGCTCACCCATTTTGCCTCAGCGTCCTTCGTGGGCACAGGAGCGTCGGTTACTTTGTCGGCGCTCGTATAACCAGGCCAATCGCTATCCCAGTTAGGACGTGCGGCACCCGGGTCAACAACAACACTGTCGACGCCGGGCACAGTATCGCCGGGAGCAAAAGCCCAGACGATTTTGTCGCCAGACTTGAGCACGTAATCGCTATCGAGCTGAGACCCAGGAACGCCGTTGACAAAGAACGACCATGCACCCGACAGCTCGGTGCCATCAAGCGGAGATACGAGACTATAGACGCCCCAATAGCCAAATTGGTCGTACATTTTTGACTTTATGCCAAGGGCATCGAAGTAAGCAGCAGAGGCATCCTTAATCGACGTGCCCTTAGCAAACACCTGGGTCGAAGGGCTCGTCCAACGCTGAGCTATCTCGGCCTTTTTGCCAATAATCTCCATCGTGACCGTTACCTGGCTCGAAGGCGTGCCCGTGGGATCCTCGTACACGAGCTCGAGCGTGTCTCCATCGTTCGGATAGTAGCCCGTGGCATAAGAGTTGGCAGCCTGACCATTAATGTCAAAACGCCAGTACTTATAGCCATACGCCGTGCTTTCCATCGCGAGCGTCTGGGACTTATCGGGGTTCGTAACCGAATAGGGAACGCCACCGTCCGTGCTATAGCTATAGCCGGCATCGTCAAGCACCTTGGCAAAGATGTCCCAGGCAGACATTTTTTGGATACTCGACCAGTTAAACGAAGTCGACGGCACCCAGTCCACAAAATCATAGGACTGACCGACATCGTGCTTGCTTACGCCTACAACACTGACGTTAACGGAAAGAGACTTTTCATCGGAAGAGTTAACGAGCCAAGCAGCG
This sequence comes from uncultured Collinsella sp., assembly GCA_938023905.1. Lineage (GTDB taxonomy): Bacteria > Actinomycetota > Coriobacteriia > Coriobacteriales > Coriobacteriaceae > Collinsella. Next base: position 6,969 of record CALJCO010000083.1, on the reverse strand, counting down.
CTCTTGACATCGTTGTTGCCGGCGTTTGCCACGACATAGGCATATTTGCCCTCAGCCGAGGGAGGAAGCGTGACTACGCCAATCGTTTCGTCGGCGCCAAACAGCTCGTGGGCGTTTGTACCCTCAGCGTCATCGGCGAGATACCAGCGGTAATCGACGAGAGAGCCCTCGGGGAGCGCCGTCTCATAATCGCCCCAGTCGCCCGTTGCCATGTAATTGGCGGTAGGGGTAAGCGTTCCCCCGACCTGTGCGAGGTTGCCGCTCGAGGCGACATTAACCGACGTCAGGGTATATGCCTTGGCATCTTCGCCCTTAACAATGGCATTACGCGTAGAGGCATAGTCGGTGTTGTAGCCACCGTCGACGATGCACTTGAGGTACTTGCCGACGTATTTTTTCGAAATAACGAACGACGGCCTGTGCGCGTTCTCATCCGTCAGCGTCGTGAACGGGCCCTGAGCGTTATCGGCAATCTGCCACGTATAAGTCAGCTGATCGGATGCAAGCTCGGCGCCCTTTGTTCCCGCAGCCGTCTTCTCGAATGCGATAACGCCGATCTTCTCGCCGCTCTTATAGACAAAGCGAGCGCCATCGCTCTGATCGCCGACGACCTTCTTGAGATACGTCAGGAACAGCTCATGCGAACCCGCGGCCTTAACAGCCACGGCAGTAGTCGCCTCTACGGTGTTATCACCCGCAGTGGCCGACACACTCACCCAGCGCTTGGCGTAGTCATCGGGAATCGTAAAGCTGCCGTCGGTCTTGCCCTCGACCACATGCCAGTCGTTCTTCGCATCAAAGGCAGAGGAGGATGGGTCGACGAACGACCAACGCCACGTATAGGCAACGCCCTCGGTAACCGGCTCAGTCGAGTAATCAGCCGCCTTGTAGGCACACGCCTCAATCGTAGAACCAGTGTCCTTAGCGCCCTTGCTCGCATTGGTAAATACAACCGAGTCTAGCGTTGTCGCGCCCTTGGGCAGGATGCGGCCCGCCTTGGTTTCACAGCCATCGGAGCCGGGGATACCCTTCTTGGCTTTGGCAACCACCTTGAGGTAACGGTTCGCGCACTCCTTGGCAACCGTGTAGGTGTCACCAGTTGCAACCTGCTCGAACGAGCCGTCAGCAGAATCGGCCACCCACCACGAAAAATCGACCTTGTCGGAACCATAGAGGTCAGTCGGCGTGTCGTAGTTGAGATAGTAGGCAGCAGCTTTAATCGTGTCACCGACGTTAGCGTTGGGGATGCTCTCGTAATCGTCGCCAAATTCGGCACCGTTATAGGCGAGAACAATATGACCCAACGCAATCTGGTCGCTCGCGGCAACAGGACCCGGCGTATTGTAGCTAACAGACGAGGGCGTGTTAAAAGAGCCACTCGGACCGTACAGCTCCTGACCGTCGCCGACAACCTTAACGCGAATGTACTTGCCTGCAAGTTGCGAAGCGAGTTCGTCCGTGATCGTTAGCGACTGGGCGGTCTGTTCGGGAATCGCCTGGTAGGCAGAATCCTCGGCATCGCGCGAATCAGATGCAAGCCACTGATAGGTCCAGACAGCCTGTGCCGCAATACGCTTATTGGGGACTGCTTCGCCGTCGTAGGCATTCGCCCAAAGCGTAGTGCCAGGGTTCAGCATCTCGGCCTTAACAGACGAATACGAGCTCGAATCGTCTGCCGAAGACTGAATTAGGACATAAGACTTTGCATCCAGGGCCGTCTTGGTAGGAACGGGCGCCTTGATAGTGTTCGTCGCCGTTAGCTTTTGGTTGTTGCAGCTCTTAGTCGGACCGTAGACGACGTTACCACTTGCATCGGTAATGCGTACGCGCAGGCACTTGCCGTTAAGTTGAGTGCGCAGGGCATCGTCCAAGACGATCGATGCGCTCGTCTGGCCCTCGACAGCAACAAACGCAGAGTTGTCCGCATCGTTCCTGTTACTGATATCGGCAGCAAGCCACTGATAAGTGCAGCCCGAAACACTGGCGCGCTTGCTGGACGAAGTCCAGACATTCGCATAAAGCGTGGTCGCATTCTGAATAAAGGCGGAGTAGTTAGACCCAGCCCAACGACCAGGCGACCTGCTCGTTCCGACACTGACGCCATTTTTGGAGGAAAACGTGGCAGCAGCGCGAGGAGCGGCCTCGACTGCATTGGCCTCGCTGTCAACCGCAGCCGCGTCGCTGGCCTCAGCGCTGGTATCGGACGCCTCGTTCGCCGGAGTAGCCGAGCCGGAGTCTGGCGCGGCAGGGTCGCCCGGCGCATCATTGCCCGCGTTGTCAGGCGCATCCGAACTCATATCTCCAGCTTCGGAGGATTTGTCGGCGGCCGAATCGTTTGTGCCGGCAGCAGGCGCGGTGCTATCTACAGCGCCATCCGCGGACTCTGCGCCCTCACCCGGCGTCGCAGCAGCCACGGCCTCGGCAATGCCCCCGGCACCTTCGGCCCAAAGTTGCGCCGGCGTGGTGCCAAAAGCCATGGCAAAAGCCAGGAACGCCACCAGTCCGCGTTTGGCTACGCCACGGGCAATCGCTCCATGACGACGCCACGAGGCGCGTTGGCACTCGTCCTCAAACATATCCATTTGTCTCCTACTGTCTGCACTTGGAGCATTGCCCAGCGGCTGCCCCACATCATCGCGCATATAGCGCTCGAGTACCCCCATCGGGGTCCCCCTTCCCTCCAGAGCCCTATGCACACCGGCGGCATACGCCGCAGCCGCATGCAAGATGGGAGGCGATCCGACTTAACCTTAACGACTCGGGCACGTCGTCCGATCTGCGACGCGAACATCCCGAGCCAAGAGGAATTACGGTTACTGGTACAGCCGGGGACTTGCACCCCAATTCTCCCAAACGCGCAGGTAAACCGCGCATTCATGCGTCTCCGCACCACCATCTAGGCCATCGATTATTACCGTCAAAATGGTATCACGCAAAAGGGCCTCGCACGCAGGCGAAGCCCAAGGTAAAAGCTATTGTTTGCGATAGGAAAATGCGGTGACGGTCGCGGCCTCTAGTGCTTGCCGCCGTGACTGTTGAGCCAGATATTGCGGCCCAGCATAAGCGCCAGCACCAGTGCGCTGACGTAGCCCATAAAGCCAATGACCGGGATACCAAACACAACCGGCTCGATGCGCGCGTAGTACACCACCGACGAGCCGATAAACAGGCCGGCAATCACAATTGCCATCGACATGCGGTCGATAATTCCACCCAGCTGTCGCAGCGCCTTATCGCTGCTCATGATCTGCGTGTTCACCTTAAGCTGGCCGCGCGTGAGCATGCGCGACGCCAAGCCCAGATACTCGGCCGCCTCGAGCGAGCCTTTTGCTGCGCGATAGCTGCTCGCGGCAAGATCGCGCCCCATGTCGCGCACGCGCGCATAGGTGCTTTTCTCGTTTTTAATGTGCGTTTGGATGATCTGGATCATGTTGACGTTGGGCATGTACTCGGTCAGCAAACCCTCGAGCGTCACCATGCCGCGCGCGAACATCGTCACCACGCTCGGCAGCTCAACGTCATTCTTACGCGCGAGGTTTAACAGCGAGGTCAAAAACTCGCCGATATCCAGATCCTTCAGGTCGAGGCCCGCAAAGTCTGCGACGATAAAGTCCAAATCGGACAAAAAGGCCGAATGATCGAGCTCTGCCGAATCGCCACGCGTCACGGCGAAGCGCATGAGCGAATCCTTGAGCTTGGGCACGTCACCCTCGGCCACGGCGAAAATCATGTCCTTGACGATACCGCGATCGTGACTCGACATGCGTCCGACCATGCCCAAGTCGATAAAGTAAACGATGCCGTCCTTGAGAATAATGTTTCCCGCATGCGGGTCGGCATGGAAAAAGCCGTCGTCGAGCACCTGCGTCGAGTAGTCCTCGACAATCGCGGCACCGATCTTTTCCAAGTCATAGCCCTCGGCCACCAAGCGTTCAGGATCGGCGATCGAAATGCCGTCGACGTAGTCCATAACCACCACGTGCTCGGTGCACAGGTCCAGATAGGATTTAGGGCACGTCACGCCATGAACGCTCTTATGGAACTCGTAGAAGTCGTTGAGGTTTTTGGCCTCGGCCAAAAAGTTGGTCTCCTCGCGAAACGAAGTCCACAACTCCTCGACTACGCCGTGCAGATCAACGAATTGATCGGTGTTGACGAACTTGGAAACGATACGCACCACCGAGCGGATGATATCGATGTCCTGTGCCATAACCTGCTGCGCACCGGGGCGCTGCACCTTGACGGCCACGTCCTCGCCCGTCACCAGACGAGCGCGGTGCACCTGCGCGAGTGATGCGCTACCAAGCGGATTGGGGTCGATCGCATCGAACATCTCCCCCAGGCGCAGGCCGTATTCTTCTTCCAGACAACTGAGTACGACCTCGTACGGCACCGGCTCCACGTCGGACCGCAGACGACGCAGCTCGTCGCAAAAGCGTTGCGGCAGAATCTCGGACCGGTTAGCCAGAATCTGCCCCATCTTGACGAACATGGGGCCGAGCTCTTCGAGCAGGCGGCGCAGGCGCACCGGCGTGAGGTTATCCCACACACGATACTTTTTGACCAGGCGAACGATCTGACCGATGCGTTCGCGGCGACCTGCCGGTGTGAGCTGGTATTCCTCGTCCGGCGCCATCGCGTCGGGCTCCTCTGGCACCATATCGACAGCGCGCGGCTTCTTGCGAGCGCCCGAGACGGCGGCGTCGACCTCATCGACAACCGCCGCCTCGTCACCCAAGGGATCTAGATTGTTGTAATCGGTGGTGGAATCTGCCATCTGCGCTGCTACTCGGCCTCTTCGGTATCCTTCGCATCGTCGGGCTCAACGGACTCGACGGGCACCGAGGTCACGTTGTCCTCGACCGAATCGACGATGTCGCGCACATGGGCCAGGAAGGCCGTACGCTCGGGCGCGGTCATAACGCGGACGCGAGCCAGAATGAGCTCGTCGAGCACGCGTTGGGCCGCGGTCTCGCCCTGCATGCCCAAGCGCTCGGTCAGATCGGAGATGGTACCGCCGGCCTGCTCGAACATGTCGGACACGCTGCGGGCGATATCGGGGGTGGCGGTGTCCTTGCGGACCTGCTCGCCTTTGGTGTTAAGGTCGTCGAGGACCTTCTTGCCGCCTTCGACAGCAACGGCGGCAGCGCCAAAGCCCACGTTGATGGCGCCGTTAACAAGCTGATCGAGTTTCATAACCATGGTTGTCTCCAATCACAAACAACTGCATTGGCGTTCTTGTACCCAAGATTGAGTGAAAGCGACAAAGCGTTTTAGCGCTATTCGATCGACGGGAAATCCCTATCTCACGTTGTCGTTCATCGCGAAAGAGTTCTTCATGGCGCAGCTCGTGGTGTAGAGCACCTTGCCCAGTAGAGCATCGGTCTCTACACGAACACGCTCGGCAAAGGCCTCGTTGGCGCGTGCAAGCTCGGCAGGCACCTCGGCCTCGGGCAGCGCGGCTACGGCAGCGTCGACGTCATGGATCTGCTTGTGGCCCATGCCACCGACCTTCTCCTGGTAGTCCTCCACAGCGCGGCCGCACTCATGGAAGCGGACGTCGGCCAGCGCTCCGATCAGGCGGTTGGCCCAGTAGAAGTTTTCGGACGTCACGCGAGCCTGCGTATCGGCATAGTACTCGGGCATGGTCTCGACGTTGGCGTACAGCGGAACCAGCGCGTTAAACGAGTTGGAACCAAAGGCCATCCACTGCACGGCGCGGTAGGCCGGCTGCGCATAGGGGCGCAGCTGCAGCACGGCGAGCTGGCTGTTACGGTTGATGCCGATGGGGCGATAGGCACCGCGCGTGACGGGCGTGCCCTTGCTGCCGTAGCAGTCGTACTCCGTGCCCTGGTAGTGGCTCGAAAGCACGTACTTGATGTCCTCGATGGTCACCTTGCGCTCGGGCACGCGGCTCCAGGGGATATCGTCGCTCTCGGGCGTGTAGTCGGCCTCGGAACCGTCCCACACATCGCTGGGGTTGAGGCAGCGCTGCATGTACCAGGCGCGCGGCGTGTTGTAGACATGGTCGCTGTCGCTGTGCGAGCCAAAGGCCTCGCGCGGGTTAAAGATCGCAGCCGGGCCGTCGCCATCGACGCCCAGCGTCAGGTCCAGATGCCACTCGGCCATCCAGGCACGCAGGTCGGCGGAGCACATGTGGTCGGCCTGGGCGCCCTCGGCGTCATCCAGGTCAAAGCTGTCGATACCCAGCTGGTTGGGCATGGTCACATAGGCGTCATCGGGCACGCGCTTGGCGATCCAGTGGTGGCCGCCGATGGTCTCGAGCCACCAGATCTCGTCCACGTCGCTAAAGGCGATGCCGTTGTTCTCGTAGGTGCCATAACGCTCGAGCAGGTCACCCAGAATGCGTACGCCGTCGCGGGCGGATTTGGCATATGGCAGCACCAGGGTCACCATGTCCTCCTCGCCCAGACCGCCGGGCTGCGCCGGAACATAGCCGTCCTCGTCCTCGTTGCCCTTGGCGGGCACGTAGTCGACGAGCGGGTCGGCGCCGCGAACGCGCTCGTTGGTGGTGAGCGTCTCGGTTGCGGACATGCCCACATTGAGCTCGTTGAAACCGGCCTCGGCCCAGATGCCGTGGCCCGGGACAACATCGGGGACGCTCGTGTAGCGCATGGGGTTATCGGGCAGTTCAACGGTCAGGTGACTCAGGACGCTCGTATAGACGCGCGGCTGCTCGTCGGGATGCACCACACGCATACGCTTGGGCTCAAACACCCCGTTGGACGAATCCTCGTTGCGGGCGACCAACGTCGACCCGTCGTAGCTCGCGTTCTTACCAACCAAAATCGTTGTGCACGGCATGCGCATCCTCCTTGAGCGAAGAAATCAAACGATAACAGTGTATCGCTTCGGCGCAGAAAGGGCGAAACCACGGCGCTGGCAACCCCTGTGGGTGGCGCGCGCAGACGTGGTGTAAGAGCGTCCCGAGGTCCGTCGCTGCAAGTC
>CALJCO010000082.1 GCA_938023905.1 uncultured Collinsella sp. | reverse complement strand
CACGTCCTGCGGCAGCGGCACGATATCGGGAACGGCAAAGACGCGGCAGCCGGCCGTGATGCCCGAGACGCAGCCGTTGCGGGAATCCTCGACCACGGCGCACTCCTCGGGAGCAAAGCCCGCGCGCTCGCAGGCGAGCAGGTACATCTCAGGGTCGGGCTTGCCGTGTACGACGTCCTCGCCGCAGGTCACCGTCTCAAACTTATCAAAGAGGCCGACCGTCTTAAGGTTGCGCTCGGCGGTAACATGGCGCGACGACGTCGCAAGACCCACGTGATAGCCCGCGGTCAGCAGCTCGTCTAGGCACTCGGCGGCGCCGGCCTTAAGCTCCAGTTCGGTCTTGACCATCTCGTCGCGAATCTCCTTGTGGCGACGATAGATCGCCTCAGCGGTTTCGCGGCTGCCGTAATGCCCATCAAGGATCTCCATGACATCGGGCAGCGTGCGGCCGATAAACTGATGGATCAGCGCATCGTCAATCGCGAATCCCAGCTCGGCCGCGCCCGCCTTCCACGCCTTGATACCCAAACGCTCGGTGTCGACCAGCGTTCCGTCCATGTCAAAAATGACAGCCTTGATCATATCGGTCCCCCATCGCTTCGCGCTGCTGTACTCCCGCAACTTTACCGCACTTGTAAACTTGTATATAACGTATATAGCATATTGCACTTTCGTTACATAGATAGAAGTCTTATGACAAGTGGCTCGGTAGGATTATAGTTTTCGATCGAGTACTCAACGATAAGGATCGTTTCATGATTTTAGACACCACGGCACCCGCAGAGGAGCTTCAAGACAAGCTATCGGCGCTCGAACAGCTGCTTTTGGCATACGGGCGCGTGGCTATCGGGTTTTCCGGCGGCGTTGACAGCAGCTTTTTGGCCGCCGTATGCGCCCGCATCATGCCCGCCAGCACGCTTCTTGTTCACCTCACTACGCCGCTCATCGGCACGCCCGAGCAGGCTTCGTTTGAGCGGGCGGTTGACGGGCAGGCCGATGAGGGGCCGCATTTCAAGCTCCCCGTGCTCAACCTCTCGGTCGATCAGCTGCAGCTCCCCCAGGTAGCCTGCAACGACGCCGACCGCTGCTACCACTGCAAGCGCGCCGGCTTTACCGCCATCGTCAACCACGCCAGGTCGCTGGGTTTTCCCACCGTCATCGACGGCAGCAACGCAAGCGACCGCGGCGACTACCGCCCCGGCATGCGCGCCGCCCAGGAGCTCGACGTGCGCTCGCCGCTTATGGAGGTCGGCTTTACCAAGGACGAGGAGCGCGAGCTGCTACGCGCCTGGGGATACCCCGTCTGGAACCTGCCGGCAGGAGCCTGCCTGGCCACGCGAGTCCCCACGGGCGAGGAGCTCACGCGCGAGAAGGTCGATGTAATCCGCACCTGTGAGGACTACCTGCACGACCTTGGCCTGGACCAGGTCCGCGCGCGCTTGGTCGGCGGCTGCATGCATATCGAGGCCGCGCCGGCAGACGTCGCCAAGATCGCCGCCCTCGGCAGGACCGCGGTCAACGACGAGGGCAAGGCCCCGCTTCCCGCCGCCATCGAATCTGCCCTGCGCAACCTAGGCTGCGGCCACATCTCCCACGAGGTCACCCCCTACATCCACGGCAACATGAACCTTTAGGTTACGCCGTTTTACAAACGGCGTACCTGCTCGGCGCTGCGCGGGCTCCGGGCACGGCAATCTGACGTTCAGCTTCACGGGCGCGACCAAAAGGTCAGCGCCCGCTTGTTTCGCGTCACCTTACCGCACCCGGAGCCCGCTCGCTCGCATATGCTCAACCTGAACTACATAAATTGTCGCCAACCTACCAAAAAGGGACAGGTTTATTTTGGCAGGTTTTATCTGGGGAAACGCAAACAGGGCCGCGACACCCATATGGCGTCGCGGCCCTTTTCCTTGGAGAAGGATCGATTGATTGAACGGGATGACCGTTCTAGTCTTCGAGTCCGCTATTGATGAGTTCCGCAATCTCAACGGGATCGGTGCTCGCGCGTACCTTGTCACGGAAGCCGGCGTCCATCAGCATCACGGCAGCCTTGGCATTCCGTCTCTCTAAACCAATAGATTTATCTCTCTAACTTTAGAGAGATAAGCACCTTGTTTTAGAGAGACCTTTAGAGAGATATATCGAATTCGCTGCTAGATTTCCTAAGGCTGTCTCTCTAACCGACTTTATCTTTAGAGAGACATTTAGAGAGACGAGCGCGACCCCTCTAATGAATGGAACACCGCAGCCGACAGCTACGGCATCGGCGCCCAGATTGCCGAGTGCGCAGTACCCCGGCAAGCAACTACGCCGAAGCCACCGCCATCGGCTTCGGCGCATACCTTTAGCTCACGGCCTTGACTGCCGCCCCCAGATCGAACAACGTATCGAGTACCGTCTCGCAGCCGTCCACCACGTCCTGCGGCAGCGGCAAGATATCGGGAACGGCAAAGACATGGCAGCCGGCCGTGAAGCCCGAGACGCAGCCGTTGCGCGAATCCTCGACCACGGCGCATTCCTCGGGGGCAAAGCCCGCGCGCTCGCAGGCGAGCAGGTAGATCTCGGGATCGGGCTTGCCGTGCACGGTATTCTCGCCGAAGATCACCGTTTCAAACTTGTCAAACAGGCCGACCGTCTTAAGGTTGCGCTCGGCTGCAACGCGGCGCGACGATGTCGCAAGGCCCACGTGATACCCTGCGGCGTCTCCTGCTAGACTGGTAGATTCCGAACCGTCCA
>CALJCO010000081.1 GCA_938023905.1 uncultured Collinsella sp. | reverse complement strand
TCGGCGAGGTCGAGTCGTATCTTCATTTGGACGAGAAGCGCACGCGCGTGACCGAGCTCGAGGCAAAAAGCGTGGCCCCCGGCTTTTGGGATGACGCCGACGCCGCTCGCGCCACCATGGAGGAGATCGCTCGCGCCAAGGAAGATATCGCTGCCGTGGATACCGCGCGCGGCGAGCTATCTGACGCCCGCGCGGCGCTGGAGCTTGCCGAGGAGATGGGCGACGACCCCGATGCCGCCGCATTGCGCGAGGAGGCTGCCGCTACGGCAGAACGCCTGGCCCGCGCTATCGACGAGCTCGAGCTTTCGAGCTGGTTTACCGGTGAGTTCGATCACGGCGACGCGATTGTGACCATCAAGCCCGGACAGGGTGGCCTGGAGGCACAGGACTGGACCTTCATGCTCTTTAAGATGTACATGAAGTACTGCCAGCGTCGCGGCTGGAAGGTCACCATTAACGACTGCCCCGCGGCTGAGGTCATCGGCATCGACCGTGCGACCTTTACCGTCGAGGGCAAGGACGCGTTTGGCATGCTGCGCGCCGAGGCCGGCGTTCACCGCCTGGTACGCATCAGCCCCACCGATGATAAGAAGCGCCGCCAGACCACGTTTGCCGGCGTCGAGGTCATTCCCGTGTTGCCTGACGATATCGACATCGAGATCAGTCCCGACGATATCCGCGTGGACGTGTATCACGCGAGCGGTCCGGGCGGCCAGGGCGTCAACACCACCGACTCTGCCGTACGCGTGACGCATTTTCCCAGCGGCATCGTTGTCACTTGCCAAAACGAGCGCAGCCAGATTCAAAACAAGGCCGCGTGCATGCAGATTCTCAAGGCCCGTCTGTACGAGATCGAGCTCGAGAAGCGCGCCGAGGCCCTGGATGAGATTCGCGGGCCCAAGACCACGATCGGTTTTGGCAACCAGATTCGCAGCTACGTGCTCTACCCGTATCAGATGGTCAAGGACCTGCGCACGGGCGTGGAGACCAGCAACGTCGAGGCCGTTCTCGACGATGGCGATCTGGATCCGTTTGTGATCGGCTACCATCGTTGGGCAACCGGCAACGCCGATGCGGAAGCATCGTCTGCCTAGGCACATGATTGGCTCCGGGTCGATGCAAACACTGCGCAGGGGTGGTATTTGCCCGGTGAATCGGTAGAATCGAATACAGCAAGAAGTTCAAAGCGCACTCGTTTGGGTGCGCTTTTTTGAGGGAGGCAGCATGGCATATCGTCTGGACATCAAGCGCATTCTTTCGATGAACTTCTTTCATGACTTGCCCAAGATTATGTTTGGCTGCGCCCTGGCAGCTATCGCGACAGACTTGTTTTTGATCCCCAACGGCCTTGCCGCCGGCGGCGTCACAGGCCTTGCCACCATTATTCAGGCGGTCGGCGCCTCGCATGGCATATCGCTTCCCGTCGGTATCCAGACCATCGTGATGAATGCCTTGCTGCTGCTGGTTGTTATGCGCGAGGGTGGCATGTTCTACGTGGTGCAGACGGCGACCGGTTTTGTGCTGCTGGGTTTTTTCACCGACCTGTTCGCTCCGTTTGTGGCGCCGCTGGCACATGCCGACCTGATGCTGCCCGCTATGTGGGGCGGCATTATCACGGGCATCGGGTATGGCATGGTGTTGCGCGCCGGTGCCAACACTGGCGGCTCTGACACGATCGGCCAGATCATCTCGCGCAACACATCGCTGCCGGTTGGCTCGACCGTCATGGCGATCGATGTTGCCGTGTGCGCGCTGTCGGCCCCGGTCTTTTCGGTCGAAAACGCGCTGTATGCGGGCCTTTCGATGGTCATTAGCGGCTACGTGATCGATGCCGTGGTCGACGGTGGCAACAGGCGCCGTATGGTGCTCATCATCTCGGACAAGTTTCCCGATATCGCGGCCGACATCATGTATGGCCTGGGCCGCGGCTGCACCAAGTTTAGGGCGACCGGCATGTACTCGGGTGCCGAGAAGCCGGTGATCATGGTCATTGTGAGCCGCCGCGAGCTCAACACCCTCAAAACGATCGTGCGCGAGCGCGATCCTCACGCCATTGTGACGGTCGCCGACGTTACGGAAACCTTCGGTGAGGGATTCAAGGACATTAACGCGTAGGGCCGACTGCGTTCCATCCAAAAGACGTTCACATTGATAAACCGTTTCATCAGCGGTTCTGCCTGCTCAATTGTTCAAATAATGATAAATACTCTGGTAAAGCTTCCAGTTTCCAGCATAATGAATGACGTACGTGCATCGCGGCTGTGTTGGGACTACCTTTCCGTGCCGTGCGCATCTTGTCTTAAGAGGATGAAAGGAAGGCACAATGAGCGACGAAGAGCTCAAAAAGGTTGCCAACGAGGTAAGGAAGGGCATCGTCACCGGCGTGCACGCTGCCAAGTCCGGCCATCCGGGCGGTTCGCTCGGCGCTGCCGACATCATGACCTATCTGTACTTTGAGGAAATGAACGTCGACCCGGCCGACCCCCGCAAGGCCGACCGCGATCGCTTCGTGCTTTCCAAGGGTCATTGCGCGCCTGGTCTGTACGCTGTGCTTGCCGAGCGCGGATTCTTCCCCAAGGAGGATCTCGAGACGCTGCGCCACATCGGCAGCCACCTGCAGGGTCACCCCAACATGAACGACACCCCGGGCGTCGATATGTCCACCGGTTCGCTCGGCCAGGGCATCTCCGCCGCCGTGGGCATGGCCGTTGCCGCCAAGCACTGGGGCGACGACTATCGCACCTACGCCCTGCTGGGCGACGGCGAGAGCGAGGAGGGCCAGGTTTGGGAGGCCGCCATGTTTGCCGGCAACCAGCAGCTTGACAACCTCTGCGTGATCGTCGACCACAACGGCCTGCAGATCGACGGCCCCGTCGAGGAGGTCAACGACCCCATGCCGCTCGCCGACAAGTTCCGCGCCTTCAAGTTCCACGTGGTGGAGCTCGCCGACGGCAACGATTTCGATCAGATCCGCGCCGCCTTTGCCGAGGCCCGCGCCACCAAGGGTCAGCCGACCGCCATCATCGCCGAGACCACCAAGGGCAAGGGCGTTTCCTTTATGGAGAACCAGGTGGGTTGGCACGGCAAGGCCCCCAACGATGAACAGTTTGAGCAGGCCATGGCAGAGCTCACGGCCGCCGGAGAGGAGCTCTAGGATGGCAGACGTCAAGAAAATCGCCACGCGCGTAAGCTACGGTGAGGCCCTCGTCGAGCTCGCCAACGAGCACGATGACTTTGTGGTCCTCGATGCCGACCTGGCCGCCGCCACGCAGACCGGCAAGTTTAAGGCAGCCTGCCCCGACCGCTTCTTCGATGTGGGCATTGCCGAGAGCAATCTGATGGGTGTTGCCGCCGGTATCGCGACCACCGGCCGCGTTGCTTTTGCGAGCACCTTTGCCATGTTTGCCGCTGGCCGCGCCTTTGAGCAGGTCCGCAACTCCATCGGCTATCCGCACCTTAACGTTAAGATCGGTGCCACGCACGCCGGTATCTCGGTGGGCGAGGACGGCGCCACGCACCAGTGCTGCGAGGATATCGCCCTCATGCGCGTCATCCCCGGCATGACCGTTATCGTTCCCGCCGACGACGTGGAGGCTCGTGCCGTGACGTGCGCCGCCTACGAGTGCGACGGCCCCGTGTACATGCGCTTTGCCCGTCTGGCCTCGCCGGTCATCAACGACCCCGAGACCTACAAGTTCGAGGTAGGCAAGGGCATCGTCATGCGCGAGGGCACCGACGTCACCATCATCGCCTGCGGCCTAATGGTCGGCGAGGCCCTCGAGGCCGCCGAGCAGCTCGCTGCCGAGGGCATCGATGCCGAGGTCATCAACATGCACACCATCAAGCCCATCGACGCCGACCTGATCGTCAAGAGCGCCACCAAGACCGGTCACGTCGTGACCGTCGAGGAGCACTCCGTGATCGGTGGCCTGGGCAGCGCCGTTGCCGACGTTCTGTGTGAGCAGTGCCCGACGCCGCTCAAGAAGATTGGCGTCAACGACACCTTCGGCGAGTCCGGCCCGGGTGCCGAGCTCCTGCACAAGTACGGCCTGGACGCCGCCAACATCGTGGCGACCACCAAGGAGTTCTTGGCATAAGGCAAGACGAGGCAAAGTATCGCGTCGACAACCGCAAACAAGCCAGAACAGGGGCGTCCTCAAAGAGGGCGCCCCTGTTTATGCTGAATTTAAATTAGAGTCCTGCCAAGCAAAGTTCCCATGGGGAAACGAGCCCATCCCAGCAAAGTGCAATTCAGACCCTTCCAATTTTGTATGCGCAGCATCTCAAGTTGGTGCGTCGGCCCCATAGTAGCCGCAGGCCGGGCGCAGGGTTACCTCCCAAATCTTTCCGCAGCGCAGGCCGGCGTTTGTCCGCAGCTCCGCAGGAGCAGGACAAATGCCGGCCATGCGCGAGGACGATTTGGGAGGTAACCCTGCGCCCGGCCGGTGAGACCCAAACCCCGCCATGCTTCTTATGTGCAGCAAAGCTAATGCTGCTAAAATACAAAGCGCTCATGTAGTTTAAACGCACGACGATAAGGAGCACCAGTGGGTAACCACTTCCGTACCTCCGGTGCGGGCGATGATGCCCCCAAGACGCAGACAGGCGTCCAGGGCAGTCGTTTCGCCACTCCGGATTCAGAGGGCCAGCTTGTTGCTCAGGCCCCCGCTCAGCCGGCAGATCAGGCACAGCCGGCATCCGATCCCTTTGCCTACAATCCCACCAGCGATGTCGCGCTTTCCGGCACGGCGGGTTTTGAGCCCGTTCAGGCCGTGACCGCTCGCGTGGAGCAGCCTCAGGCTGGCGCTGCCACGCCGCAGCCTACCATGGCCGGCATTCCCGACCCCATGGCCCCTGCGACACCGGCTCCTCAGCCTGCGCAGTCCGGCCTCTTTGCCGCTATTCCCGATCCCACGCAGCCTGCTGCCCCGGTGGTCGAGAGCGATCAGGCAGCCGAGGTCGCAAGCCTCGATAACGCGCTCAACAACCCCGATTTTACGTCGGTGTTTGCGCCCATCGATCCGCAGGCCAGCCGCAAGAAGATGGCCAAGCAGGCCGGTGTCGAGCCCGTCATCCTTATGGAGCATGTCACCAAGATCTATCCGGCACAGCCCAACAAGCCTGCACTCGACGACATCAACATCGAGATCTATCCGGGCGAGTTCGTCTTCCTGGTCGGTCACTCCGGCTCGGGTAAGACCACCCTGCTCAACCACGCTGCTGTCGACGCTCAACCGCGACGTCAAGCCGACGAGCGGTCGCATCCTGGTTGCCGGTCAGGACCTCATGAAGATCAAGAACCGCAAGGTTCCGTTCCTGCGCCGCCAGATTGGCGCCGTGTTCCAGGACTTTAAGCTCCTGCCGCAAAAAACCGCCTACGAAAACGTGGCGTTTGCTCTGCAGTGCATCGGCAAGCCCAAGGGCGTCATTCGCAGCCAGGTGCCGGAGGTGCTGCGTCTGGTCGGTCTGGCCGATCAGATGGACTCGCTGCCCGACCAGCTTTCCGGTGGCGAGCAGCAGCGCGTCGCCGTCGCCCGCGCTATGGTCAACCGTCCGCCGCTGCTGATCTGCGACGAGCCCACGGGTAACCTCGACCCGGCGATCTCGCTGGGCATCATGAAGCTGCTCGAGCGTATTAACCGCACCGGCACCACCGTGATCGTCGCCACGCACGACCGCGAGATGGTCGATAGCATGCACCGTCGCGTGATCGCCCTCGAGGGCGGCCACGTTATCCGCGACCAGGAGAGGGGAGGTTACGGCAACTATGGCACCAACTAACGTGGGCTACTCCTTCAAAGAGGCAATCAGTCACTTCTTCCGTAACTGGACTACCTCGCTCGGCGCCGTCATCACGATCTTCCTTTCGCTGTTTATCATCGGCCTGTTCATCATGGGCTCCGCGATGCTGAACTCCGTGATCGGCACCGTCGAGGATCAGGTCGTCATCAACGCCTTTATTAGCGATGACGCCGACCAGGCAGATGTTCAGGCCTTTGAGGCTGAGCTCAAGACGTGGAGCAACGTCAAGTCCGTGACGTACAAGGACAAGGACGACGCGCTGGCCGAGTATACGAGCAAGATGTCGGGCAACGCCGACGCCACCATGAGCGCGCTCGATGGCCAGAACCCGCTGCCGGCTTCGTTTGCAATTGAGATGGACGATCCGTCCAAGGTCGAGAGCACGGCCCAGAAGCTCAAGAAGAACGCCGACTTCCAGAAGATCGCGGATGACGGCGACGTCAACGCGAGCGTGCTGTACGGCCAGGAGGAAGTGAGCCGCCTGTTCCAGGTGACCAACTACATCCGCATCGCCGCCGTGGTGCTCGTTGGCCTTTTGACCTTTATCGCATTCATCTTCATCAACAACACGATTCGCCTGTCCATCACGGCGCGTCGTCGTGAGATTGCGATTATGCGTCTGGTCGGCGCCAGCAACGGCTTCATTCGCGGCCCGTTTATCACCGAGGGCGTACTGCAGGCCATTTTGGGCTCGCTGCTTTCCATCGGCGTTCTGGAGCTGCTGCGCAATCTGATGATTCCGCGTTTGCAGGAGAGCATCGGCTGGATGTCGTTTGCCCTGCCGATGCAGTACTACCTGGTGACCTATGCTGCGCTGATTCTGGTCGGCGTGATTATCGGTCTCTTTGGTTCTGCCATCGCCATGCGCCGCTACCTGCGCGTGTAGGCATGCCTGGAATTCATCCCTTCCAACGGGTCGTCTCTTGCGGGGCGGCCCGTTTTTTGATCCCTAGGGGACGGCAGGAAAACGGATCATTTGGGTAGACTCTTTGGAGTTCGCAATCGATAGTTAGGAGGCGCCATGGGGCGCAATAACAAGCATAAGCGTGGAGCTCGCAATAAGCGCGGGCCGGTGCGCAGCGAACGCCGTCCGAGCCTGACCGGGCGCGTGCAGCTCCATGAGCATAGCGCCTACGTTGTAACCGAAAACGGCGACTACAAGGTCATGGGCCGCGGTAAGCGCGAGATCATGGATGGCGATACCGTAGCCGTGAGCATTAAGAACAGCCCGCACGGTGAGCGGCGCGCCGTGATCGAAGGCGTGGTTGAGCGCGCAGCCATAAGCGTGGTGGGTACGTACCAGACCGCTGGTCCGCTCGGTGTGATCGAGCCGCTCGATTCGCGCCTGAAGGCCGACTTCTTCATTCTGCCCGAGGATACCTCGGCGGATCGTCTGGGCGTCCACCCGGGTGATGCCGTTGTCGCGCGCATTTTGACCTACCCGACGCGCCTGGAATCGGGCACCGTGACGATCGAACGCCGCATTGGCGGAGATGACGCGCCCGATTTGGGCGTTCAATACGTGATGGCGCGTTACGGCTATACCGATAGCTATCCCGAGGCCGCGCTGGACGAGGCCGAGGGGCTTTCGCTCGATGTGTCCGCGGCGCTTAAGGACCCGCTCCGCCGCGATCTGCGCGACCGCTTTGTCATCACGATCGACCCGGTCGACGCGCGCGACTTTGACGATGCCATTTCGCTTGAGCGCACGCCCGAGGGTGGCTACAAGCTGGGTGTGCATATCGCTGACGTTTCTCACTATGTGGCTTGGGACGGGCATATCGATCTTGAGGCTCGCCATCGTACGACATCGGTGTATCTGGCCGATCGCGTGCTTCCCATGCTGCCCGAACGCCTGTCCTGTGACCTATGCTCGCTTCGCCCTGACGAGGACCGTCTTGCGTTTACCGTTGACATTGAGCTCGATGCGCAGGGTCGCGTGCGGCATTACGATCCGTACCCCAGCGTGATTCGCTCGCGTGTGCGTATGGACTATGACGGCGCCGAGGCGCTGCTGGTGCGTGCCGACGCGGTTGAGTATTCGGTGCTGGAAGGCGCCGCTGAGGATGTTGCGGCTGCTGAGGCCTCGCGCGAGGAGGCGCTTGAGCGCGGTCTTGCGTGCGAGGAAACTGCTCGCGGCTATAACGTCGACCTCGGCGATTTCCTTGTCGCCGCCAACGAACTCGCCGAACTTCGCCGTCGTATTCGTCGTGCCCGCGGCTCAGTCGATTTTGACACGGCCGAGATTCGCGCTCTATTGGATGAGGACGGAGTACCCGTGCAGATTGTGGCGCGCGAGCGTTCGTGTGCCACGTCGCTTATCGAGGAAGCCATGCTACTCGCCAACGAGTGCGTTGCAGAGTGGCTGGCAGACCGTGATATCGAGGCCTGCTATCGCGTGCATGAGGATCCGAGCCCCGATAGCCTGCACGGTGCCGCCGTTGCGCTGGCGCAGCTGGGCATCATCGACGATCGCCGTGCTGCCGGTATCGCCCTGGGGAGTCCCGATGAGCTACAGGCTGCAGTTGATGCTGCCGCCGGTACGGCCAACGCACCGCTCGTCAACACGCTGCTTCTGCGCAGCATGCAGCGCGCACTGTACAAGCCGCGCAACGAGGGCCACTTTGCGCTCGCCGCGCCGTGCTACTGTCACTTTACGAGTCCCATCCGTCGCTACCCCGATCTGGTGGTGCACCGCGTGCTCAAACTGCAGTTGGCCTATGAGCAGCTCGGCGGCAAGGACGCCCTGGTCCGTACACCGCGGCTGATCGGCAAGGGGCGCGAGTCGCTGCCGCGCATTCTGCCGCAGATCTGCCGCGCATGCAGCGATGCCGAGCGCGCGGCAGATGCCGCTAGCCATGCGACGCAAAAGATCAAGATTGCCCAGTACTATGAGGATCGCCTGGGCGAGCGCTATGCCGGAACGGTCTCATGGGTCAGCAGCATGGGCCTCTTTGTGCGCTTGGACCTGACGCAGGTCGAAGGCTTGGTTTCGATCAAGAGTCTGGGCAACGAGTGGTTCGAGTTCGACGAGGATGCGCTTACGCTGACGGGCGCCGACACGGGGACTCGCTATGAACTGGGCCAGCGCGTGATTATCGAGGTTTCGCGCGTCAATACCACGCGTGGGCACTTGGACTTTAAGCTTATCCATTAGCCAAATCTCGACTCATGGCGGGAGAGCGGAGGGCGGTCTTTCGGGGCCGCCCTCCGCATTTGGATCATAGCTACCTTGCCGTCCGCTCGGCCGCCCGCTTACCTGCTATTCGAGAGGTAAAACCTACCAAAATAAACCTGTCCCTTTTTGGCAGGTTTACAAGAAAGCGGGGATGAGATGGCGACGGTGTACGGTTATGCGCGGGTGAGTTCGCGCGATCAGAATCTTAATCGGCAGCTGGATGCGCTGGGCGCCTATGGCGTGGGCTCGGCGAATATTTATGCCGACCATGCGAGCGGCAAGGACTTCGATCGCCCGAGGTATCGCGAGCTGCTGCACGTCCTGGGAGACGGGGACGTGCTGGTGGTGCTTTCTATCGACCGACTTGGCCGTAATTACTCTGAGATTCTTGAGGAATGGCGACGCATTACCAAGGAGCTCGGGGTTGCCATTGTGGTGTTGGACATGCCATTGCTTGACACGCGCGTCAGGGCAAGCGGCACGCCGGATGTGACTAATACCCTGATTGCCGATATTGTGCTGCAACTGCTGAGCTACGTGGCGCAGGTGGAGCGCGAGAATATCCATCGGCGCCAAGCGGAGGGAATTGCAGCGGCGCGGGCGCGAGGGGTCCGTTTCGGTCGACCTCGCAAGCCGTGCCCTCCTCAGTTTGATCTGGTACGGGATAGCTATGAGGCGGGCGATATTACCCGCAGCCAGGCAGCAAAGTGCCTGGGCGTGTGCGTGGGGACGTTTGATCGCTGGATGCGCGAGGCGGGGTAGGGGTTTGCGTCGCTTTGTCGCTTCCTGTTGCGATTCAAATTTTGATACGATGGCGATGTCATTTGGGGCTACACTCGCTGATATTCAAAAAAGGAGGTAGGCCCTTGGCGCGCGTAAAACAAATAATCGGATGGACCGCGATCGTTCTGTTCGCTGCAACGCTGGCGGGCATCTGGGTGCTGACGGAGCAAAATGCGGTGGAGACGTCGTTGCTGAGCGAGTCCACCGCGCGTGTGGTGGAGGGTCAGGCTACGGGCGTACAGGCTGCCGATGTCGCGGGTGAAGCTCAGACCGAGAACGGGATGACCGGGTGCACCGATTCGGCTGCTTCGAATGTCCGGTCTGGCCGACTTGCTTCCATTCGCATGTGGGTGGGCACGAACGTCCGACGTGTTGCCCATACCGTAGAGTTTTTCTTCGTCGGATTGTTCGCCTCGGTGGTCGTGGTTTGCTTTTCCAGGCGTCCGTGGAGCGTATGCTCCCGTTGCGTGCCCGTGTTGCTCTTTTGCGCCGTCTGCTCCGTTGGCGATCAGGCACATAAGATCTTTGTTCCCGGCAGGCATTTCGACGTTATCGATTTAGGATTCGATGCTGCGGGCTATGTCACCGCCATGCTGTTGGTATTGCTGGCAGCGGCGTTGGTGCGCTATGCGACTCGGCCGATCGGCGCCCATGCGAGGCGCTAGCCGGTAACAAACCCGTTTCTGATAATGCGACCTTGTTGAATTATTTTGTGTCGCGCGTATTTCCGAGCGGTCGGATTTGAGGGGCGAGCGGTAGAACGCTCGCCCTTTGTGCGCCACGATGCGGCACAATGTACCGTAAAAGCTGTTTATATCCGGTACGAATCGTTCGTTGGTCTTTAATTCTTCTCAACGGAGGTGTTTGAGATGGCAAACGGATTGCTTTTGCGGCTTCGCGAGCGTGAGCTCAGCGCGAGTCCGGCGGAACGCAATGTCATCGCATACGTGAGCGCTCATCCGCATGAGGTGATCGGGCTGTCCGTCCGCAGTCTTGCTGATGCCACGTTCTCCTCGCCCTCGAGCATTTTGCGTTTTTGCAAGCGCTTGGGTTTTGCGGGCTACAAGGAGTTCCAGCGCGAACTGATTGCCGAACTGGCGCTCTTGGGTGACAAGAAAGACGTTGCCCTCGAGGACATCTCCATGGATGACAGCGTCGAACGTATCGTGGGGAAGGTGATGAAAAGCAACGTGCGCACGATCGAGGCGACGGCGCGAACCCTCGATTACACCGTCTTGGAGCGATGCGCGGCCCATCTTAAGCGGGCACGCGCGGTCAATCTGTTCGGTATCGGTGCCTCTCGTTTGGTCGCGCACGATCTGGCGCAAAAGCTCATGCGTGTCGACAAAGAGTGCCATCTGTACGACGACTGGCATGATCAGCTCCTGTGTGCCAAGAACATGCACGAAGGCGATATCGGCATTGCCTTTAGCTACTCGGGCTTGACGCAAGAGGTGCTGGACTGCACCGCCGAGGCTCAACGTCACAACTGTCCTGTTGTGGCCGTTACCAAAGTAGATGGATCATCCAAGCTTGCCACCATGGCCGATGCCGTGCTCGGCGTTGCTGCAAGCGAGCCCTTGGTCCGCAGCGGTGCCATGGCCTCGCGTATGGCCCAGCTTATGGTTGTCGATGCCCTGTACGCTGCTTACGTTGCCAGCGACTACGAGCGGGCGACGCATGTCATTAAGCAAAACTACATCGAGAAACAGGAAAGATGAGGTGAATGAAATGCTCGATTTAACAAAATTCACGACCGAACAGCGTAATCAAAGGTCAATGGACCTCGATACGATGACATCGCTGCAAATCGTCACGACGATGAATGATGAGGATCTTCGTGCCGTCCAGTCGGTCACGAAAGTGTTGCCCCAGGTTGCCACAGCAATCGACTGGGCTGCTGAGGCACTCGAGCGCGGCGGGCGCGTCTTTTACATGGGCGCAGGCACCAGCGGTCGTCTGGGCGTACTCGACGCTTCGGAGTGTCCGCCCACGTTTGGCGTGTCACCCGATCTGATCGTCGGGCTCATTGCCGGAGGCGAGACGGCGTTTATCAAGGCCGTCGAAGGCGCCGAAGACAGCGAGGAGCTTGGCGTGAGCGACCTGCGGGAGCGTGGACTCTCGGATAAGGATCTTGTCGTTGGCCTGGCGGCAAGCGGTCGTACTCCCTATGTGGTGGGCGGCCTTGTGTACGCCAAAGCAACTGGGTGCAAGACCATCGCAATTGCCTGTAACCAAGGGTCGAAGATCGGGGAGAGCGCGGATCTTGCCATTGAGCCCGTGCCCGGTCCCGAGGTGCTGACCGGCTCAACGAGGCTCAAAGCGGGAACGGTCCAAAAGCTCATTCTCAATATGATTTCGACCGGTGCCATGGTCAAGATTGGCAAGGTGTACCAAAACCTGATGGTCGATGTACAGCAGACGAACGAGAAGTTGGTGGTGCGCGGCCAGAACATCGTGATGGAGGCGACCGGCTGCACGCGCGAGCGCGCTGTTCAGGCGCTTGCAGATGCCGGCGGCCACGTAAAAACCGCTATTGTCTCGGTGCTGCTGGACTGCGATGCCGAGCAGGCTGCGGTAGCTCTTGAGCGGGCGCGCGGCCATGTCCGTGCTGCGGTGAGGGGCCATGAGAAGAGCAATGCCGATGCCCAATAGGTGCACGGCGTGAGTAGATATGACATCAAGAAGAGATACCCAATACAAGGAGGAGTTATGACGAACAAAGAGCTGGCTCAAAAGCTGCTGGATCTTTTGGGCGGTAAAGACAACGTGCTCGCAAACGCGGCGTGCATGACGCGCCTGCGCGTGACCGTCAAAGACACGAGCAACGTTGACACGGAGGGTATTAAGGCACTCGACGGCGTGATGGGCCTGGTCGAGGACGACACGATGCAGATCGTGCTGGGTCCGGGCAAGGTGAATAAGGTGCTCGAGGAATTCTCCAAGCTCACCGGCCTTGCGAAAGGCGTTGCTGACGAGAGCGTAGTTGACGCTGCGGCCACAAACAAGGCCGCGCAGAAGGCCAAGTACGAGTCCAAACCGGTTCAGGCCTTCCTTAAGAAGATTTCCAACGTCTTCGTCGCCCTGCTTCCCGGCATCATTGCGGCTGGCCTCATTAACGGTATCTGCAACGTCATCAATGTCTCGACGGCGGGTGCGCTTGCGGGCGAGTGGTGGTATCAGGGCATTCGCTCCATGGGTTGGGCCCTCTTCGCCTATCTGCCCATTTTGGTGGGCTATAACGCAGCGCGCGAGTTTGGTGGCTCCGCTGCACTGGGCGGTATCGCCGGCATGATGTGCATCGCCAACAGCGCCATGCCCCTGCTTGCGCCTGGCGCTGCTGATCCTGCCACTGCCATTCTGCTGCCGCTCACCAATGCGCAGTACAACCCCGCAGCGGGCGGTATGATCGCGGCTCTCATCGCTGGTGCGTTTTTCGCCTGGATGGAGCGTCAGATTCGCAAGGTCATGCCCAACGCGCTCGATACGTTCCTGTCCCCGCTGCTGGTGCTCATCATCGGCGCCTTTGCTCTGATGCTTGTCATCCAGCCGGTTGGCGCTTGGCTGACGGCCGCGATCTTTAGCGTCCTCACCTTTATCTTCGAGAAGCTGGGCGTCCTGGGCGGCTATATCCTGTCGGCAGGCTTCTTGCCGCTGGTGTCCGTCGGCCTGCATCAGGCGCTCACGCCGATCCACGCTATGCTCAACGATCCCGACGGCGCTACCAAGGGCATCAATTACCTGCTGCCCATCCTTATGATGGCTGGCGGCGGCCAGGTCGGTGCCGGTTTGGCGCTGTACTTTAAGACCAAGAACGCCAAGCTCAAGAAGTATGTCGCCGAGTCCATCCCCGTTGGCATCCTGGGCGTGGGCGAGCCTCTGATGTATGCCGTTACGCTGCCGCTCGTTCGTCCGTTTGTGACGGCCTGCCTGGGTGCCGGATTTGGCGGCGCGCTTGCAGCGCTGCTTCACATCGGCACGGTTTCCCAGGGTGTTTCCGGTCTGTTTGGCCTGTTGATCGTCGTTCCTGGTCAGCAGCTCGGCTACGTTGCCGCTATGCTGCTTGCCTATGTCGCCGGCTTTGTCCTGACGTGGTTCTTTGGCGTGGACGAGCAGAAGATCAACGAGTTTTTTGGCGAGTAGCCTGATACTGCGCGCTATGTCATTCGAACGTCTTGACGTGCCGCAGATCTCTTGATGCTATGGTTGTGCCGGCGGGGCTAACTGCTCCGCCGGCCTTTTTTAAAGGAGCGTTGAAGCGTGAAAACGGGTATTTCGATTTATCTTTCCAGCCCTCTGCAGGATATTGAGCGGACAATTGAGCGTGGTGCCGCGGCGGGTGCGCGCTATGCGTTTACCTCGCTGCATATTCCCGAGGATGGGGGAGCGGCGTATGCCGATAAGGTTCGCCAGGCGCTGTCGCTGCTTTCCGCTCGCGGTATTGCGCTCATTGCCGATGTGGGGCCGCGAACGTGCGATTTGCTCGGGCTTGAGCGCATCGAGGACTTGCGCGATTTGGGACTGGAATACCTTCGTTTGGACTATGGCTTTAGCGCCCGGCGGGTCGCGGAGCTGTCCGGTGTATTTCGCATTGTGGTCAATGCATCGACAGTGAGTTCTGATGAAATCGCATCGTGGCGAGAAGCCGGTGCCGATGTGACTCGTTTTGCCGCCTGCCACAATTTTTATCCCAAGCCTTATACCGGTTTAGCTCTTGAAGATGTTGCTCGGACGAATCTTCGTCTTGCGGCGCTCGGCTTCGAAATCATGGCTTTTGTGCCGGGCGATGCCAACGTTCGCGGGCCGGTGTTCGAGGGACTGCCGACGGTTGAGGCGCAGCGCGGTCGCGCGTCAAAGGTTGCCCTCAACATGCTTGAGCTCGCACATGGCGCCGATTGCGACATTGTTTTGGTCGGCGACCCCGATCTTTCCGATGCGGGTTGGGCACAGTTTGCTCAAGTTTCTGCCGGATACGTGGATTTGCAATGCGAGCTTGAGTCCGGCTATGCCTATGTACGTGGGCAGATTCATCATGACCGGCCCGATTCGAGCACCCTCATCTTTAGGTCTCAGGAGTCGCGCACGACGCTTAAGCCAGATTCCGTGCCGGCGGATACCGGTGCCGGCCGGCCGCGAAAGGCGGGGTCGATCGCTGTGAGCAATAGCGGCTATGGGCGCTACGAAGGCGAGCTTGAGATTTCGCGGGTCGATCTTCCCGGCGACGAGCGCATGAACGTTGCGGGCCATATCACGTCCGAGGCAATGGAGCTGCTGCCGTTCATCAAACGCGGATTTGGGGTACGGTTCGTTTAGCGTGTGGCCCGTGGGCTACAATTGCCCCATCATGCGAAGGCGCCTCGTATGGTGTGTACCTGCGTTGGCCGATCTATATTCGGAGGATTCCCATGACCGTACTGTTTGTTGAATATCCCAAGTGCTCGACCTGTAAAAAGGCCAAGGCATGGCTGGATGAACATGGGGTTGAGTATATCGACCGCGATATCGTTACGGACAATCCCGCGGCCGATGAACTTGCGACTTGGATTGCTCGTTCGGGGCTGCCGGTGCGACGCTTCTTTAACTCGTCGGGCATGAAATATCGAGAGCTGGGCCTGAAGGCGCGCCTGGATGCGGGTATGACGGACCAGGAATGCTATGAGCTGCTGGCGACTGACGGCATGCTGGTTAAGCGCCCGCTGCTGGTGGGCGACGACTTTGCGATCCCCGGCTTTAGGGAAGCGGCCTGGGCCGAGGCGTTGCTGTAGCGGCTGCGGAAAGTGCGACCCGTTTTGAGCTTCGATTACGGGATACGGTTTCCGGTTGAGGGCTCGATGGGAAAGTGGGGACCAGTTTGAGCTTGAAATCTGGGACGCACTTTCCGCCGGCAGGCTTGCCCCAGTCAGTCCTCCAACTGCGCCCATTCGTGCGGATCGTAGACCTTTACGTGCTTGTTGGGCTTGCCGCTCCAGTACTCCTCGTCCATAAAGGGCAGATATGCCTGAACGCCGGGGCAGATAAAGGGGATCCGCTGCTGTTGCAGTCGCTCGCGCTGGCGCTGCTCCAGGTGCGCCTCGGATATGACGGTCGGCATACCGGACAGCTCGACGAGGCTTGCCTGGATTCGCTTAAGGTCGGGGAGTCCCGCGTGCCATGACATCCGCATGATCAAAAAGGATGCACGGCGGTATTTTGCCTGCATCACCGTGATGGCGGGGCGCAGAGTGGGATGGATTTTGTCCCGTTCGGGCCAAAGGTCAGCAGTGATCTCGAGGCCCAGGGTCTCCCATAGGTAATCAAGCTCTTCGTCCATGGCGCCTCGATATCCGTGCAATGATGACGGTTCGATTGTGCCATCAGCCGTGAGTGCTGCATTGTTGTAATCTACCAGCGGTAGATGCGGGATGTTTTACGGGCTTTGGCGCCGTACGTGTCGCTGGCGCTTCACAGGTCCTTCACGTGTTGGCCGTATTTGACTGAATTTCAAAAAAGTCAAAATTGGGGCTTGCGTCACGGTCGGACTTCCCGTATATTTCTTTCTTGCGCAAAGGCACAGCCGAGCGCAGCGATGCAGTCATTGGGATGTCGTCTAATGGCAGGACAGCGGATTCTGGTTCCGTCAATGGGGGTTCGACTCCCTCCATCCCAGCCATTGCATTTGCTACATATGGCCCGTTCGTCTAGCGGTTTAGGACGCCGCCCTCTCAAGGCGGAGATCACCAGTTCGAATCTGGTACGGGCTACCAAAATTGAACGCCCGGGCCTCGTAAGAGACCCGGGTTTTGTGTATTGACCGATATTTAAGGCGCGCGTTGAGTCTGCCGCCCGGACCGAGGAGTTGTCATGGACCTGCCTATCAGCTTGGAAGACATCACGTATGCCGAGAACTATCTGGCGCAGGGCGACCTGGCTACGGCGACGCCGCTGCTTGAGCGTCTGGTGGAGCTCGCCGAGGAGTATATCGACGCTGAGTGCAAGACGGAGGAGAAGCGCCAGTACTTTAGCTTCGACAGCAAGTTTGAGCGCCTGGCCTATCGCCGTGTGGAGAAGGATCCGCGCGAGCTGGTGCAGGTCGAGGTTCCCTTTGACCGCCTGTACTCCGACATGGCGTTTGCCTACATTCGCCAGCAGGATTATGTGAGTGCTCGGAATGCCCTGATGCAGGCCGTGCGTTGGGATCCCATGAACTGCAACTATCGCTTGGACTTGGCCGAGCTGTTCCGCGCGCTTGAGGACAAGCAGGAGTGGGCATCGCTCTCGTTCTCGGTGCTGGAGCGCGCGAGCGACGGTAAGTGCGCCGCACGCGCCTACACCAACTTGGGTCAGTACTTCTTGGAGCCCGAGACCGAGAACATTTCGGCTGCCGTGGGCTGCGCGCGTCTGGCGCTGCGCCTGGCGCCCAATGATGCGCATACGACGCGCCTGCTCAACAAGATCCATACCACCTATCCGGATGCCGCGGACGAGAGTGACGACCATGTGATGGGTGAGCTCGCCCTGCAGGGCGTGCCGACCTCGCCTTCGGCCGAGATCGCCATCTGCCTGATCATGTGCGCGACCGATGCTGCAAGCGACGGCGACAAGCAGGAGGCTACGCGTCTGACGGTCCGTGCCCGCGACCTGGTGGGCGAGGAGGCATGCGCGGCGATTATCAAGCTGGTGCGCGAGAGCGATGCCGAGCTTAATGCCGAGCGCAGGGCAAAGCGCGAGGCTGCGGGCTCAAACGCCGATGGCGCCAAGGAGGCCGGCGATGCCCAGTAAGCGCGAGCGCAAGCTCATTTCCAAGAATCGCTCGGCACATCACGAGTACTTTATCGATGAGACGTTTGAGTGTGGTATTGAGCTGAGCGGTACCGAGGTCAAGTCGATTCGCGAGCGCGCGTGCCAGATTACCGATACCTTCGCACTGATTCGTGGTGGGGAGTGCTGGCTCGTCGGCCTGCATATCCACCCTTATAGCCATGGTGGCGTGTGGAATCGCGATCCCGACCGTCGGCGCCGTCTGCTGCTGCACCGCAAGGAGATCGACTTTCTTGACGGCAAACTTCGCAACCGTGGTTATGCGCTGGTTCCGTTGGAGCTCTACTTTAATACCGACGGTCGCGTAAAACTGCTGCTGGGCCTGGGTCGCGGCAAGAAGCTCTACGACAAGCGCGAGGACATGGCCAAGCGTGATGTCCAACGCGAGATCGACCGCGCCCTCAAGGAACGCAACCGCTGACCGTCCTTCATAAGTTGCGGTGGAATACGGACTGGTTTGCCTGTTTGAGGGGGCTATTCAGTCCCTATTTCACCGCAACTGCGGGTGTCTCATCTTTCTTACTGTTCTGACACATATGTTTCAAAGGCAGCGTCCGTTATGGGCGCTGCCTTTTTTGTGGGTACATACATCCATGAGGTTCCAACCCGGGTTAGGGGAGTGATTGTTATGGACAAAACTGCGTTCTTTACCATGCCGAGCGGTCTGTACGTGGTGAGCGCCGCGGCAGACGGGCTGCGCGCCGGCTGCGTCATCAACACTGCGGTGCAGGTGACGTCCATGCCGCCGCGCATTTCGGTTGCCGTGAACAAGGACAACGTCACCTCGGGCGTCATCGCTTCGGCCAAAGCGTTCGCGCTGACCGTGATCGATCAGACCGCCGATATGCTCTACATCGGTAACTTTGGGTTCCGCACCAGCAGCGATTATGACAAGTTTGCCAAATACGAGACCCGCGAGACGGCTCTGGGCATGCCCTATGTGCCCGAGCACGCGGCGGCCCTGTTTAGCTGCCATTTGATCGACACTGTGGATGTTGGCACGCATCTACTGTTTATCGGCGAGGTCGAGGATGCCGAGCGCTTGAGTGACGAGACGCCGCTCACCTACGATTACTACCATAAGGTCCTGAAGGGCAAGACGCCTCCGAAGGCGTCCTCGTATCAAGGCTAGAAATGTTTTAAAAATACTTGCATTATATTATTGAGAATCTATACTGATAAATGAAGTACATCACCAGTCGCGTTTGAGAGGAGAACATCATGGCTGAGGAGAAGAAGACGTATAAGTTCGTGTGCACCGTTTGCGGTTACGAGGTTGAGGTCGACACGCCCGAGCTACCCGAGGATTACGTGTGCCCGGTGTGCGGCGTTGGTCCCGATGAGTTTGAGCTCGTCGAGGAGTAACTCGTAGACACACGGCGATTAGCCATACATAGCTCTGTCCAAGGGTCCCGGTCGGATATCCCGGCCGGGACCCTTTTGATTTATCTGACGGTTTAAAACGGGCTCACGTGTTACAGATTGAGACGTTATATCTGGACAGTCACGCCATCCCAATTACATCCCCGTTAGCAACACGATGTCGAGAATCGTCACGATGACGCCGATCCCTACGAGCAACGCGTTGAGCGGGCGTGAGTTGACGTATTTGCCCATGACGCGGGGCGAACTGGTGAGTCGTATGAGCACAAAGACCGTAATCGGCAGCTGAAGCGACAGCAGCGCCTGGCTCCAAATGAGACCCTCAAAAGGATTCGGGACGACCAGGCACGCCGCCACTGCGCCGACGAAACAGGCCACCACCCCGATCGAGGAATGTCGGTCGTGGATGTCGTATTCCTCGTCGAACATGCCCGCGGTGATGGTTCCCGCCGCCATGCCCGCCGTCACACTACTCGAGAGGCCCGCAAACAGCAGCGCTACCGCAAAGATGGTCGAGCTCGCCGGGCCCAAGATGGGGGAGAGCGTGGCCGCTGCGACGGCGAGGTCGTCTACGACAATGCCGTGCGCAAAGAAGGTCGTTGCGGCCAGGATGACCATGGCCGAGTTGATCGCCCAGCCCACGCCCATCGAAAAGAGCGTGTCGAAGAGCTCGTAGCGCAGACGTTCTTCGATAACCTGCTCGCCTTGGCCTTCGAAGTGCATGGATTGGATGACCTCGGAGTGCAGGAAGAGATTGTGTGGCATAACGACCGCGCCTAGGACACTTACGATAATCGCGGCCGAGCCAGTGGGCATACTGGGCGTGATCCAGCTTGCGGCGGCTTGCGGCCAGTCGACCTTGACCAGCGCAAGCTCGGCCAAAAACGAGAGTCCTACCACGCCTACAAAGGCGATGATCCAGCGTTCGGCACGCTTGTAGGAGTTCGTCATGAGCATCGCCATCGATACTGTCGCCACGATGACGCAGCCCACACGCACGGGCAGCCCAAAGAGCATTTGAAGGGCAATCGCGCCGCCCAGGACCTCGGCCATGGCGGTGGCGATGGTCGCGAGATAGGCGCTGGCGAGCACCGCGCGTCCCACGATGCGGGGGAGAAAGCGGGTCGTGGCCTCGGCAAGACAGGCGCCCGTGGCGATACCCAGGTGCGCCGCGTTGTGCTGCAGCACAATGAGCATAATCGTGGACAGCGTGACGATCCACAGCAGCGCGTAGCCAAACTGCGAACCCGCGGCCATATTGGAGGCCCAGTTGCCCGGATCGATAAAGCCGACGGTCACGAGCAGCCCGGGGCCGATATGCCGCGCGATGTCTAGACCTCCGTGGCCACCGGTGCGCCGGGAGCCAAAGTGTTGTTTGAGATGGTTGATCATGATGAGCTCCTGCGTGTCGTTTGTTTGACGCCGCAAAGGATACCCGTATTAGGCTCAAAAGTTAACCAAAACTAACAAAATTGTTGTATTTGAATAGGATGGTGAAAGGGGATTGCCGAAATGTCTTGATCTGTAACAACTAGGGATGGAAATTGGGTCTTCCTGTTACAGATTGAGATGTTTGAAGCGGTAAGATTGCGGGCCGAACCTGGGGCCCTTGTTGTCGCCCTTGAGGTCGGCGGTGTCCACTCGTAGGGCGTGCGTTACGCGATTGTTTCGAAACGGGTGGGAAACACAACAGGCCGGCGATGCTCCTAGTATGCCTATTCAACTGACTGTCTAAATATCTAGGGGAGGATCGCGATGCAGGCAGATTCCGCTCAGCAGCAGGGCCTTTATCGCCCCGAATTCGACCACGATGCATGTGGCATCGGCGCGCTTGCCGATATCAATGGTGAGCGCCATCACCAGATTCTGGACGATGCACTGTCCATTCTGGTCAACTTGGAGCACCGCGGCGGCACGGGACTCGAGAAGAACACCGGCGACGGCGCCGGCATCCTGTTCCAGGTTCCGCATCACTTTTTCCGTAAAGAGGCCCAAAAGTGCGGCCAGATTCTGCCGGCAGAGGGCGACTATGGCGTGGCCATGCTGTTCTTCCCGCAGGACGACAAGGGCGTAGAGGATGCCCGTCGCGTGTTTGAGGAGGGCTGCGCCGAGGCCGGCGTGCCGCTGCTCTTTTGGCGCGAGGTGCCGGTCGA
>CALJCO010000080.1 GCA_938023905.1 uncultured Collinsella sp. | reverse complement strand
AGGGCGGAGGCGGGGCATGCCCCGCCTCTTACACCACATCTCTGCACGCTACCGACCTTGATGCGAATAAATCTCATTAAGATCTTCTTTTATTAACGAAAATAATGTAGCTACAACGGTAACAGTACTCATATTTGCCGTTTTTTGGCCACAGTCCTTCGGAGGGTCCTCGAAAATAGTCCCGAGCCGGCACTTGGGGACGTTCCTATAATGCCGGCACTTAGGAGCGTCCCCAAGTGCCGGCACCGCGTCTGCCTGCGGCGGCCGCGCCCCGCTGCGTCGCTCCGCATCCTTGCGGGTTCGGATTCCTCCGCTTGGCGGCGTTGGCTCGATTTGCTTGACGTGAGGGGCTCTTGGCTGGTGTGGGACGGAGGGATTCCGCGTCCGCCTGGTCGGCGGCCGCGCCCCGCTGCGTCGCTTCGCTCCTTGCGTGCTGCGCTGGAAAACGCTTCGCGTTTCCTCAGCTCCGCACCCTTGCGGGTTCGAATTCCTCCGCTTGCCCACAAGAAAGCGCCCTGGGCCGTTATGGGCTTAGGGCGCTCAGTTTTAATGGCTGGGACGGAGGGATTCGAACCCCCAACAGCCGGCACCAAAAACCGGAGTTCTACCGTTGAACTACGTCCCAATGTGTGGTGTTGCCCAAAAGCAACTCGTCTAGTTTACCTAATCTGCGAGGGCATCGCAAACGCCGTCGAGTAGGCGTACGGCGAGCGTCTGCGCGTCGCTGGCCGTGAAGGTGCCGTTGTAGCGCGTCATGCCCGTGAGCTCAATGCGAATGCGAGCCGGCTTCTGCTGCGCAGCGACATTGGCGGTGCGGATGCGCTGGGCCAGGTTGTGGCACTCGGCGAGGGCAATAGTGGCGCGTGGCGCGGCGTCGGCGGGCAGCTCGTCGCTTGCGATCTCGAGCACCAGGTCAACGTCGGTTGGGACCTCGGAGTCGCAGAGCATCATGCCGCTGTTGTCGGTCGTTGCCGTGGCGATGTTCCACATGCGCGAAGCAACGCTGCGTGCGATGGGGTCCTCACCGATAACGGCGATCTGGAAGCGCTCGAGCACGTTGGCGGCGCGAGCAAAACCGATGCGGGACTCGGCTTCGGTGACCGAGGGCTTGCCCTCCCACACATGATGCAGGCGGTTGATGTAGGCGTAGGTGTCCTGGAAGGCCATGCCGTCGGCAAACAGGCCGACATTTTCCTGGAACTGCTGCAGGGCGGCCTCGGTATGCGGACCAAAGTAGCCGTCGTCTTCGCCACAGGCAAAGCCCAAAACGTTGAGAGCGCGCTGCAGGGCCTGCACATCGGCGCCATGGAAATTGGGCATGCGCAGATACAGGGTGCGGTCGCCCAGCTTATACGAGGCGTCGACCAGGGCGCTCCAACAGGGGATATCGACGGCATGACCGGCAGCAAGGCCACTGTCGAGCCTGAAGGTGCTGACGGCCTGCTCGGTGGTGGTGCCAAAGCGCTTGTCGGCGACCTCGTCGGCATCGATGGTGTAACCGAGCTGCAGAAGGCGGGACTGAACATCCTCGACGGCTGCTCCCTGCATGCCCGTGGTAATAGGTTCCATGAACGAACCCCTTTCGGCGTACGATTCGTACTATTTTGAGCGCGTGTCGGATAGACAACGCGAGACAATGCATAAACATGCACTCAACAGTGTAGCAACTTGTACCCAAACGCGCTGCCCACAGGTTTTATGACCCCCGCTAGTTAAGACGCTCCACAAAGAAATCTGCCATTGAGAGGAAGAGCTCGCGCGCATGCGGGTCGAGCTCGACGCCTTCGATAGCGGCCTTGGCCTTAGCGGTCAGGTCGAGCGCATAGGTGTGGGCGTAATCGATGGAGCCGGTCTCCTGGAAGATCTCCACGGCGCGTGCGAGCTGCGCAGGGTCCTCGGTGCCCGAGGAAAGGATTGCCTCGATCTCGTCGTGATAGCGCTCGTCTGACAGGGCATGCACGGCAACGAGGGTGCGCTTGCCCTCGGTGATATCGGTGCGGAAGTCCTTGTTGGCGGCCTCCTTGGTGCCGATCAAGTTGAGCAGGTCGTCTTGAATCTGGAAGGCAAGGCCCGTGTGCAGCCCAAAGGCGCGCAGTGCCTCAATCTGCTCTTCGCTGCCGCCGCCGATAATGGATCCGGCGGCAAGCGGCGTCGCTCCGCTGTAGTACGCGGTCTTGTGCGTCGCCATGTCCAGATAATCGTCGACCGAAATGTCAAAGCGCCCGTCGCGGACCCAGCCCAGGTCGAGCGCCTGGCCCTCGATGGTACGGACGATCATTTCGGTAAGCTCGTGGAGCACGCGAAGCTTCACGTCTGCGTTGAGTGTGGGGTCGTCGAGAACCGTCTTGGTGACCATGGTGAGCGCCAGGTCACCGCAGTTGATGGCAAGACCGGTGCCCTCGGTAAGGTGCATGCAGGGCTTGCCGCGACGAATCTGCCCGTTGTCGGCGATGTCGTCGTGGATGAGTGCGCCCGACTGAAAGTGCTCGATGGCCGCCGCTGCGCTGCGGGCGCTCTCAAAGCTGCCGCCTACCGCAGTG
This sequence comes from uncultured Collinsella sp., assembly GCA_938023905.1. Classification (GTDB taxonomy): domain Bacteria; phylum Actinomycetota; class Coriobacteriia; order Coriobacteriales; family Coriobacteriaceae; genus Collinsella. Next base: position 18,487 of record CALJCO010000080.1, on the reverse strand, counting down.
GCGGCGAGCATGCAGATGAGCGGGCGGTGGCGCTTGCCAGCGTTTGCCGTAAATGCCGAGAGCGGGGTATACAGGTAGCGCTCGATATCGGCGGAAGTCGCCTGTCCGTCAAAGAACGTGGCCAGATAGTCGTTAATCTGGTCAAAGTGCTGGGCTAAAAAGCTGGTAAACGGACTGGACACGGGTTCTCGCATTCTTTGATAGGTTGCATCGTTGCATTATGCAGACAACATATTGCCACATTAGGGCGTCGAGCGCGGCGGTTGAAGACGATTGGTCCATGCGGCCGCAAGTGCGGTAGGGGCTTGGCTAGATAAGCCCAAAGTGTTCGAGCGCGGTGACGACGCCGTCGTGGTCGATGCTGTCGGTGACATAGTCGGCCTTTTCCTTGAGGAAGTCCGGTGCGTTGCCCATGGCGATGCCAACGTCGACGGCGTTCATCAGCGAGACGTCATTGCTGGCGTCGCCGATGCCGTATACGGTTCCGTGGTGGGGATCGAGGGCGTCGAGTACGGACTGGATACCCTCGCGCTTGGTGCATTCGCGAGGCGAAATCTCGGTCACTTCGAGCTCGAGCTCGTTAAAGCAGAGCAGCGGCTCAAACGCTTGATCCTGAGCGATGCGGTTGGCAAGCGACGTGGACATTAAGATCTTGTAGGCGCTGTAATGTTGCAGCTGCGTAATTGCATCGCCCACGGTGCGGGCGTATCCGGGGGCGTCGGGCGCATCGGCACTCATGCGAACGACGCCATTGAGTCCCTCAAAACGAATCACTTCGTCCGATTGCTCAAGAATGGGAGCAAGGCGCTGCAGCATGCCGGGCGTCATCGCCAAATCGCGAATCACGTGTCCCTCAAGTTCGACATAGCCACCCGCGAGGCAGACGATGCCGGTCCAGGGCAGCTCGAGCAGCTTTGGATGGATGCAGCTCAGCGTGCGCCCTGTGCAGATAAACGCCATATTGCCCTTGGCGACAAAATCACGGATGGCTTGCGAGACCGCTTCATTGGGATAGGGGGAGAGGTCTCGCTCGCTCTCGGGAAGCTCTTGTGCCACTCGAGGGTCTTGCCAGGCGAGTGTTCCGTCGATATCGAAGAAGCAGATATCGCCGCGCTTATGGGCTGCGCTGGCGGCAGGGGAGGCCGAGGTGGTGGGCACAAATCCCGGCTCGAGGCCCATGATCTGGTCAAAATGCTCTTTAACGCGGGGAACGGAGATGCCAATAATCACCTGGGCGGTCTTGCCCGTAATGATGAGGCCCTTGGCGCCCGCCGCGACGAAGGCTGCGTTGTCTGCGACAACGGAAGGTTCTGCGACCTCAACGCGCAGACGCGTGGCGCAATTGGTCGCTCCTACAATATTGCTAACGCCACCCAAGAGCGCAACGACTTGCTCAGCAAGCAGATGATCTTGGGATGATTGGTTGTCGGTGCCGTTTTGGGCCGCGCCTTCTTTGGCAGAGCTTTTTCCCGTCAGACGTGCGAGCGCCGCATCGCTGGCGATATGATCCTCGCGGCCTGGGGTTTTTAGGTCGAAAGCCAGAATGAGGCCCCGGAAGACCAGAAAAAAGACAGCGCTAAACATCAGACCGATACCGAGCGCCAAAAGGTAGGAGCCGGCATGCATTCGCATGAGTGGGATGAAGTTGAAGGCCGTCATTTCCATGAGACCGCCCGAGAAGATGCCGACGATGCCAAAGAAGTTCATGGTCATGGCAAGGCAGGAGGACAGGACGGCGTAGAGCAAAAAGAGTCCGGGATAGGTGAACATAAAGAGAAACTCGAGCGGCTCGGTGACGCCGCAGACCACCGAGGCGACGATGGCGGGCAAAAGGATGACCTTAAGGCCGGCGCGGCGTTCGGGTTTGGCGGTGAAATAGAATGCTGCCGCGATGGCGGGAAGGCCAAAGAGCTTGCCCCAGCCGGTGGCGGTAAAACCTGCCCAGGGCGCAAGTTCATTTAAAGGGCGCATGCTATGGGAGAGAATGGGGAGCAGGTTGGTCCACGTGGCGTAAATACCGTCGTGAATGACCAGATTGTCGTAATAGATGGGCATATAGAGCAGATGGTGCAGCCCCATGGGCTCGAGCGCTCGCTCCAAAAACACAAAGATGCCCACGCCGAAGGGGCCGACGCCCGCAAGTGCGTGGCGCAGCGTTTCGGTCACAGCGTATGCGAAAGGCACGATGGCGGCCGAGATGGCGGCAAGGGCAAACACGGCAAAAAAGCTGATGAGGTAGACCAGCGAGGAACCCGAGAAGGTGCCGAGCCAATCGGGAACCTTGGCATCGTAGAAGCGGTCATGGATCGCGACGACGGTTGCCGACACCGCCAGCGGGCCGATAATGCCGGTGTCGAGCGTCTTGATGCCGTCGATGACGGTGATGCCGCTAGCGGAGGTCAAAAACGACGGGTACTTAAGCCCAAGGTTGTCTCCGCTCAGCTTAATGATCTCGCTCAAAAAGAAACAGTAGGCAAAATAGGCTACGAGCGCCTCGAGGCAGCAGCGTGCCGGTTGCTTTTGGGCAAGGCCGATAGGCAGCGCTACGGCAAAAAGGAGTGGAAGGCGCTTAAAGACCGTCCACGAGCCGCGCTGAATGATAGTCCAGAAAACGTACCAGGGGGTTCCGTATACGGCGAGGTCGCCGACGATATCCACGGTCGTTGCGAGGGCGGAGATGCCGACCATGAGGCCTGATATAGAAAACAGCATGGCGGGCGCGAACATGGCTCCGCCAAAACGTTGGATTTTCTGCAGCATAATATGCCTTTCGGATGCAACATGCTGTGCGAGCAAGAACGTTTAAACAATGAACTCATTGTAGAGGACTGGCTGCTTGCCGCATTGACGGTTTTGATTCGAACCGATTGGAGCATCACGGGCGCCGTTGACAGTTAATAATCGGTGCTTTGCCGATAGACGGTTTAAACAACCCAAAGAAATGCTATCGTGCCTAGCCATACATATTCATTAGAGGTGAAGTTATGCCAAAAGCGATATACGAAGGAATCTACCGAGAAATACGCTCGCGCATCATTAACGGGACCTATGCGTTTCAGGAGATGCTGCCAACCGAAGCCGAGCTGACCGCGGAGTTTGGCTGCACGCGCAATACCGTTCGACGCGCCTTGAGCATGCTGGCCGACCAGATGTTTGTGCAGCCTATACACGGCAAGGGCGTGCGCGTTATTTGGCTTAAGGGCGAAACCGACATGCTGGGCGCACTCGAAGAGGTTGAGTCGTTTGGCGAGTTCGCAAAACGCAACAATGCCGTCGCATCGACCGAGGTCAAGTCTTTTGAACATTTGATTTGCACTGAGCAACTGTCGCGCCGCCTTGGCTTTAAGGTGGGCGAGGAGCTGATTCGCGTCGTGCGTGTCCGAAGCCTCAACGGCAGCGCGCGCCAGGTGGACCACGGCTACTTTTTGGAGTCGATCGCCAAGGGCCTGACCCCCGAGATTGCGGCAAGCTCTATCTACGACTATCTGGAGCACAAGCGTGGCGTCAAAGTGATGGCGAGCCGCCGTACGGTGAGCGTCGAGCTTGCCAATGATGAGGACTGCAGCTACTTGGACCTTGGCAAGTACAACTGCGTCGCCGTTATGGAGAGCCAGTCGTACACCTCGGACGGCATCTTATTTGAGGTGACGCACGCTCGCACACACCCCGAGATCTTCCACTACCGCGTTAACTCCAAGCGATAGCCGGCTAGCTCGCAGCCTGACGAGACTTATGTCCTCAAAGAGAAAACGCCCGGTCAAACCGACGATGCATCGGCTTGACCGGGCGTTTTCTCTGCATTCGATAACAAATAATTGTTTATACAAAACTTGTCAAGTATCAAGTTGAAATTACCGTTCACCGAAGTTTTTCTACCGCTCTAGTAATACTTGTTCAAACAACTAGCCAAATAGCGTATTGTGCAAATCAGCAAAAGGGGCAAAGTCCCCGAGCCAATCTCCGAAGGCGGCGGCAAAGGGTGCCGCCACGGTGTGAAAGGGTGGATTGTAATGAAGAACGAAATGAGCAGAAGGCAGTTCCTGGGCTTTGCTGGTTCCGCGGCTGCGGTTCTTGGTCTGGGTCTCGTGGGCTGCGGTGGTTCTGCCGGCTCCGGCTCCTCTGCTTCTGGTGACGCTGCCGAGGTCTACTTCCTCCAGTTCAAGCCCGAGGTCGACAAGGAGTGGAAGGAGATCGCCAAGGCGTACAAGAAGGAGAAGGGCGTCGAGGTCAAGATCGTGACCGCCGCCTCCAACACCTACGAGGAGAAGCTCAAGTCCGAGATGTCCAAGAGCTCCGCTCCGACGCTGTTCCAGGTCAACGGCCCCACCGGCCTTAAGAACTGGAAGGACTACTGCGCCGATCTTTCCGACACCAAGCTCCGCGGCGAGCTCATCGACGACTCCCTGGCGCTGCAGTCCGACGGCAAGGATCTGGGTATCGACTGGGTTCAGGAGAGCTACGGCATCATCTACAACAAGGAGCTCCTCGAGAAGGCCGGCTACAAGGCCGAGGATATCAACTCCTTCGACAAGCTGAAGGCTTGCGCCGATGACATCCAGGCCCGCAAGGACGAGCTCGGCGTTGACGGTGCCTTCACTTCCGCCGGTATGGATGACTCCTCCAGCTGGCGCTACACCACGCACCTCGCCAACCTCCCGCTCTACTACGAGTTCGAGAAGGAGCACAATCAGGAGGACGACGAGATCAAGGGCGAGTATCTCGACAACTTTAAGCAGATCTTCGACCTGTATATCACCGACTCCACCTGCGATCCTTCGCAGCTCGCCTCCAAGACCGGTGACGACGCCACCAACGAGTTCGCAACCGGCAAGGCCGTCTTCTACCAGAACGGCTCTTGGGCCTACGCCGACCTCACCAAGGCCGGTATGACCGACGACCAGCTCGGCATGCTGCCGATCTACATCGGCGTCGACGGCGAGGAGAACCAGGGCCTGTGCTCCGGCGGCGAGAACTACTGGTGCGTCAGCTCCCAGGCTTCCGAGGATGCCCAGAAGGCCACCGAGGACTTCATGTATTGGTGCGTCACTTCTGACACCGCCACCAGCATCATCGCTGACAAGATGGGTCTGACCGCCCCGTTCAAGAGCGCTAAGGAGACCACCAACGTCTTCTCGCAGCAGGCCGTTGCTATGGCCAAGGACGGCAAGAAGACCGTTGCTTGGGACTTCGTTTACATCCCCTCCGAGGAGTGGAAGAAGAACCTCAAGCAGGCTCTCATCGCTTATGCTGCCGACAACACCAAGTGGGACGGCGTCAAGAACGCCTTCGTCGATGGCTGGAAGACCGAGAAGGCTGCTTCCGAGTAAGCAGTTGCTGCCCAAGCTATCTGATTAGCGACAGGGGGCGGGCAGACGTAGGTTTGCCCGCCCCCTGCATATTGAAAGGACCCTTCTATGGGCAAAGCACTCAAACGCTGGTGGCCGCTCTTTATGCTGCCCACGTGCCTGGCGTTTATGATCGGGTTCGTGATTCCCTTTATCCAGGGTTTCTATCTCTCGTTCTGCCAGTTTATTACCATTAATAACACGCACTTTGTCGGTATCGAGAACTACGTGCGCGCACTGTCAGATCCGCAGTTCTCCACGTCGTTCTTCTTTACCGTGGCGTTTGCCTTCCTGTCGACGGTGCTCATCAACGTGATCGCGCTGGCCATTGCGCAGGCGCTCACTCGCAAGGCGCTCAAGGGCACCAACATCTTCCGTACGATTTTCTTTATGCCTAACCTGATTGGCGGCATTGTACTGGGTTACATTTGGCAGATTCTGATCAACTGCCTGCTCTCCAACGTGGGTGCCCAGCTTATCGCCCTCAACTCCGCCGCTGGCTTCTGGGGCCTTATCATCCTGACCCTGTGGCAACAGGTCGGCTACATGATGATCATCTACATCGCCGGTCTGCAGTCCATCCCGTCTGACTACATTGAGGCCGCCAAGGTCGATGGCGCTACGGCATGGCAGACGTTTTGGAAGGTTAAGATCCCCAACCTGATGCCGACCATCACCATCTGCCTGTTCCTGTCCATCACCAACGGCTTTAAGCTGTTCGACCAGAACCTCGCCCTTACCGGTGGCGCCCCGGCGCACTCCACCGAGATGCTCGCCCTGAACATCTACAACACGTTCTATTCGCGTGCTGGCATCGCATGGCAGGGCATCGGTCAGGCCAAGGCAGTTATCTTCTGCATCCTGGTTGTCGCTATTTCTATGATCCAGCTTAAGGCCACGAGGTCCAAGGAGGTGCAGCAGTAATGAAACGCGATAAGGCTATCAACCGCGCGCTCTCGATCTTCTTTACGATCCTGTCGCTCGCATGGATCTACCCCGTGTTCATGATTGCGCTCAATTCCTTTAAGAAAGCGACCGCAATCAGCACCACCACGGCGTTCGATCTGCTCACGCCCGAGACGTTCAACGGCCTCGCAAACTACGTGCACGCTCTGAACGAGCAGGGCTTTGCCTCGGCGTTTATGTACTCGCTCATCATCACGGTCACGTCGGTCGTGCTGATTCTGGTGTGCTGCTCCATGTGCGCTTGGTACGTGGTGCGCGTCAACAGCAAGATCTCGAACTTCTTCTATTACCTGTTCGTCTTCTCGATGGTCGTACCGTTCCAGATGCTCATGTTCACGCTGTCCAACCTCGCGGACCGCATCGGCTTTAACACGCCGTTTAACATCTGCTTCATCTACCTCGGTTTTGGCGCGGGCCTCGCGGTCTTTATGTTCGCCGGCTTCGTCAAGAACATCCCGCTCGAGATTGAGGAAGCGGCCATGATTGACGGCTGCAACCCGGTCCAGGTGTTCTTTAAGATCGTCCTTCCCATTATGAAGCCCACCTATCTTTCGGTCGGCATCCTTGAGACCATGTGGGTCTGGAACGACTATCTGCTGCCCTACCTTACGCTCGACTCCACCAAGTACAAGACCATTCCTATCTTGATCCAGTACTTCCGTGGCGGCTATGGCCACGTCGAGCTCGGCCCCATGATGGCATGCATCATGATGGTCGTCATCCCCATCGTCATCATGTACATCTTCTGCCAGAAGTACATCATTGACGGCGTTGTGGCAGGTGCCGTCAAGGGCTGATGCCGTAACTGTTTTGCAAGTTTTGGCGGCGCCCCTCAGCGTGGCGCCGCGTATCGAAAGGTAGAGACATGGCCGAGATCGTTCTCAAACATGTTCAGAAGGTGTATCCCAACAACGAGTCCAAAAAGAAGGGCTTCTTTGGCAAAAAGAAGAAGACCGAGGAGAAGAAGCACAACCTCAAGGTTACCGAGGACGGCGTGCTCGCGGTGGAGGACTTTAACCTCACCGTGCATGACCAGGAGTTTATCGTCCTCGTTGGCCCTTCTGGCTGTGGTAAGTCCACGACGATGCGCATGGTCGCCGGCCTGGAGGACATCACCTCGGGCGATGTGCTCATCGATGGCAAGCGCGTCAACGACGTCGCTCCCAAGGACCGCGACATCGCCATGGTGTTCCAGAGCTATGCTCTGTACCCCAATATGACGGTGTACGAGAACATGGCGTTTACGCTCGAGCTCAAGAAGGTCCCCAAGGACGAGATCGACCGTAAGGTTCGCTCCGCTGCCGAGATCCTGGGTATTACCGAGTACCTCGACCGTAAGCCTAAGGCGCTCTCCGGCGGTCAGCGTCAGCGCGTCGCCATCGGCCGCGCCATCGTGCGTGATCCTAAGGTCTTCCTGATGGACGAGCCGCTGTCCAACCTGGACGCCAAGCTGCGTAACCAGATGCGTGCCGAGCTCATCAAGCTGCGCCACGAGATCAAGGGCACGTTCATCTACGTCACTCATGACCAGACCGAGGCCATGACCCTCGGTGACCGTATCGTGGTCATGAAGGACGGCGTCGTCCAGCAGATCGCCACCCCGCAGGAGGTCTTCAACCATCCCGCGAACATCTTCGTCGCCGGCTTTATCGGCGTGCCGCAGATGAACTTCTTCGATGCCCAGCTGGTGCGCTCGGGCAACGGCTTTACCGTCAAGACCGAGGATATGAACGTGGCGCTCGCCCCCGAGACCTGCGCTCAGCTTGCTCTCAACTGGGACGGCGGCGACGTGAAGGAGATCACGGCCGGCGTGCGTCCCGAGCAGATTCTGCTTGCCGACAAGGACGAGGAGGGCGCGCTCCAGGGTACCGTCGAGGTGACCGAGCTCATGGGTTCGACCGAGCATGTCCACGTGACCGCTCCCGATGGCCAGTTCGTCCTGATCATTCCCGTTGTCGACCTCGAGGCCAAGGGTGCGCTCAAGGCGGGCGACCCCATCTGGTTCAAGTTTGAGAAGAACGCGACCCACCTCTTCGATAAGGTATCTGGCAAGAACCTTATCTAGGCCCGGTGCAACCAGGCCCTTCCTTTGGGCGACTGCGGTATTGCCATCCTTTTGCCGCGGTCACATATAAGGCTCCCCTCCCGTCCACTGGGCGAGAGGGGAGCCTTTCTTTGTGTTGGGACTGCCTGACCGGTCGTTTGTCTCGATCTGTAACGGATAGGGCCGATTTCGGACGTTAGATGTTACAGATCGAGACGGTTCCGCTGAGCTAACCATTTCATCTAAATCTGTAACACCAAAGGCGAATTTCACCTGCTAGATGTTACAGATTGAGATAAACCCAAGGGGAGGGGCCGGTATGTCTCAATCTGTAACAGCTGGGACCGTTTTGGTTGAGTAGTTGTTATGGATCGAGATTGTTTGGCCGAGTCGGATCACAGGGTAACGTGCGAGCACAAAAAACGGAGCCGCGTTGCCGTGGCTCCGTTTTCAAGAGGATGGGCGATGAAACCGAATTAGCTCAGGTGCCAGATCTCGTCGTTGTACTGGGAGATCGTGCGGTCGGACGAGAAGGTGCCGGCGTTGGCGATGTTGATCAGCGCCTTGCGCATCCAAGCGTCCTGGTCCTCGTAGTCGGCCAGCACGCGCTCCTTGGTCTGGATGTACTCCTCAATGTCGAGTAGAGCCATAAACCAGTCCTTGCCCATGATGTCGTCGTGCAGGCGCTGCAGGCGCTCGGCGTTGCCGGTCGCCATAAAGGCGGGGTTGGTGATGAAGTCCACCAGCAGCTTGATGCCGGGCTTGCGGTAGAGCGCGCCGGCGTCATAGGTGCCGTCGGCGTAGAGCTGCTCGACCTGCTTGGACGAGGCGCCAAAGGTATAGATGTTCTCGTCGCCCACGAGCTCGGCAATCTCCACGTTGGCACCGTCGAGCGTGCACAGGGTCAAAGCGCCGTTGAGCATGAACTTCATGTTGGAGGTGCCGCTCGCCTCCTTGGAGGCCAGGCTGATCTGCTCGGAGATGTCAGCAGCGGGGATCACGCGCTCGGCAGCGGTGACGTTGTAGTTCTCGATCATGACAACCTGCAGGTAGGGAGCCACGTCGGGGTCGTTTGCAATCCACTGGGACAGCGTCAGGATCAGGTGAATGATGTCTTGGGCGATAGTGTAGGCAGGGGCCGCCTTGCCGCCAAAGATGATGGTGACGGGATGCTTAGGTCTGTTGCCGTTCTTGATATCGAGGTACTTCCAGATGATGTAGAGCGCGAGCATCTGCTGGCGCTTGTACTCGTGGATGCGCTTGACCTGGACGTCGATGATGGCGTTGGAGGGAATGGTCACGCCCTGCTCGAGCGCCATGAACTGGCGCATGATGGCCTTGGCCTCGGCCTTGGTGGCGGCCAGGCGCTCAAGAACATCTTTGTCGTCAACGAACTCGGCAAGCTTACTCAGGTCGCCGGTGCTGCGCCAATCGGTGCCGATCACATCGTCGAGCAGGCTGGCGAGCGCGGGGTTGGCGCCATGGATCCAACGGCGGAAGGTGATGCCGTTGGTCTTGTTGGAGAACTTCTCGGGGTAGATCTCGTAGAACGGATGAAGCTCGGTATCCTCCAGGATCTTGGTGTGCAGCGCGGCGACGCCGTTGATGGAGAAGCCAAAGTGGATGTCCATGTGGGCCATGTGGACGGTGTCGTATTCGTCGATGATGGCGACGCGTGGGTCGTCGTGCTCGGCCTTGGCGATCTCATCGAGCTTGACGATAATGTCGGCGATGGCAGGGGAGACCTTTTGCAGGCTGGCGAGCGGCCACTTCTCGAGGGCCTCGGCAAGAATCGTGTGGTTAGTGTAGGCGACCATGGACCGTACGATGGTCACGGCCTCGTCAAACTCGATGTCGTGCTCGGTGGTGAGCAGGCGAATGAGCTCGGGAATGACCATGGTGGGGTGCGTGTCATTGATCTGGACTACGGCGTAGTCGGCCAGGTCGTGCAAGTTGCTGCCGCGCTCGATGGCCTCGTCGATCAGGAGCTGGGCGGCGTTGCTCACCATGAAGTATTCCTGGTAGATGCGAAGCAGGCGGCCCTGCTCGTCGGAATCATCCGGATAGAGGAACAAGGTGAGGTTCTTGGCGATCTCGGTCTTGTCGAAGTCGATGGAGCTGCCGGGGACCAGGCCGTCGTCGACACTTGCCAGGTCGAACAGGCGTAGGCGGTTCTTGGTGGGCTGGCCATAACCGGGTACATCGATGTTGACGAGCTTGGAAGTAACGGCAAAATCACCGAACTCGACGGTGTAGGAGCGGTCGTCGTCGACTAGGATGTCCTGCTCACCGAGCCACTCGTCGGGGACGGCCTTCTGCTGGTTGTCGACAAAGCGCTGGCGGAACAGGCCGTAATGGTAGTTGAGGCCCACGCCATCGCCGGTCAAGCCCAGCGTGGCGATGGAATCCAGGAAGCATGCGGCCAGACGGCCCAGGCCGCCGTTGCCGAGCGACGGTTCGACCTCGAACTCCTCGATCTTGTTGAGGTCGTGGCCCGCGGCGGTGAGCTGGTCCTTAACCTCGTCATAGATGCCAAGGTCGATCATATTGTTGATGAGCAGCTTGCCGATCAAAAACTCGGCAGAGATGTAGTAGAGCTTTTTCTTGCCGTTGTTGAGAGGACAGGCGGCAGAGCGCTCCTGCACGAGCTTGGCCAGCAGCTTATAAATACGACGGTCATCGAGCTGCTCGAGCGAGGTGCCAAAGGACTGCTCGGCAAGATCCGCAAGATTGATACGGGGCATGTTTCCTCCTGTGATGGGTTGATTACATGTCAGAAATTCAAAAGAAGCCCGCGCGAGGGATTGGAGTGGCCTCGCGCGGGGAAAACGGACGCGTCCGCACGATGGGGTGGGGTCGGGCGCGGTGGCTCCTATTGGGGAAGCTCAATTTCGTCTTCCGACGGGATGCGGAAGTAGGTCTCGGTCCAGCCGGTGAGCTTGTGCTCGAGCTCGCGGGTGATGGCGCCATCGAGCATGCGCCAGGTCCAGTTGCCGCCCATGGTGGCGGGAGTGTTGATGCGCGCCTCGTTGCCCAGGTTGAGCAGGTCCTGCATGGTGTAGATGCAGGTATCGCTTACGCTGGCGGCGATGGCGCGGTTGAGTGCATCGGCCATGGGCTCGCCTGCCTGCTGGTGGGTGTACAGGGCCGCCTGCTCGCGCTGACGCGGGGTGGCCGTTCCCTCAAACCAACCGCGCGCCGTCTCGTTGTCGTGTGTGCCCACATAGGCGACGGTGTTGGCAATGTAGTTGTGCGGCAGGTAGTACGAGTTGGTGCCCTCAAAGGCGAACTGCAAGATCTTCATGCCGGGGAAGCCCGAGTTGTCGCGCATGTCGATGACGCCGGGGGTGAGGAAGCCCAGGTCCTCGGCGATGATGGGCAGCGTGCCGAGCTTTTCCTCGAGCGTCTTGAAGAACTTGAGGCCGGGGCCCTGCGTCCACGAACCGTAGGACGAATCGGGTGAGGAGAACGGCACCTCCCAATAGGCCTCGAAGCCGCGGAAGTGATCCAGGCGGATGACATCGTACATGTCGAGGGCGGCGCGGATACGGCCCTCCCACCAGGAGAAACCGTCGGCTTCCATGGCGTCCCAGTCGTAGATGGGATTGCCCCAGTACTGGCCGGTGGCAGAGAACTGGTCGGGCGGCGTGCCGGCGACACTCACAGGATTACCGGCGGCGTCGATCTTAAAGAGCTCGGGCGTGGCCCACATCTCGACGGAGTCGCGCGAGACATAGATGGGCAGGTCGCCGATGATGAGGATATCGCGCTCGTTGGCATAGGCCTTGAGGCGGCTCCACTGACGATTGAAGAAGTACTGCGTCATCTGGTGGTAGAGCATGCGCGCGGGATGGGCGGCGCAGACCTTGGCAGAAGCCTCGCCGCGGGTACGGAGCTCTGCGGGCCACTCCCAAAAGGCCTTGAGACCGCACTCCTCCTTGACGGTCATGAACTCGCAGTAGGGGATGAGCCAGTCTTCGTTTGCTTGGACAAAGTCGTCGAAGTCGGCCGGCTTGTCGGCGGCAAAGCGCTCGGCGGCGCGGTCGAGAATCTGACGACGGCCACCAAAGATGGCACCATAGTCGACATTGCTGGGGTCGGAGCCCAGGTACACGCCGTCGATATCGCACTGCTCCAGATAGCCGGCCTCGATAAGCTCGGCAAAGTCGATGAAATTGGGGTTGCCCGCACGGGCCGAGAACGACTGATAGGGCGAGTCGCCATAGCTCGTTGTCGTAAGGGGGAGAATCTGCCAGTAATGTTGTTTGCACGAGGCGAGGAAATCGACAAAGTCATAGGCGTTCCAGCCAAAGCCGCCGATACCGTAAGGTCCGGGCAATGACGAAACGGGCATCAGAACGCCGCTTGCACGCTCCATGGATGCACTCACCGTCCTTTTGAATAAGGGGCTGCGCCGTAGATGGATAGACGGCTCGTCCCGAGTTTCCATTGCTATTGTCCCTATTGTAGAACATGTTGTTTAAACATGTATAGAGAGAATGAAAAAGTTGCCGACTTTCGGTGAATGGTAGTGCGCCATAGACGATATGAGTTGAACATTGGGAGCTCCTCCCCTTGCGGCTCTTTTGTGGGTCGGGCGACAATGGTCGTCGTCATTAAAGACCGGCTGCCAGCCAGGTTGCAACAATGCAAGAAGGGTTCACATTCAGTTGGCCGTTGACACAAACAATCGCGCGAAGACCTCGTCTTCTTCGGTAAGTCCAGGCGCGGCAAGACGCGCATGGCAGTCGCCCTCACGATGCGCGCGGTCGCCGCGGACATGTCGGTCAGGTTCTGGCAGACCGCGCAGCTGGTTCTCGAGCTCGGCAACGCGAAGCGCAAGGGAACGCTGTCGAAACTGTTGAACGACGTGTCGCCCGCGAGGCTGCTCGTGCTCGACGAGTTCGTCTACGTCCCCTGCGACGTAGACGGTGCGAGGGTTCTCTACCAGGTCATTTCCGTCCATGTAGTGCTCGTAGGCCGCGGCGTCGTCGGGCTCGTCGAAGGAGAGGGACTCCGTCCAGTCCCAGTAGGCCCCCGTCCAGGCGCCCCTGCGCCTGCCGGCCGGCGTCGTCTCGTCGAAGACGAGGCCGTGGCGCAGCAGGAACTTCGACATCCGCTGCTTGGCGTGTTGCAGGTCGTCGCGCGCGTCCTCGAGGGCGCTCGTCGGGGACCCACACCTCGACGACGTTGCGGCGCGCCAGCATGCGTGCCAGCCACTCGGCGTCGCGGCGGTCGTTCTTGCGGCCGCGGTCGGCCGCGGGCCGGTGCATCTTCGGGACCGCCCCGACGACGCAGCCGAGGCCGAGGGCCCGCAGCGCGCGGCCGCGGTTGATGGTACGACCATTGTCGCCCGACCCACGAGAGAGCTGCAAGGGGAGAGGCCCCAATGTTCAACTCATATCGTCTGTTGTGCCAGAGTCGCTCGGGAAAGCGCGACCGACGCAGCGCGCTGTTTTCCAGTCACATCCAGTTCGGGTTGATTTCAGCATGCGATAAGAAACTGGATTTGAATTTCGACTCGAAAGATGGGCAATGCTGATGAGAAACGCTTGGAGTTCGGGATTGCGCGGCGTGAAGCGACCCTCTTCTTATCGAGTTCGTTACAATGTAGGAAAAACAGTAAGTAAGAAGACCTCTGATTGCTTTAGGAGGAGCTGTGGTGAATAGCGCCCAGAAGATCGATAAGTCCATCCAGAAGATGATGACTCTCGGAAGAAGGCTTGGGATTCTGTTTACGGCGCTGTTTATAGCGGTGTGTTGCTGTTCGGTGGTGGTGGTTATTTCCATTGGGCTTATGGCTGCTCAAGGAAACCTATATGATCCATCAAAGACGGTTTCCGTAGTGGTTCCTTTGATGTATCTTCTGATTTCCGGAGGGGCCACATGGACCCTGCGGGGAATCAGCATGGACATGGCTCATGGCGAATCGCCCTTTACCCTTTCGCATGCTCGAAGAATCTCGATTATCGGGTGGCTGTTTGTTGCAGCGGCAATAGGTGACCTCTTGTTTTCTCCGGGGTTTCTTTCGATAGTGATTGGCCCCTTCGACTTGCTGGGGAACGCCTATTCGATGTTTGAAAACCTGGCCCTGCCCATAGATATTGGTGCTGTGCTGGGGGCCGTTTGCTGCTTCTCGATTTCTGCGATATGGCGCTACGGAGCTCTGCTTCAAGACCAGACCGAGGATTTGGTGTGAGGGGCGGCATGGACTATCTGATTATTGAGCTTGAAAGCTTATTGCTTCGACGCGGAAAGACGAGTACGGATATCATTCGGGCGACCGGGCACACACCGGCAAGTATCTCAAAAATACGAAATGGCAAGGTGAAGGCAATTAGGTTAAAGACATTGCTGGATATTTGCGTAGAGCTTGATTGCCAGCCTGGCGATCTTATTAAGCGCGTCAACGAAAGAGAACTTGAGGAACTGGCGACGCGGCGCGCCCGCAACGCGCTGAGCAGGGCGACCGCGACGGGTGATGACCCGGTCCTGGAGTCAGATCATGTTTACGTGGTCGATCTTAGAGACGACTGAGGCTGGAGAATAAAAAAGTATTGAGCAGGTGCAGCCCGTGAAAACAACGGTTTTCACGGGCTGTTCATTCAACGTCCTGCAGTGGCCTGTATTTCTCGCCGCGTCACTGGGGAACGAGAGAGTCATTTCCTGTGCTGGATGCAGGGGGGTGCTTACCTTGTGTAATATATAAATAAGCTTATATTGAAATATGATACATATCGAATTAGAATAACATTATCAATTCGGTATGCAAGGAAAGGAGGGAGAGATGGATTGGATTAACGAGCCGGAGGAAGGCGTTGCACCCGCGTGCGGCAACTGCTTCTTCTACGCGCACGGGGGATGCACGAAGAGGTGCCCCAATCAGTCCTGCACGTTCCGTTTCTAGGGGGCAGAGATGAACTGGCTTTCTACCGCGAAAGGAGGGGAATGAAATGGAATGGATTACCGAGCCGTCAGCCGGGGCTGAGCCCATGTGCAGCAATTGCTTCTTTTACGCGCACGGCAGCTGCAGCACCAAGTGTTCTTCACAGGAGTGCACTATCCGCTTTTAGCGGATAGTGCACGCCGTACGGCGTGCACAGACTGTTCAAAGATATTTTGGCCAGCAGCGCCTGAGGGGCGATGTGGCATTGCAATATGGGGGGCGAACCGACGTTACCTATAACCCCGCACAATTGCCATGTCGTCCCTTTTTATTGACGGGGAGGATGTCGTCCATGCGGGAAGTCCCAGTTGAATTGCGTGCCATATCCAAGAGATATGGCGGGTTTGAAGCGGTTAAATCAGTCTCGTTCTCTTTAATGGAAGGCGAGCTGTGTGCACTCATTGGGGAGAATGGTGCCGGCAAGAGCACGTTAATTCGATTGATCACGGGGCTTTCGGAGCCATCGTCAGGAACGATCTCGATGTTTGGGCAAACCGGGAGACGTGAAATACGGAGCTGCAGGGAAAGGCTGGGTTATATGCCCGACCTCAATGCTTCGTATCCTAATCTGACCGCGCGAGACAACTTGGTCGTTCGCTGTATTGAGTGGGGGCTTCCCACCGATCGTTCCATCGACGGTGTGTTATCAACCGTCGGTTTGGGGGAGGCCGGCGGGAAGAAAGTGAAGAACTTCTCAATGGGAATGAGGAGGCGTCTCGATCTGGCCATAGCGTTGCTGGGCGATCCGGAGCTGTTGATCCTGGACGAGCCGACAAACGGCCTGGATCCGATGGGGATAGTCGAAGTAAGAAAAATCCTTACGCATCTTAACAAAGATCAAGGTAAAACGATTCTCGTATCCAGCCACAATCTTGAGGAGATGCACAAGCTGGCAACTGATTACCTCTTCATAAGTCATGGTCGCCTCATTCGAAGGATGACCGCACCTCAGCTGGAAAAGTCATGCCGCGGTGGTTTCGTGTTGCATGTGGACGATCTGGAGCGAACGAGATCGGTTCTCGGAGATGAGACCTCACATTCTTTTCTGCCGGACGGCAGCGTCCTTATGCGCTATGAGGAGAAAAAGGAAGGGCGGGGCATTGCAATCGAAGCGCTCTCGACCGCAGGTGTGAGGGTTGCGGAGGCGTATTCTCATAGGAAGAGCCTTGAGGAGTTTTATTCGGAGCTCATCGGTCGAGAGAGCGAGCTGTGATGAAACGCGAGTTCATCTCAGCTTTTCGGAGCGAGGTATGGTTGCTCGCCAGGCACCCGGCGACCGCTCTGATGATTGCGCTTGCGGCTGTGCTGTATGTGGTTGCGGCTGCGACTTCGTCTGAGGTGCTGATCATGGTCGCCGGTGATGACCCGTATACGCTTGGAGGGGCTATAGGTTTTATTGGAAACCTAGTGGATGCAGGGGACGTTTTGGGCTCTGTTGCCCGGACGTCTTTTGCGTCTACAGTGGTCTGGATTCCGGTGACGATTCTCTACGCGGTTTACGCTACGTCGAGAGACTTTGAATCCGTGGCTTACGCCGTATCGAGATCGCGAGGGGTGTCGCAGGCGGCGATTGTGATCACGAAGCTGTTGGTGAACTGCACTCTGGTCGGTGCCGTGTATCTTCTTTCTACGACTGCGCTGTATTTAACCAAGATGGCCCAATGGGACGTTGGGGCCTCGTGCTCAGGGTTTGCCCAATTTGTATCGATTGCGCTGATGATCGCGCTGCTGCTCATTTCGATGTACGCCGCTACCTTCGCCCTGTATTTGCTCACGAGGAGTGTGGTGGCGAGCAGCGTCGTTGCAATAGCGGTTTCGACATTTGTGATGGTGTGGTTCCCAAGTACATACGGAAGCGGTCAGCCCAGCTTGCTGCTCATGCTCTCGCCCGTGTATTACCTGATGAACCTGTGTTCCCTGAGTATGCAGAATGTTGGTGTAATTCAGGTTTTGCTGTATGCGGGCGGCACTGTGCTTGTGTCGGTTGGAGTTGCGCTCGTCTCGCTATTTGTAAGGACGGCGGTTCGATGAATCTTGGGATGTCGGTCAGGGCGGAACTGTTCCGCGCAAGGAGAATGAAACTCGCCGTGATAATAGCGCTGATGTATTTGGGCATCGCGGGGATTTATGTGTTTGCCGGGTCCGGCGCATGGGTCTCCGCAGGGGGAGAGGGCCAGTTCTTTGGCTTTTCCGCCGATCCGGGCTATCTTTTCTCGATAGGGGTTGGGCCAACGGGTATCTCTTCCTGGCTAAGTGTCGTCTCCATGGCGCATACGGTGTTCTTCCCAATCGTCTCTGTTGTTGTGGCGGGGACGCTATTCGGTGATGCGACGAGCGTGTCGGCAAGGGGAGTTTCGATTGCTCGGGGCTTCCGCAGCTGGCAGCTGTTTGCGGCAAAGACATTGGCTTGCGAAGTGTATACGCTGTGCCCCTACATCGTGTTTACTCTCGGTGTCGCTGCGGTCTTTGCCGTGTGCTCCGGAAGCGGTCTAGACAGCCTTACGGTTGGTAATGTGACCTCGGCACTCCTGTCGAATATCGTTATAGACGCCGCTTATACGCTGATGGTTGCGGTTGCATATGAGGTGTTCAGGATCAGATCTCTTGTGTCGGGAGCCTTGCTGGTCGCAACGTTCGCGGGCCTTGTTATCGCGATGAGTTTCCCAACCGTTTTACCCCCGGTTCACATGGCTTATTGGATGAGGGCGTGCGGGGCTGCCGGCGGGACGGTCCTGATGGCTGCATGCGGCCATGCGGTCATCGTGTCGCTCGCATGTCTATTGCTGCTTTCGTGCAGTTTTTATCGAAGAAGGTAGTGCGCTGGCGTATGCGCAGCGTCTGAGGGTCGATATGGATTTGGTTGGAAATGGAGATGGTGCGAAGTGAAACTGTCGCAATTTAATGTGGTGCATGAACATAACGGAAGTCTTCTTATCATGAATGCGCGAACCGGCGGCATCCTGTCGTTAAATCCGGAATACGCGCAGAAATTCAAAAGGATTCAAGAAGGGGACGTTCGGGATGCCGATGATCTTGTCGCGGAGCTGATAAGGGGAGGCATCCTAGTCAATGAGGAGAGGGACGAGCTTGGGGAGATCAGGTTGCAAAGTCGCGCCGCGCGCTTTGCGAATATGAACTGCGTCCCGAATCTTGGCCTTCTTTATTAGAAGCGAACACTAGGACGCT
>CALJCO010000079.1 GCA_938023905.1 uncultured Collinsella sp. | reverse complement strand
GGACTTGCAGCGACGGACCTCGGGACGCTCTTACACCACGTCTGCGCGCGCCACCTTCGCGCTAGGGGCAGTGGACAAAAAATACCAAATATGAGTACTGTTGCTGCGATGGTCGCATATGTTTGCACATAATAATGGGCTTCTAATGAGAGTATTTCTCGTTAGGAGCCCATTTTATTGAACATTTGGGGAGCTACGTCAACACGTGCAGCTGGTCGTCATGCCTACAAGCCTCAAAAATGCCCCAAATCGCTGCTACTAAAAAGGTAACAGTACTCATATTTGATGTTTTTTGACCACAGCCATTTGCAGGCCCTCTAGGCTACTCATTGGGGGCAGACTTAAATGACCAGTCGTTGGGGATCAGTCATTGGGGACGTTCTTAAATGACTAGGTGTGGCTGCTTGGGCTAGGCTGTTAGATCGAGTTCGTAGAGGAAGCTTTCACGCGGCATGTCGTGACGACGCTCTTCGCGGTTGGCGCGGTGCGTGGCCGTGCGCTTAAAGCCGTGCAGCTCGTAGAACTTCCACGAGCAGTTGGAGTCGGTGTACAGGTGCGCCCTTGTCGCCCCGCGCGAGGAAAGGTACGAGACAGCGGCATCGAGCAACACCGAGCCAACGCCCAGGCCATGGACATCGGGATCGACGGCGAGCAGCGTGACTTCGTTGTCGTGCGGCAATGGGCTGCTCTCGAGCAGGCGGTTGTTGGTTCGGATGGTTGCGCGCACAAACGAGAGATACTCGGCGCAGGCATCGGGCTCCAGTTCGCGCATCTGCGAAAGCAGCGCGCGTTCGGTATCCATCCAATGCTCGTTGATAGTGACGCCGGGGCTCTGTCCTGCGCGTGCAAGCGCAATGCCGCGCGCCTCGCCGTCAATTACCGCAACCTGCGAAAACGTCGACGACGAAAGGCAGTAGGCAAGGTCGCACGCGGCCTCAAGGCGGTTGTACTCATCGTTATCCGAATTGTTATGCCAAAGCTGCTGCAGAATCAGCGCGATGGCGTCGAAGTCTTCGGTGTCAAAAGGTCGGTAGAGAACCCGCGAGACCATAGTGCCTCTTTCTTTTGCGGATGCATATCGAGCACAGTTCTACCACGCCATTGGCATCTAATTATGGTGCCCCTGTGTTCCATGAACTCACCGCGCCCGGTGCTGCGCCCATGCCCTCCGCTCGCAAGCTTTTTCTGCACATGCGACCGTTGCGGGGTGCATCGACGCGCTCGATGCGCTACATTAAATCAGTATTTTCAATGCCGCTGCGCGAGCGCTGCAGATCGACGTATCACCGACTCACAGAGCACGGCGGCGTACCAGACAGGAGGACTGCATGGGATCTGATGTGAAGATCGCACGCGCGTTGATCTCGGTTACCGATAAGACGGGCGTCGTCGATTTCGCACGGACGCTGGTTGACGACTTTGGCGTCGAGATCATCTCTACGGGCGGCACGGCTCGTGCCATCGAGGACGCGGGCGTTCCCGTAACCCCCATCGAGGAGTTCACGGGCTATCCCGAGATGATGGACGGCCGCGTCAAGACGCTGCATCCCAAGGTTCACGGCGCGCTGCTGGCCCGTCGCGATTCCGAGCAGCACATGCAGGAAGCCGCTCAGCACGGCATTAAGCTAATCGACCTGGTCGTCGTCAACCTGTACGAGTTCGAGAAGACCGTCGCCAACCTCGAGGTCACCTTTGCGGATGCCATCGAGCAC
Source organism: uncultured Collinsella sp. (assembly GCA_938023905.1). Taxonomy (GTDB): domain Bacteria; phylum Actinomycetota; class Coriobacteriia; order Coriobacteriales; family Coriobacteriaceae; genus Collinsella. The sequence goes on along the minus strand of CALJCO010000079.1, from coordinate 19,323 downwards.
ATCGACATCGGTGGTCCCTCCATGCTGCGCTCTGCCGCCAAGAACGCCGCGAGCGTTACCGTCATCTCCGACCCGGCCGACTATGATGCCGTCCTGGCCGAGATGCGCGAGACCGGTGGCTGCACCACGCTTTCCACCCGTCGCCGCCTGCAGGTGAAGGTCTACCAGACTACCGCCGCCTACGACACGGCTATCTCCCGTTGGCTTGCCGCTCAGGCAAGCGACGTGGCGGACACCTCTGCCAAGCTCGAGATCTCGCTGGAGAAGGTCGACGACCTGCGCTATGGTGAGAATCCTCAGCAAAAGGCTACGGTCTACCGCTTTGCCGAGGGCTGCGAGAACACCGCGAGCTCTCAGTTCCCGCTTGTGGGCTCCGAGCAGATCCAGGGCAAGCCGCTCAGCTACAACAACTATCTGGACGCCGATGCCGCCTGGAACCTGGTCCGCGAGTTCGACGAGCCGGCCTGCGTGATCCTCAAGCATCAGAACCCCTGCGGTTCCGCCGTTGCCGAGGACATCACGGCCGCCTACGACCGCGCTTTCGCCTGCGATCCCAAGAGCGCCTTCGGCGGCATCATCGCCTGCAACCGCGAGGTTCCCTTTGAGCTGGTTGAGCACTTCGCCGACCAGAACAAGCAGTTCGTCGAGGTCATCATCGCCCCGAGCTACACCGATGAGGCGCTCGAGCGCATGGTCAAGCGCCCCAACCTGCGCGTGCTGGCTACCGGCGGCGTGGACCACGGTGCCCAGGTGGAGCTGCGCTCCATCGACGGCGGCATGCTGGTGCAGGAGGTCGACCACGTGACCGAGGATCCCGCGACCTTTACGTTCCCCACCGATCGCAAGCCCACCGACGCTGAGATGGCCGAGCTCGAGTTTGCCTGGAAGGTCTGCAAGGGCGTTAAGTCCAACGCCATCCTGGTCTCCAAGGGCAAGGCCGGCATTGGCATGGGCCCTGGTCAGCCCAACCGCGTTGACTCCGCACTGCTTGCCTGCGAACGCGCCGAGGACTTCTGCGAGCGCGAAGGCGTGGAGAAGGGCGGCTTTGCCTGCGCAAGTGACGCGTTCTTCCCGTTCCGCGACAACGTCGACGTGCTTGCCGCACACGGCGTGACCTGCATCATCCAGCCCGGTGGCTCCAAGCGCGACGACGAGAGCATCCAGGCCTGCAACGAGCACAATATTGCGATGGTTTTCACGGGTGCCCGCCACTTCCGCCATTAAGTAGGGAGGTGGCGCTGCGGCTTGCCCAGCCACCGCACCTTGCCGCTCATTCGTCGCTCGCGTACCCAAGTACGCGTCGCTCCTCTTTCACGGCAATCTGCGGCACCTGGGCAACCCTCGCCGACCTGTTAGGTTGACTGGGGAGGATGGGATGTTATCTCGTCCCTTGGACCGCCTCGCTTCTAAAATAATCTCTGCAAAAGACGGTCGCTCCGTTTGGAGGGCCGTCTTTTTGGTATAAGAGGACGGAATGACTAACACGAAAGGTACAACCATGCCCCAGATTGATGATGCAGAGCTGTTTGGCAATGCCGAGGACCAGCGTGCGTACGAGGACTTTTGCGCCAATCAGGAGGCGGTCGAGAAGTTTACGCTCGACAAGCCCGCGCTTATCTGCCGTTGGCGCATGTCCAACAAAAAGGTGCCCATGCTCAACCGTCACATTCGCGCGCTGTCCGAGCGCTTGGTGCAGGGCGAGCCGCTTACCCATAACATGCTCAGCTGGGCTAAGCAGCACGTTGAGTGGTCGCTTGCCGAGGGCGATTACACCGCGCACGACGGCGTGCTCATGCTGGTGATCGACGTTAACGGCAATGCCGCCATGACGGTGGGTGAGTACGAGCCGCTGGCCGATACTTCGGCCAAGGCGCTGCGTGCCCGCTCCGCCGAGGCCCGCTCCGAGGCCGACGAAACCGGCGTGGCGCCCGAGCTGCTCGCTGCCGTCAACAACGGCGAGCTGGCCTTTGTGGCGCCGGCGGACGAGTGCCTGTGCGGCACGGCGACGCTCATAGAGCAGCTGGCCCAGACCAAGGGCATCCCGGTCACGCGCGTGGACATTCCCGCACAGCTCAAGGGCGCCTTGTTCCTGGTAAGTGACGAGCACGGCGTGGTGCCTGCCGCCGACGCCGACGCCGCCGAGTCCGACGCCGCCACGGTCGCTTTCTTCGCCGACGGCTACGAAAAGCTTCGTGCCCGTCGCTAAATGATTATTCTGGGACGGGGATTAAAGAATCATTTTGGTTCCCGCCACCGCTGCGAGTGCGAGGCGGACAAAACGCCCCCGCTCGCGAACAGTTCTGTCACCTTGGCGACGTGCGTGGCGCGCACCTGCAGTTTCGCAGCCATAATGGTGGCAAGACAACCAAGAGGGGAGCGGAATCCATGGCGCTAATCTATATCGTTGAGGACGACGAGCCCATTCGTCGTGAGCTTGTCGACATCCTTGCCCGCGCCGGGTTTGAAATCGAGGCCTGCGAATCGTTCGAGCATGTCTCGCGCGATATTCTCGCCGTCGCGCCCGACCTGGTGCTGCTCGACCTCACGCTTCCCGTCAAGGACGGCCAGCATATCTGCCACGAGGTTCGCCGCGAATCCGAGGTCCCCATCATCGTCCTTACCTCGCGCACGACCGAGATCGACGAGGTCATGGCCATGACGCTCGGCGCGGACGACTTTGTTCCCAAGCCCTATAGCGCGCGCGTGCTCGTGGCGCGCATCAACGCACTGCTGCGTCGCACCGCGGCGTCAGGCGAGCGCAGCACGCTCGTCCACAAGGGGCTGGAGCTCGACCTCGCCCGCTCTATGGTCACCAACACGGCGACCGGCGACAGCACCGAGCTCACCAAAAATGAGCTGCGCATTCTCTCGCTGCTCCTGAGCCGCGCGGGCAAGATCGTCTCGCGCTCGGCCATCATGCAGGACCTGTGGGACTCCGACGCCTTCGTGGACGACAATACGCTCACCGTCAACATCAACCGCCTGCGCACCACGCTCGAAAAAATCGGCATCAAGGGGTATTTGACGACGCATCGCGGTCAAGGCTATTCGGTCTAGGGGCCGGCTATGTCGTTTGGCAAGTTCTTTAAAGATGCACTGCTTCCCGTCGCCGTGTGGACGTGCGGCGTGCTGCTGAGCTGCTTTGTGCTGACGGTCGCCGGCGCACCCGTTTCTATCGTGGTCGTGGCGGTTGGCGTGTCCTTTATCTTCGGTATGCTCGGCATCGTGATCGAGTACGCTCGCCGTCGCCGTTTTCTGCGTCAGTTGGAGCGCGCGGCAGAGGAGCTCGAGAGTCCCGCATGGGTCCAGGAGATGGTGCAATGCCCGACCTATGCCGAGGGCGAGCTCGAGTACGAGGTCTTGCGCCGGGTGGGCAAGGCGGCATGCGACGAGGTTGCCGAAGGCCGGCGTCAGACCGATGACTATCGCGACTATATCGAGAGCTGGGTCCACGAGGCCAAGCTGCCCCTGGCGGCGGCCCATCTGATTTTGGAAAACCTGGATGGCAGCGAAGACGACCTGTCGCGTGTGGATGACCTGGGTCGCGAGCTGGCTCGCGTGGAGCGCTATATCGACCAGGCGCTGTACTACGCGCGCTCGGAAGTCGTGGAGCGCGACTACCTGATTCGTCGCTGGGATCTCAAGACCTTGGTGACGGGCGCGATTAAAGCCAACGCGCGCGAGCTTATCGCGGCGCACGTGGCTCCGGTGTGCGAGAACCTCGACTTTGAGGTCTTTACCGACGAGAAGTGGCTCGAGTTTATTCTAGGCCAGCTTATTCAGAACAGCATCAAATATGCGCGCGAGGACGGCGCAAAGATCGTGTTTTCGGGCGCGTTGCTGGACGAGGGCCTGGCGAGCGAACGCATCGAGCTTACCGTCGCGGACAACGGCTGCGGCGTGAGCGCGGCCGACCTGCCGCGCGTGTTCGAGAAAGGTTTTACCGGCGACAACGGCCGCACCACCAAGCGCGCAACGGGCATCGGCCTCTACCTGGTGGCGCGTCTGTGCTCCAAGATGGGCATCGACGTCACCGCAGCATCCGACTCCGGCGAAGGCTTCGTCGTAACATTCGCGTTTTCAACGAATAAGTTTCAATATTTCGAGTAACGCACGCGGCAGACGTCCGCCCAAACAAAAACGTGCAGCCCAAACAAAACGTGCCACCCCAAACGGGGCGGCACGCCATCTTTTATCAGCCAACTCGCTGAAGTAAGGCTGCGAAGGCCGCGGGGCCGGGAGGGGTTTCCTAAGGGCACATCCCGCAGCCGCAACGCGGCGAGGACGTGCCCGTGGAAACCCCGCAGGCCCCGCGGCCGGTGGGAGCAACGCTACTTCACGACCAAAATGTCGCAGTCGGTGTTGCGCAGCAGGAACGTCGAAATTGAACCCAGCAGCGCATACTTGATCGAGGACAGGCCGCGGGCGCCGCAGAGCACCAGGTCGGGCTTAACCACGTCGAGCATCTCGTCCTTGAGCGTCTCGCGAATGCGGCCGGCGCGAATCATGACTTCGACCTCGGGAATGTCGGGATTGGCCTTGGCCTCTTCGAGCTGCTTGGCGATGGAGTTCTTAAATGCCTCCTCTAGGCCGTTGACCAGATCGACCGGATAGGAACCGGCGCTCTCGAGCGCCGTGGAATCGATAACGTGGCCGATAATCAGCTTGGCGCCGTTGTTCGCGGCGACCTTGATGGCGCGTGCGAGCACAAAATCCTGCTGCTCAGTACCGTCGAGTGAAACAAATACCTTGGTGTAGCCCTCGTTCATGGTTTCCTCCTTGGTCTATCGCACGGGCGCGGGGCTCGTGCGTCGGGCGGGCGCGGGTGCGTTGACCGCCGGACACTTTATCTTGTTGCAGTTATACCCAAGGATTTCGGTTTAACTGCTCGCAATTCTGTGAACGGGCGAGTTTTTTGGTAAGGGTAGGCGCGGTCGCACCGCCAACGGTTGATAATGGGACATCGCCCGCATCGTCCGCAGAACATCTACCGGCGGGTGTCTAACGAGGGGGTCCCTTTGGATATTATCGAGCTTCTAAAATCTGCCTTCATGGGCCTGGTCGAGGGCATCACCGAATGGCTGCCCGTTTCGTCGACGGGTCACATGATCTTGGTGGACGAGTTCGTCAAGATGAACGTGAGCGAGACGTTCTGGAATATGTTCCTGGTCGTGATTCAGCTCGGCGCCATTCTGGCCGTCTGCGTGCTGTTTTTCCACGAGCTCAACCCGTTCTCGCCCAGCAAGGGCAAGGAGGGCCGTCGCGACACCTGGGTGCTGTGGGGCAAGATTGTGCTCGGTTGCATTCCTGCGGCGGCGATCGGCCTGCCGCTCAACGACTGGATGGAGGAGCATTTCTACAACGCTCCCGTCGTGGCGCTGGCGCTCATTGTGTACGGCGTGCTGTTTATCGTGATTGAGAACTGGCGCGCGAGCAAGCGCGAGGAAATGGCCGTTGCCGGTTCGTTTGGTTCGCGTGCTGTGGTGTCGGGTGGACGTCCCGCCGGTGCGCACTTTGCGGCGCCCGCCGCGGCTACCGCTGAGGATGAGGACGATGACGAGGATCTGGACTTTGGCTCCATCGCCACGCTCGAGGACCTGAGCTGGAAGACTGCGCTGGGTATCGGCTGCTTCCAGGTGCTTTCGCTGGTGCCTGGTACGTCTCGCTCCGGTTCTACCATCATCGGCGGCCTGCTTTTGGGCTGCACGCGTTCGGTGGCGTCCAAGTTTACGTTCTTCCTGGCCATCCCTGTCATGTTTGGCGCGAGTGCGCTCAAGCTGGTCAAGTATTTCATCAAGGGCGGTACGTTCGGCGCCAACGAGGTCGCTATCCTGGGCGTGGGCTGCGTTGTGGCCTTTGTGGTTTCGCTCATCGCCATTAAGTGGCTCATGGGCTTCGTCCGCCGTCACGACTTCAAGTGCTTCGGTGTTTACCGCATCATCCTGGGCATCGTGGTGCTTGCGTACTTCTTCGTCCTGGAGCCGATGCTCGGCCTCTAACTTAGTCGACGCTGCGCGGCGGTCAGGGCGACAACTTGTCATTCAAAGGGGGTGGCATGACCAAAAGGTCTATGCCGCCCCCTTTTCATGCCAATTTGTTCGCCCTGACCGTCGCTCGCTGCTGCTGCCATGACATCGGCGGTTTCGTGATTGTCAATAGATTGGTGCAAAGTAACCTGACCCCATTGCGCCAAATCCGTTGGGGCGAGCCTGACGGTGACGCACGGAGTCGTGGTGTGATTTGCGTCGGTGTCCGCGCGGCTCGGTATACTGGTACGGCTCAAACTATGGCGCCGCCCGCAGGCGCGCCGTCCGTCAGATGAGGAGTCGCCCATGACCCAGCCCTTGCCCTGGGAAAAGAACGCCGCGGTACCCGTGCCGCCCGCGCCGGAACCCGTGCCGCTCGATGCATATGCCGCCCCTGCTGCGCCGGAACCCGAGCTCGTCCCGCTCGACATCTACGACGCTCCCGCGCCGGCACCCAAGCCGCTCGTCGACATCGACAGCCTTAATCCCGCCCAGCGCGAGGCAGTCCTGTCCACTGAGGGCCCGTTGCTGGTGCTCGCCGGCGCCGGTTCGGGCAAGACCCGCGTCTTGACCTTCCGCATCGCACATATGCTCGGCGACCTGGGTGTTAAGCCTTGGCAGGTTCTTGCCATCACGTTTACCAACAAGGCTGCGGCCGAGATGCGCGAGCGTCTGGCGGCGCTCATCCCCAGCGGCACCCGCGGCATGTGGGTATGCACGTTCCACGCCATGTGCGTGCGTATGCTGCGCGAGGACGCCGACCTGCTGGGCTACACCGGCCAGTTCACCATCTACGATGACGATGACTCAAAGCGCATGGTGCGCGATATTATGCAGGCGCTCGGCATCGAGCAAAAGCAGTTCCCCATCAACATGATCCGCAGCAAGATCAGCTCGGCCAAAAACGCCATGATCGGGCCCGAGGACATGCTTAAATCCGCCGACAGCCCCAATGACAAAAAGGCCGCGCAGGTCTACCTGGAGCTGGAGCGCCGCCTGCGTGCCGCCAACGCGATGGACTTCGACGACCTGCTCGTGCGCACGCTCGAGCTGCTGCGCACCCGCCCCGAGGTGCTCGACAAGTACCAGGAGCGCTTCCGCTACATTAGCGTCGACGAGTATCAGGACACCAACCACGTCCAGTACGAGATTGCCAACCTGCTGGCCGCCAAGTACCAAAACCTCATGGTCGTGGGCGACGACGACCAGTCCATTTATAGCTGGCGTGGTGCCGACATCACCAATATACTGGACTTTGAGAAGGACTTTAAAAACTGCAAGACCGTCAAGTTGGAGCAGAACTATCGCTCCACGGGTCACATCCTGAGCGCCGCCAATGCCGTTGTTCGCCACAACTCGCAGCGCAAGGACAAGCGCCTGTTTACGGCCGAGGGCGATGGCGAGAAGATTCAGGCTTTCCAGGCAAGCGATGAGCGCGACGAGGGCCGCTGGATTGCCGGCGAGATCGAAAAGCTGCACTCCAAGGGCACGAGCTACGACGACATCGCTGTGTTCTATCGCACCAACGCCCAGTCGCGTATTCTCGAAGATATGTTCCTGCGCGCGGGCGTGCCCTACAAGATTGTGGGCGGCACGCGATTCTTCGACCGTGCCGAGATCCGCGACGTCATGGCCTACCTCAAGATGATCGTGAACCCGGCAGACGAGATGAGCGTCAAGCGCGTCATCAACACGCCGCGTCGCGGCATCGGCTCCACCTCGATCCAAAAGATCGAGCAGCTTGCGCGCGGCAACCGTTGCTCGTTCTTCCAGGCCTGCGAGATCGCAACAGCCGAGACGGGCATGTTTAGCGCGAAGGTGCGCAACGGCCTGTCGAGTTTTGTGGCGCTGGTGCGCGAGGGCCGCCGCATGGACGGCGAGCTCAAGGACGTCGTCGAGATGATTGTCGACAAGACGGGCCTGCTGCAGGCGTTCCGCGCCGAGGGCACCATGGAGTCCGAGAGCCGCGCCGAGAACATCCAGGAATTCCTGGGCGTCGCTGCCGAATTTGAGGAGACGCACGAGGATATCGAGGGTACGCTCGAGAGCCTAGAAGAGCTGCGCGCAGCCGGTGTTGCCGACGTGCCTGCCGGCGCCGAGCCCGAGCCCGTCGTGGTGAGCGCGCCCGCGCCCGAACCGGGGCCGTCTGCACCGGTATCCTCGTTTGAGGCGCTCGTCGGCGCGCGCGATGCCGCAGGTTCCAATCCGCTCGATAGCCTAGCCGTCCCGGCGCTCTCGCCGCAGGATGCCTTGGCCGCCGCCATCGCGGGCAACGCGTATGCCACGCCGACGGAGCTGCCGGCGGGCGCTGTGCATGCCGACGAGATCGAGCGTACCTACGGTCCGCTCACCTGTAAGGCGCTACCGGCACTCATGGAGTGGCTGGCCCTGCGCTCCGACTTGGATTCCCTGGCCGGCGAGACGCACGCCATTACCATGATGACCATCCACTCCGCCAAGGGCCTGGAGTTCCCGGCGGTGTTCGTGGCCGGCATGGAGGAGGGCATCTTCCCGCACGTGCACGACTTTGGCGGCAGCGATGACCCGGGTAAGCTCGAGGAGGAGCGCCGCTTGGCCTACGTCGCTATCACACGCGCCCGTAAGCGCCTGTTCTTGACCTATGCCGCTACGCGTCGCACCTACGGCTCGACCTCTGCCAACCCGCGCTCGCGCTTCCTCAACGAGATTCCGTTTGAGGACATCGAGTTTAGCGGTATCGGTTCTGCCGGTTTTGAGGGCACGGGCTGGGAGAAGCGCGGCGACCGTCATGGCACCTTTGGCTCGGGCATGGGCTCGGATATGTACGGCGGCAAGGTGTTTGGCTCTCATACGCGCTCGACGGGCGGTTCCGCCTCGCGTGGTGGATCGAGCTTCGACGATTTCTTTGGCGGCAGCAGCTACGGGACCGAGCGTCATCGCGGGGTCTCGCCCGACGCCGGCCGTGTTGCCTCGACCTTTGGGTCGGGCGCGCCGCGAGCCAAAAAGCCGTCGTCTAAGGTGTCGCCGACGGTGGAGCGCAAGGTCGATCGCGCCAGTGCATCGCAGGACTTTGCCGCGGGCGATACCGTGAGTCATAAGACCTTTGGCACGGGTACCGTGATCTCGGTCGCGGGAGACATGATCGAGGTTCAATTCGAAAAGACCGGCCAGACCAAAAAGCTGATGAAGGGCTTTGCGCCGATCGTCAAGTTGTCGTAATCCTGGCGGACCTGGGCGGGCGTATGGGGCAACATCGCCTGCTCGGGCAGTCCTGCTCGCACGGAGAGCACATTAAGTGCTCTCCGGCTCGTGCGGAACTCGCGATCGACCAAAGCCCCCGACGCGCCCTCTTCCTTGTGGCGTTTTAGCCTGCAGCTTGCGAACGTCGCTTTGCTCGTTCGCTTTTTGGTCTGGAGAGCCGGGTGGGCTGATAGATTAATAGATATGAGTAGGGGCTCCCCCGTACATGGACGGGGGAGCCCCTGGTTGCGTTTGGGTTGTTGGTGCGACCTAGAGGTGGCTGATGATCAGTTCCATTTTGCCTTCGAGGTCAATGGACTTGACGGTGCTGGGGGCTAGCAGGTGGCTTCCCTTGTGGACGGGGTCGCCGCAGACGGTGCCTTCGCCGTCGATGACTGACAGGCACATGAAGGGCCAGCGCTGGTCGAGGGTTTTGCTGCCGTCGACGCGAACGCGATCGACGGTGTAGCAGGGGTTGGACTCGAGCTCGGTCACGCCGTCGACCTCGGGCGCGGTCACGGTGCCGTCGGTCGGAGCCTGGACATTAAAATCGATGCAGTCGAGGCTCTGCTCAATGTGCAGCGGGCGCAGCTTGCCGTCGGTGCCGGGGCGGTCGTAGTCGTACAGGCGATAGGTCACATCGCTCGACTGCTGCGTCTCCAAAATGAGCGTGCCGGTCTTGATGGCGTGCACAGTACCGGAGTCAATCTGGAAAAAGTCGCCCTTGTGGATTGGCAGCACGTTGAGCATGTCATCCCAGCGGCCGTCCTCGATCATCTGTGCGGCCTCGGCGCGGTCATGCGCGCGCTGTCCGACGATGATTGTGGCGCCGGGCTCGCAATCCAGCACGTACCAGCACTCGGTTTTGCCCAGGCTGCCGTTTTCGTGCTCGGCGGCGTACTCGTCGTTGGGATGAATCTGGATCGAAAGGTCGTCCTTGGCGTCCAGAATCTTAATGAGCAGCGGGAACTCCTTGCTCTCGCAGTTGCCAAAGAGCTCACGGTGCTCGGACCACAGCCACGACAGCGTGTGGCCGGCATACGGGCCCTCCGCAATCTGGCAGTCGCCGTTGGGGTGGGCCGAGATGGCCCAGCACTCACCGATGGGGCCCTCGGGAATGTCGTAACCAAATACGGTTTCGAGCTGGCGGCCTCCCCAGATTTTTTCGTGGAAGATCGGCGTCAGTTTAATCAAATCGGACATGTTCATACCCCCATTGTGTTGCGCGGCCGCCCACTCCAAACGAGCCATAGTGAGCGCCCGTATGACTACAAAAACTTATGCCAGCGTTACGTTGTGCAGCTCAAAGCGGTCGCCTACGTTGTGCGAGATAGAATATTCAAACGCGGTGCCGCTATCCAAGAAGCCAATCTGGTTGAGTTCGAGCAGGGGAGAGCCGGGTTTGGTATCCAGGCGCTCAGCCTCTTCCTCAGTTGCCGCGACAGCGCGAATGGTGCGATGGAAGCTCGAAATCTTCAGCCCGCATTGCTCGCGGATAAAGCCGTAGACCGATCCGTACAGGTCCTTCTTTTTAAGGCCCGGGATCAGTTCGAGCGGCATATAGGTGTACTCGATGACGATGGGCTTCTCGTCGACCTGGCGCACGCGCACGATGTGATAGGCGAAGTCATCCTCGGCCATTCCCAGCTGGGTCGCAACCTCTGCCGGTGGATTGACGATCGAGAAATCGTAGACCACCGAGGTCACCTTTTCCCCGCGGTGCTCATACGAAAAGCCCTGGGCACGGTCGTTCTTGCCTTGAAAAAACACCTGGCCGGGAAGCCCCGCCGTGTCCTTGACGTAGGTGCCCGATCCGCGCCGGCTGGTAATAAGGCCTTCCTCGGTGATCTGCTCAATCGCTCGTTTGACGGTGATTTTGGAAACGCCATAGAGCTCACAGAACTCAACGACGGTGGGCAACTTATCGCCCGGTTTAAGTGCGCTGTCCTCGATGCTTCGACGGATATCTGCAGCTATCGCCTCGTATTTGGGAATCATGCAATCCTCCCTTCATATTTGCGTCGATATTTAGAAAGTATACCTACTTAAAAAGCATCCATATGGCTTTCATGAAAGAAGTTCGATAAAGAAAAATGAAAAAGACGCTTTACATAGAAAATTAGAGCGCTATAGTTACAGACAACAAGCGAGATGCATTGGCGTTTCCTTGTACTGTTTGAGGACGGTTTTGTTTTGGCGGGTTGGATATCGGTATGACCGGTGCGCGCCCGCGCCGGATAACCTGCCAAAGCAAACCCGTCTCCAACCGGAAGCTCTAAGACACGAAAGCGAGGACTTTGATGGCTCAGTATCAGCTGCCCAGCGACTTCTTCTTTGGCGCCGCTATGTCCGGCCCGCAGACTGAGGGTCAGTGGAACCAGGGCGGCAAGCTCGAGAACCTGTGGGACACCTGGTCCATCCAGGATCTGGGTTCGTTCTACAACTGCGTTGGCTCTTATGCCGGTAACGACTTTATGACCAAGTACCAGGAAGACTTTCGCATTCTGAAGGACTTGGGCCTGGATACCTATCGCACTTCCATCCAGTGGAGCCGTCTGCTCGATGCCGACGGCAACCTTAACGAGGAGGGCGCCGCGTGGTATCACGAGCTGTTCCGCGCCTCTCGCGAGGCCGGCCTGGAGCCGTTTGTCAACTTGTACCACTTTGACATGCCCACCTACCTCTTTAACCGCGGCGGCTGGGAGAGCCGTGAGGTCGTCGAGGCTTACGCGCATTACGCCGACGTCGCCTTCCACGAGTTTGGCCAGGAGATTAAGTACTGGTTCACCTTTAACGAGCCCATCGTCGAGCCCGAACAGCGCTATCAGGAGGGCGTGTGGTTCCCGCAGCTCCACGACTTTAGCCGCGCCCGCACCGTGCAGTATCACATCTCGCTGGCACATGCGCTGGCCGTGGCCAACTATCGTCGCGCCTATGACGAGGGCGTTATTCGCGCCGATGCCAAGATCGGCATGATCAACTGCTTTACCCCGGTCTACACCAAGCAGAACCCCAGCGAGGCAGACCTTGAGGCCGTGCGTATGACCAGCGGTATCAGCAATCGCTGGTGGCTCGACCTTATTACCAAGGGTGAGCTTCCCGCCGACGTGCTCGACAGCCTGGCCGAGGGCGGCGTTAAGCTCCCGTTCCGTGCCGGCGACCAAGAGATCCTCAAGCAGGGTGTTGTCGACTGGCTCGGCTGCAACTACTACCACCCCACGCGCGTTCAGGCGCCGGCGAGCAAGATCGACCAGTACGGCCTGCCGCACTTTGCCGACGAGTATGTGTGGCCCGACGCCGTTATGAACGAGAGCCGCGGCTGGGAGATCTACCCGCAGGGCCTCTACGACTTTGGCATGGACTGCGCCAAGAACTACCCCGATCTTGAGTGGTTCGTTTCCGAGAACGGCATCGGCATCATGGACGAATACAAGAACCGTGACGCCGAAGGAACCATCCAGGATGACTACCGCGTCGACTTTGTGCGCCAGCACCTGGAGTGGGTTGCCAAGGCAATCGCCGAGGGCGCCAAGTGCCGCGGATACCATTATTGGGCCGTCATCGATAACTGGTCTTGGGCAAATGCCTTTAAGAACCGTTACGGTTTTGTCGAGGTCGACCTTATGGACGGCTACAAGCGCCGCCTTAAGAAGTCGGCAGCTTGGCTCAAGCAGGTCGCCACGACCCACGTGGTTGACTAGCGACCGGGCGAACGCCCAGACCGTGCGCCGCCGCGCGCAACACATGGCACATCTGGTGGCAGAGGGCGACAGGCCACCGTGCGTATAGGAAAAGGCCGGATTTGAAAGTTAGGAGCAATCATGGCCAGTGACAACGGAAAGAGCTTCCTCGACAAGTTTGCCGAGGTCTCTGCGAAGGTGGGAAACCAGGTTCACCTGCGTTCCCTGCGTGACGCCTTCGCGACCATCACGCCGCTCTATATCCTTGCGGGTATCGCGGTTCTTATTAACAACGTCGTGTTCCCTCTGTTCCCGCTCGATGCGGCGGGCCTTGCCAATCTTCAGACGTGGGGTTCGGCAATTACGCTGGGCACCCTCAACGTCTCTGCCATTATCTTGGCCGGATTGATTGGCTACAGCCTCGCTAAGAACAAGCGTTTCGATAACCCGCTCGCTTGCGTGGTCGTCGCCATCTCTGCTTTCGTCATCATGATGCCGCAGCAGATCACCGCCACGCTTGCCGCCACGAGCCCGCTGCTCACCGACAAGATCACCTCCGCCGAGGTCACGGGCGCCCTTTCGACTGCCAACACCGGCACCAACGGTCTGTTCTCGGCTATTATCATCGCCCTGCTTTCCGTCTCGCTCTTCATCAAGATTTCTGGCGTCGAGAAGCTCAAGGTTAAGCTGGGCGAGGGTGTGCCTCCCGCGGTCTCCAACTCCTTCAACGTCATGATCCCGATGCTGCTCAACCTCGCAATCTTCGCTCTTGCCGCAGCCCTGCTCGCCGTGTGCGCCGGCACCGATCTGTGCGACATCATCTCCACGTGCATCTCCAACCCGCTCAAGAGCATCATGAACGCCGGTCCGTGGGCTGTTATCCTCATCTACACCCTTGCTAACCTGCTGTTCTGCGTTGGTATTCACCAGTCCACCATCTCTGGCGCTACCGTCGAGCCGATCCTGACCATGCTCATCGTCGACAACATGGCTACCTTTGCCGCCGGTGGCACCATCCAGCCCGATCACTACATGAACATGCAGATCGTTAACAGCTTCGCCCTCATCGGCGGCTCGGGCTGCACCCTCATGCTTCTGCTCGACACGCTCCTGTTCTCCAAGAACAAGGCTTCCGAGACCGTTTCCAAGATGGCTATCCTGCCTGGTCTGTTCAACATCAACGAACCGGTTATCTACGGTTACCCCATCGTGTACAACCTGCCGCTCATGATTCCGTTTGTCCTTCTTCCCGATCTGTTCATCGGCATCACCTATGGCCTTACCTGCGCAGGCATCATCAGCCCCTGCATCGCCCAGGTGCCCTGGACTATGCCTCCCGTCATCAATGCCCTGCTCGCTACGGGCTTTGACTGGCGCGCCGGCGTGTGGCAGGCTCTCGAGATTGTCATTGGCATGGCCGTCTACCTGCCCTTTATGAAGATTTCCGAGAAGGCAATCGCCAAGCAGGAGGCTCTCGCCGAGTAGAACGCCTAAACGTTCGCTTTCCCTTCCACCGTTGCGGGCACCGGTACGCGGTGCCGGTGCCCGCGGCTCTCTCCCTTGTGTAAAGATGCAGGGGGGGGTGGGCACAATAGCCGCAAGGAATAAAACCAGTCGTCGTCTGCGCGCCGCGCAGTTATAAGGAGGAAACCATGAAGAAGATCATGCTCTGCTGCAATGCCGGTATGTCCACGAGCCTGCTGGTCCAGAAGATGCAGGCCGAGGTTGCAAACCGTGGTCTGGATATTGAGGTCGAGGCTCGTCCCATGAACGAGGCCCACGATCACCTGGGCGAGTGCGACATGTTGCTGCTTGGTCCGCAGATCGGCTACACCAAGGGCGATTTTGAGAAGGAGGCCGCCGGTCGTTTCCCGGTCGAGGTCATCAACATGGTCGACTACGGCCGCATGAACGCTGCCGGCATCATCGACCACTGCGTCAGCGTGATGGGCTAGGTGCTCCGCATGGAGGATATGAACGAACTGCAGATGACCTGCTTTGAGATCATCAGCTACGTCGGTACCGCCAAGAGCATGTACATCAATGCCGTGCAAAAGGCCAAGGAGGGCGATTTTGACGCCGCCGAGGAGCTTATCAAGCAGGGCGACGAGGCCTATAACGGTGGCCACGATGTTCACATGGGGCTTCTGAAGAAGGAGGCCAACGGCGAGCGTAACGGTGAGGCTCCGTTGATTCTGCTGCATGCCGAGGACCAGATGGCCGGCACCGAGACCATGCGCGTCATGGCGACGGAGCTCATCGAAATCCACAAGCAGCTGCAGGCACTTAAGGCCTAGTCGGCGTTATCGCCGCGAAGGACCGTGCGGTCCGACAGACAACATAGTCCCTTTGACGGGCGCCGGGAGTCTCCGCCTCCCGGCGCCTTTATTTTTGGGGATGGTCTTGCGCGGTCTGTTGAGCGGCCATTTGCGTTTCCCCAGATAAAACCTGCCAAAACAAACCTGTCCCTTTTTGGTGGGTTTTTGCCTTGGGAGCGGTACCATACAGGCAATGTTTAAACGAGAAAGGTGGGCTCCCATGGAACCTAAGCAGTACTACATCGGCATTGACGTCGGCGGCACTTCGGTTAAGGAGGGCCTGTTCGACGAGGATGGTAACCTGCTGGCCAAGGCCAGCGTGCCCACGCCGCCTATCGTTGACGCCGCGGGCTTTGCCGCGGTGACCGAGGCTATCGACCAGGTGGTCGCCAAGGCCCAGATTCCGCGCGCCTTTGTGGCGGGTATTGGCCTGGCCGTTCCGTGCCCCATCCCGGCATCGGGCGATGCCAAGGTCAAGGCCAACATTGCCATTAACCTGCCCGAGCTAAGAGTCGCCATTCAGGAGCACTGCCCCGACGCGGTTGTTAAATACGAGAACGATGCCAACGCCGCTGCCATGGGCGAGGCCTGGCTCGGCTCTGCCAAGGGCGTACAGAACGTGGTGATGGTCACCATTGGTACCGGCGTGGGTGGCGGCGTTATCGTCAACGGCGACGTGGTGTCGGGCGTTGTGGGCGCCGGCGGCGAGATTGGCCACATGTGCCTGAACCCCGAAGAGGAGCGCACCTGCGGCTGCGGCGGCCATGGCCATCTGGAGCAGTATTCCAGCGCCACCGGCGTGGTGAGCAACTACCTTGCCGAGTGCAAAAAGGCCGGCGTCGAGCCCATCGAGCTCACTGGGCCTTCTGATTCCAAGGACGTGTTCCAGGCCGGCCGCGAGGGCGACAAGCTCGCGCTGGCCGCGGCCGATACCATGGCCGACTATCTCGGCCGCGCACTGGCGCTTATCGCCAACGTGGTTGATCCCGAGATGTTCCTCATCGGCGGCGGCGCCTCCGCCTCGGCCGATGTCTACCTCGACAAGGTCCGCGAGCACTTTAAGCAGTACGCGCTTTCCGCCTCGCGCGAGACGCCCATTAAGGTCGCTTCGCTCGAAAACGACGCCGGCATCATCGGTGCCGCCTACGTAGCCCTGCGCGCCGCCGGCAAATAGTTGGTGCAAGGGGGACAGGTTACTTTGCACCAACATGGTGCAAAAGGGACAGCCTTGGCCCCCCGTGCCTGCGCCCCAAAATATGCCGTGGCCCTTCCGTCTGCGAAGGCTCGGCATCGGCGTGCTACCATAGCTACGTCCAAGTACACATATCAAGTGGAGGATATCCATGGCAAACGTTCTTGTCTTTGGTCACCAGAACCCCGATAACGACGCCATCATGAGCGCCGTCGTCCTGTCCCAGCTGCTCAACCAGGTTGAGTATGCCGGCAACACCTACGAGGCCTGCGCCCTTGGTCAGCTTCCGGCCGAGTCCGCCAAGTTGCTCGCCGACGCCGGCATTGCCGAGCCCCGCGTGATTGATTCCGTCGAGGCCGGTCAGCTCGTCGTCCTCACCGACCACAACGAGTCTGCCCAGTCCGTCGCCGGCCTTAAGGACGCCACGGTCTTTGGTGTTGTCGATCATCACCGCATCGGCGACTTCGAGACCGCCGGCCCGCTGCACTACATCTGCCTGCCCTGGGGCTCCAGCTGCACCATCGTCACCAAGCTCGCCGGCGTGCTCGGCGTTGAGCTTTCCGATGTCCAGGTCAAGCTGCTGCTCTCGGCCATGATGACCGACACGCTCATGCTCAAGAGCCCCACCACCACCGATGTCGACCGCGCCGTTGCCGCCAAGCTCGGCGAGCAGGTGGGCGTCGACCCGGTCAAGTTTGGCATGGAGGTCTTCCTCACCCGTCCGTCCGGCTCCTTCACCGCAGCCGAGATGGTCGGCAACGACATCAAGATGTTCGAGCCCGCTGGCAAGAAGCTGCTCATCGGCCAGTACGAGACCGTCGACAAGAGCCGCGCACTCGGCATGATCGACGAGATCCGCGAGGCCATGCGCGCCTACGCCGCCGAGAAGGGCGCCGACGGCATTGTCCTGTGCATCACCGACATCATGGAGGAGGGCTCGCAGGTCCTGCTCGAGGGCGAGACCGAGGCTGCTCAGAAGGGCCTGGGCATTGCTGACGAGCACGACGGCGTCTGGATGCCGGGTGTCCTTTCCCGTAAGAAGCAGGTCGCTGCCCCCATTATGGCCGCCTGCTAGGTTTAGTTGACCAAACGCCACGACCGGATCGCGGACGCCCCGCGCTCCGGTCGCTTTTTTGTGCACGTCGCCGCGTCGTCTCTTGGACAGGCGTGCCTGTGCCGTTGAGCAAATAATGTTCAACCTGTGGTTCCGCTTTTCGGCCGCGCTTGCGCGCTTGTCGCGCAGGGTAGGCTAGATGCAAGCGTAATACGTTAGAGCGCGGCGCCGCCATCTGGGCGGGCCGTGCTTTTTTAAGACGGGAGCTTTCCCGTGAAAGGAGCCGCCCATGGCAGCAACTGAGCAGCTGTTCAATGTTCGTGAGCGCAAGCGCTTTGAACGTCACGACATCTGGGAGCGCATTGCCGAGAACGGCACCATTTCTGCCGCCGTCATGGTGATCGCCGCCATCGCCGCCGTCATCTGCGCCAATACCGATGCCTACGAGGCCATCCATCACTTTTTGGAGACCCCGCTGTATGTGGGTCTGGGCAACCTTACGGCTGGTCTCACCGTTGAGCTTTTCGTCAACGACTTCCTCATGGCGATTTTCTTTTTGTTGGTGGGCATTGAGCTTAAGTACGAGATGACGGTCGGCGAGCTCAAGAATCCGCGTCAGGCCATGCTTCCCATGTTGGCGGCCGTGGGCGGCGTCGTCGTTCCCGCCTGCATCTACCTGATCTTTAACCATGCCGGCGCCCGCAACGGTTGGGCCATCCCCATGGCAACCGATATTGCCTTTGCGCTGGGCGTGCTGTCGCTTTTGGGCAATCGCGTGCCCAACGGCGTGCGCGTGTTCTTCTCGACGCTCGCCATCGCCGACGACCTGATCTCCATCGCCGCCATCGCCATCTTCTACGGTCAGAGCCCCAATCCGTTTTGGTTGGGCGCCGCCGCGCTTGTGACCTGCGCGCTCGTGTGGCTTAACAAGACGCAGCATTACCGCCTTGCCCCGTATTCGGTACTGGGGCTGCTGCTGTGGTTCTGCATGTTCAAGAGCGGCGTACATGCCACGCTTGCTGGCGTCATCTTGGCCTTTACCATCCCGGCCAAGTGTGGCGTCAAGCTCGATAGCCTCACCGATTGGCTGGGCGAGTGCCTGCCGCTGCTCGATGACCGCTACGATGATGAGGCACACATCCTGGGCCAGCATGACTTTACCGTCTCGACAACCAAGGTCGAGCGCGTCATGCACCGCGTGACCCCGCCGCTTATCCGCATGGAGCGTCTGATCTCCACGCCGGTCAACTTTGTGATCCTGCCGATCTTTGCGTTCGTAAACGCTCAGGTTCGCTTAGTGGGCGTGGACATGAGCACGCTGCTCACCGACCCGGTGACGCTCGGCGTGTACTTTGGCATGCTGCTGGGCAAGCCGATCGGCATCTTTGGTATGACGTTTGCCCTGGTTAAGCTTAAGGCCTGCGAGCTGCCGCACAATGTCAACTGGCACATGATTGCCGGCGTGGGCATTCTGGGCGGTATCGGCTTTACCATGTCGATTCTCATCAGCGGCCTTGCCTTCCCGACGGCCCAGTTTGAGGTTCTTGCAGCCAAGGCCGCTATTCTCGCCGGTTCGGTCACCGCAGCCGTGCTCGGCATGATCTACATGAGCGTGGTCTGCAAGCATCCCTCGCCCAAAGACGAGTAAGAGCGCGAAAACCGGCTCCAGAACCGATTCGGGCGCGTTCAAAATGCGGATTCGGGCGGTGCTTGCCGCCTGCCAGACACGCCAGTGGTCAAAAAACGCCGTTTGTGAGTACTGTCACAAACGGCGTATCATTCAAGACTTTAGTCTGCTGGCCGCGCAGCGGCCAGCTTTAAACCACCCGCTACG